>NZ_VDGL01000002.1:33499-306448 GCF_006228115.1 Halomonas sp. BL6 | reverse complement strand
CCGCTACAAGAAGACGGACAGCTTCTTCGGCACGAGCTTCTACACCCTGGACGTCTCGGGCGAGCGCCCGCTAATCACAAGAAAAGTCGTGCAGCTGAACAACGACTACATCCATCAAGTCATCGACGTGTATCACGTATAAGCCGCATCGATGAGACAGGGACGTCGCTGATCGTGTCTTCCATCAACGCGAAGCGCGATGGACATAACAATCTAAAACAACACAATCCTGGTGAATCCATAATGAAAAATGTCAAAAAGACCACTCTCGTTGCTGCTCTGGGTACCACTCTGACGCTGTCGGCCATGGGCCTTTCGGCGAATGAAGATCCCGTGAAACTGGGGCTGATGCTGCCTTATTCAGGCACCTATACAGCGCTGGGCGAAGCCATCACTAACGGCTTGAAGCTGGCCATCGAGCAGGAGGGGGGGCAGTTGGGCGGTCGCGACGTCGAGTACGTCGAGTTGGATTCCGAAGCCGATCCTTCCAAGGCTCCGCAAAACATGAGTCGTTTGGTCAACGGTGACAACGTGGATTTCGTGATAGGTCCGGTACACTCAGGCGTGGCGATGGGCATGCTGCGCGTGGCCAAACAAACCGGCGCCATTACGATCATTCCGAATGCAGGGCTTGGGGCGGCGACCAACGAACTGTGCATGCCGAACGTGTTTCGCACCTCCTTTAGTATGTGGCAAGACAGCTATCCCATGGGAAAAGTGGCCTACGAGCAAGGGCATAGAAACATCGTGACCATTACCTGGGACTATGCAGGGGGGAAAGAAGACCTGGAGGGCTTTGAAGAGGCCTTTACCGCCGAAGGCGGTGACATCGTCCAGCAAATTCTCGTGCCGTTTCCGAGCACCGAATTCCAGAGTTACCTGACGCAGATTGCCAGCCTTCAGCCGGATGCCGTGTACACCTTCTTCGCGGGGGGCGGTGGTGTCAGCTTCGTGAGGGATTACGCGGCGGCGGGGCTCAACGAGAGCATCCCGCTGCTGGGGTCCGGGTTCCTTACCGAAGGTAATCTAGCCGCCCTGGGCGATGCGGGTGAAGGCGTCATGACCACGCTTCATTACGCAGAGACGCTAGAAAACGACGCGAACCGCTCGTTCGTGGCCGCCTATGAAGACGCCTACGGAGAAGCGCCGGATACGTACGCGGTGCAAGGCTACGATACCGGCATGATGCTAGCCCAGGCGCTCAATGTACTCGGTGGAGACACGTCAGACCGCGATCGACTAATCGATGTCTTGGCAAATGTTCAGTTAGCTAGTCCGCGCGGTCCGATGAGCTTCTCGGATTCCCACCACCCCATCCAGAATGTCTACCTCCGCGAGATTCGTGACGGCAAGCACGAGGTCGTCAGCATTGCTGCCGAGAATCTAGAAGTGCCCGACGACGCCTGTCAGATGTAACGACACTTCGTACAGCTTGGGAGCGGGGCAATCCCGCTTCCCCTTTTATGCTCGGAGGGGTCTTATGGATCTCGCATTTTTTGGTGTCCAGCTGCTCAATGGGCTCCAGTATGGGTTGCTGCTGTTTTTGATAGCCAGTGGGTTAACGCTGATTTTTGGGATCATGGGCATCATCAATTTGGCCCATGGTGCCATGTACATGATCGGTGCCTATTTGGTGTATGACCTGACCATGCGTTTCGGCAACTTCTGGTTGGCCATCTTGGTTGCGATCCCCATCGCTATCGCACTCGGCCTGGTCATCGAGCGGCTGTTTCTCGACACGCTCTACAAGCGCGACCATCTCTATCAAGTGCTGCTGACCTTTGGGTTGATTTTAGTGCTCAACGAAGCCCAGCGAATCATCTGGGGCGGCGACGTGCATCGCGTGCCGGTACCTGCGCCGTTCGACGCCAGTATCCAACTCACCGACAACCTGCAGTATTCGGTCTATCGGCTCTTCGTCATGGGCGTTTGTCTGGTGTTGGCCGGCGTCATCTATGGCGTCATTCGCCATACCCGTCTGGGCATCATCATCCGGGCCGGTGCCGTGAATCGCGATATGGTGGAGGGGCTCGGTATCAATGTCCGTACGCTCTTCACACTGATTTTTAGCGTGGGTGTGGCGCTCACCGCCTTTGCCGGCATGATTGCCGCGCCGCTCACGTCGATTGCCCCCGGCATGGGTGACAGTATTTTGATCACCTGCTTCGTGGTCGTGGTCATCGGGGGGATTGGCTCCATCAAGGGTGCCTTTTGGGGGGCCATCATCATCGGTATGGCCACGACCTTCGGCGCTGTGCTCATTCCCAGTCTCGCCAGCATGGTGATCTACCTGATCATGGCAGCGGTTCTTTTGGTGAAACCGCGCGGTCTTTTCGCGTGAGGAGAACAAGCAATGTTACATAGATATCCCAAGCGCGTTGCCTACCTCATGTTGGTACTGACGGCGCTAGTGGCAACCTTTCCGCTGTGGGGCGAGGCGGTCTTCGGCAATCAGGCCAATTTCATGCTGGAGAAGCTGACCTTGATGCTGATTCTCGCGCTGTTTGCCATGAGCCTCGATTTGCTCGTGGGCATCGTGGGTCTGGTGAGCCTGGGGCACGCGCTCTTTTTCGGGTTAGGCGCCTATACGCTTGCCCTCGCCAGCCCTGACTTTAGCCCAGCCTCCATGTGGTGGATGCTGCCTCTGGTGATCGGCGTGTCGGCCTGTGTTGGGCTCATCGTCGGCCTCTTGGTCATTCGCACCAAAGGTATCTTCTTCATCATGACGACGCTGGCGTTCGGTCAGATGCTTTACTACTTCATTAGCACGTCTCAGTTCGCGGGGGGCACCGATGGTGTCTTCATCATGTTCCGCCCCAGCTTGGCCGTGGGCGATACCCTGCTAGTCGATTTGGATGACCCTTACAGTTTCTTCTACTTCTGCCTGGCAACGCTGTTGGCGGGGTACCTCTTTCTGCGCTGGCTGACCCGCTCCTACTTCGGTCAGGTGCTGGACGGCATTCATGATAACGAGCACCGCATGCAGGCCCTGGGCTATGCCACCAGTGGTTACAAGCTGATCGCTTTCGTGATTGCCGGGGTGATGGCTTCGATTGCCGGCATGCTGGCGGCGATGCAGTACGGCTTCGCCAATCCAGCCCAGCTCGGCTGGCACACGTCCGGCGAGGTACTGATGATGCTGATTCTGGGCGGCATAGGCACCATCTTTGGCCCCATTCTAGGTGCCTTCGCGTATGAAATACTGCTGTTCGTCTATGAGCATGCCACGACACATTGGCCCATTTTGATGGGGCTGACCATCATCGTGGCAGTGTTGGTGCTGCCGCGCGGTGTGGCAGGCCTGATGATCGCGCCTCCCTGGGCACGCAAACGCCGCACGACAGCCAATGACGCGCCGGAAAAGGCGACCGTCTCCGCCCAGCCCGTGACACAGAGTAAGGTGGACTAGCCATGAGTGATGACATCGTATTAGCCACCCAGGGCTTGACGCGTCGTTTTGGTGGCCTCGTTGCCGTCAATGACGTGGACTTTGATGTGAAAGCCCACGAAATACATGCAATTTTGGGCCCCAACGGCGCCGGCAAAAGCACCTTGATCAATTTGCTCTCCGGTGAGATCCCCCCGTCGGAAGGCCAGGTGCTCTATCGACAAAAAGCGATTCAAGGCAAAAGTGCTCGCCAAATTGCACGCTTGGGCATTGGGCGCAGCCATCAGAAAACCAATATTTTTCCACGCCTTAGCTGCTTGCAGAATTGTGAGCTAGCGGCACGCATCCATATGGGCGGCGTGTTGGGCAGCTGGCGTTCCCGTCACACGGCGCAGCAGGTGAGCGAGCGCGCCCAAGAGGTGCTGGAAACCTGTCAGCTGAACCACCGGGCGCACACGACCGCCTCGGACATGAGTTACGGCGAGCAGCGCCAGCTTCAGATCGCCATGGTGCTGGCTACGGCACCCTCCTTGATGCTGCTGGACGAACCGATGGCCGGCATGGGGCGTGAAGAGACGGCGCAGGTCACGGAGCTGCTCGCCAGTTTGACCGACCGCTACACCCTAGTGTTGATCGAGCACGATATGGATTCGGTTTTCCGCTTGGCCAATCGCATCACGGTCATGGTCGATGGCTGTGTCCTAGAAAGCGGCCCGACGGAGCAGATACGTACCAGCGACAAGGTGCGCGATGTCTACTTGGGACGTCACGACGAAGGAGTAACCGCATGACCACAGACGCAACCGTGACTCCCCTCATCGAAGCCCGCGGGCTGCACGCCTACTATGGCGAAAGCCATGTGTTGCACGGCGTCGATGTGACCCTAATGCCCGGAGAGACGCTCAGTTTGTTAGGGCGTAACGGCATGGGAAAAACCACCACGTTGAAGTCGATCCTCGGTTTTGTGCCACCACGCCGTGGGGACGTTTATATCAAGGGCGTGTCGACCGCGAAACGACGCCCATGGCAGTTGATGCGTCAGGGAATCGGCTACGTACCCGAAGGGCGTGGCATCTTTCCTGGGATCAGCGTGCGTGAGCATCTCATTATGGCGGCGCGCCCCAATGAGCGGGGAGAGACCCCCTGGACCATGGAACGCGTGCTGGACACGTTTCCGCGCCTGGGGCAACGCATTAACCATGATGGCGCGCTGCTGTCGGGCGGGGAGCAGCAGATGCTCTCGATTGGTCGAGCGCTGACGACGAACCCCGATCTGATGATCCTCGATGAAGCCACCGAAGGCTTGGCGCCGCTGATACGCGATGAAATCTGGAACATCATTCGCACTATCAAGGCCACGGGCATCTCGACGATCATCGTCGATAAAAACATCGATAACCTGCTGGAAGTGGCTGAGAAGCACTTGCTGTTAGTGAAAGGGGAAGTGAAGTACAGCGGTGATTCACAGGGGCTCAGGAATAACCCAGGACTGTTGGAAACGCACCTGGGCGTTGCGTAATGGAAGGCCTGGCCGAGCTCTCTTTGCCAGGCCATTACACAGGGTAGTGACCCTTAATCGCGTTGGGATACTGTGGGTATGCAATTACACAAAGACTGGTCGGTGTCTGCGATCACCGCAGGCTTCGTGGCCGTGCTGGTCTCGTACTCTGGACCGCTGGCCATCTTTTTTCAGGCCGCTCAGAGTGCTGACATCTCGAGCACGATGATGACCTCCTGGGTCTGGGCCATCTCCATGGGGGCCGCCATCTCGGGGATTTTGCTGAGCATGTGGTTGAAGGTGCCGGTGGTGACCGCGTGGTCGGCGCCGGGAACCGCCCTGTTGGTGACGCTTTTTCCAGAGCTGTCGCTCAACGAAGCGGTGGGCGCTTACCTGACGGCCGCCATCCTGTTATTCGTGATCGGCATCACCGGATCGTTCGATCGTATCATCCAGCTGATTCCTCCCGGCATTGCCAGTGCCATGATGGCCGGCATCTTGTTCCAATTCGGCGTCGGCATCTTCGAGTCGTTGCGCAATGTGCCGACGTTGGTGATTGGAATGATGATCGCTTATCTGGTTTTCAAACGTCTGACGCCGCGCTACAGCTTGATTTGCCTATTGTTGGTCGGTGTCGTGTTGGCGGTTCTCTTGGAGGGAGCCAGCCTCGAGGGTGTCGGCGTTCAGTTGGCGCAGCCGCAGTTCATCCAGCCCGATTGGACATGGAAGGCGACCTTGAGCTTGGCGATACCGCTGGTACTCGTCAGCCTGACGGGCCAGTTCCTACCGGGCATGGCGATATTGCGTACCTCGGGCTACACGACGCCTGCCAAGCCCATTGTCACGGTGGCCAGCGTAACGTCGCTGCTGACAGCCTTTTTTGGCGGCATCACGACGGTGATCGCGGCCATTACCGCCGCAATCTGCACCAGCAAAGAAGCGCATGAAGATCCGGACAAGCGCTACGTTGCCGGCGTGGCCAACGGTGTGTTCTATCTCGTGGGCGGTCTGTTTGCAGGCACCATCGTGGCGCTATTTACTTCGCTGCCGAATGCCTTCGTGGCGGTACTGGCGGGACTGGCGTTGATGGGGGCGATAAGCAGCAACATCAGCGCGTTCGCCGCCGAGAAGAGCCACTTGGAAGCCTCGGTGTTGACCTTCGTCGCCACGGCATCCGGGGTGAGCTTTTTGGGGCTCGGGTCGGCTTTCTGGGGCGTGGTCGTTGGCGGACTGGCGTACAACCTACTGCACCGGCGCTTTGCGCCACTGAACAATGACACGCAATAACAACAAAGGCGGCTGACACCGTCACTGGAGAGGAATGATGAAGACGATCGTCGTGGCTATTGATGACAGTGAAGGAGCGGTGACCTCCATCGAATTTGGTCGACGCCTCGCGTCGCAGCTGGGCGTAGAGATGAAGGCCGTCTCCGTGGTGCTCGAACAAGCAGACGTCAGTTCACGTTCGGCGCTGCTAAAAGCACGCCTCAAGGCGCAACGTGTCGACGATATGGCGCTGGAAGTGATTGCTCATCACAGCGTCAAGGACTACCTGGGAGCGCTGGCCAATCGGGAGGAGGTGGGGGTATGCATGATGGCTCATGGACGTCGCCCGGTGCCGGAAATGCTGATCGGAAGCGTGACGGCTGGCGTGGTTCGGCGTTCTCGACGGCCCGTTTTTTTATGCGGACCACGTTATAGTGGTCGCGCTCACCAGCACGTCGATGTATTGGCGGTATGTGTCGATGGGTCTGCACTCTCTGAAAAAATGCTGCCCCATGCGGCCGAACTAGCCAAACGATTAGGCGCGCGCTTACAGCTGCTACAAGTACTCGATACCCCAACGTTCAACAAACCGACATCGTTGGCCCCCGCCGATGTCTCGGAGTCGGCGTATTTATCGGGGTTGGCGCGCCGCGTTGGAAAAGACCAAGCACTGGAGGTTGACTGGGAGGTGCTTCATGGCGACCCAGCGGCGTCTATCGTGAGCTACCTAGCAGATAGTCACCATACCATGCTGGCGATGACGACCCATGGCCGCAGCGGCCTTTCTCAGGTAGTGGCAGGCAGCGTCAGTCACGAGGTCGTTCATGAAGCGCCGTGCCCGGTCGTCGTGCTCCGTCCCTAGTGCGATCGATGCGTGTGAGGCTACGGATACCGTCCCGAGCGTCGGTTATCGACTAGCACATCCAAAATGGCATTGGCCGTTTGCATGACGTGAGATGGCTTTTCACCACGGCGACGGCTACAGATAACGGGGGAAGTGATACTGCTATCCGCTAAATAGACATAGGTGATGCCATCTCGCTGCACACGCTTGACTTGTTCCGGTACGAGCGTGATGCCAATGCCAGAAGCGACGAGGCTGAGTGCCGTTTGCACCTCGTTCGCTTCTTGAAAGACCTGAACCTTCAAGCCTCGCCTACGAAAAATGCCAAGTACCATGTCGGCTAAGCTCGGGCGTGGTTTGGCGGGAAAGAGAATGAGGGGGTAGCGGGCAAGCTCTTCACAGCTGGGGGTCGTTCCTTCGAGCGGGTGGCCGCTGGGTAACGCCGCGATAATGGGCTCCTCGAAAAGAATGTCCTGCTCCACATCGGGGTCGTCGATTCTGATACGGCCAAACCCCATATCGATCCGCCCGGCTTTCAAAGCCTGAATTTGCTGCACCGTCGTCAGCTCCGCTAACGATAGCTCGACATTGTCCATTTGTCTTAAATCACGCACGAGCGTGGGCAACTGCCCATAGAAAACCGAAGGCACAAAGCCAATCCCAAATAGCTGACGTTTATGGCGCGCCATATGGCGAGTAGCCTCCACCGTAACATCGACTTTTTCTAATATTTGTATGGCGTGTTGTTGAAAGAAAATGCCTGATGGGGTGAGCTGTAGGCCTCGTGAACTGCGCTCGAACAGTTCCGTGCCTACCTCTTGCTCCAACTGCTTGATCTGACGAGAAAGCGGAGGTTGCGACATATGGAGCCGCTCTGCGGCAGACGTGAAGTTTAGCTCTTCGGCAACCACGCAGAAGTATCTAAGATGGCGTAGCTCCATTATACCTCCTGGGTATGGCTTTCTGTCCGAAAGATATTGGAGAAATGCCAATGGAAATGGCATTTTCTAGCTATAATTAATCTTTCTGGCAGAGCGCTCAAAATACCTAAAAAGTATAAGCTATCAGTTTTGCTGAAGGATATTTCTCATACTTTAGTCAATGTCGGAGATGTTATGTATACCAAGATTTTGGTGCCTATCGATGGTTCTGTACACTCACAGCATGCGCTGTCCGTGGCGTGCAAATTGTCAGAGCAAAACAGTACGAAGGTTTACGTGCTGCATATTCCTGAGGTGGTTGGTAACACTACCAAGCTGATCTGGGGTGTCGGCGTGCTTGCAAGTGATGCAACGTCCGAACACTTGGCGTCAGCGGGCGAGGCACTGCTTGAAGAAGCCGAAACGTTTGCTAAAGCGAAAGGCATCCGCAATATCGAGACAATGATCGAACAAGGCAGGCCTGTCGATATCATATTGGAAGTATCAAGGCGCGAAGGCGTCGACGTGATCGTGATGGGTAGTCGCGGACTCAGTGATTTAGGCGGTATGGTCGCGGGAAGCGTATCGCATAAGGTAGGGCACTTGGCACAATGTGGCGTTATTACAGTTAGTTGAGTTGTCCGTCTGGCGCCCAACGAACCCATGGGCCGATGTCAGGTATTCAGAGAACTTTTTTATTTACCTCAAAATATGACCCGCCTTGAGTACCACCATAGCGGACGCTGGGCTTCCATTAGCAGTCATCACTGATCCCCCTCACGCCAAGAGCGGTCGAACTCACGCGCCCAGCGCGCCATGAACGCTTGGCGGCGTTGGGGATCGACGAAAGCCAGCACCGAGGCGTTGAGCGGAATGGGGTAGAGGCGGTCGCCGACTTGGTCGCGAAGGCGCTGCGCCGTATAGGGTCCTATGATGTCGGGGCGGACGCTGAACAGCGGGGTTTGTGCTGCGAGCACCCGCTGGCCATCACGGCTGAGCAGAAAGTTCATGAAGGCTTGGGCGGCGCGAGGGTTGGGCGCATCACGGTGGATGAAGCCGGTGCGCATTACCACCAAGGCGTAATCCTGGGGAACCTGAACGATCACTTCGGGATGCTCTTGGGCCCACACCATGGCGTAGGAACCCAGCAGGTTATAGCCCAGCCAGTAGCGTCCTTCCGATAGCCCTTCGAGCATCGTTCGGGTATTGGGAGCGAGGTGCGCATCGTTTGCGCCAAGCGCGGTGACCAGGTCCCAAAATCGCTCGGTATAGCGCGCATCTTGCTGAAAGAGCGTGTAGCCGATCCCGCTCTCGGACGGCGAATAGGTGGTGACCCTGCCTTGCAACGTATCGCGCTGGGTCTCCAGTAGGCGCTGTAAATCCGCATGGGTGTGCGGCGGCAGCATATGGCGCGCTAGATCGAGCCGGTAGGCCATGACGATCGGCTCGAAGGTAAACCCAAACACCTCATTACGCCATTTCGCCCATTCGGGCCACTCGTTGGCCAGCTCGGAGTCCAGCCGTTGGGCGTAGCCTTGATTGATGCGGTTCATCTGCCAAGGCATGGCGGAGCTGATCACCACATCGGGCGGCGGGTCGGCCGCCACGACTAAGCGGTCCACTTCCAAGGTGCTCCTGTCACGGTAGCTCAGCTCGATGCCCGGGTGGGCCTGCTCGAAAGTGGCCAGCAGCGGTGCGACCACCTGCCGATCCAAGGCGGCTTCGACCACGAGTGGCGTGACGGCCAGGCTGGGCAAGGACGCGAGCGAGCCCCCTATCAGTAACGCCACTACCCATACACGCTGCATCACGCTAGCTCCTCTAACGGTTGAACTGACGGTTGAAAGTGCACCTCGATGCGTAGCCCTTGGGGGAGGCGCTCTTTGATCTCGAGCGTGGCCGCGTGGCGCTGTGCAATGTTATCCACAATGGCAAGGCCCAATCCCGAGCCGTGAGTATCCTGGCGTCCGCCGCGCTCGAAGGGTTGCCGCAGTCGATGGCGAACCTCGGCGTCCACCCCAGGGCCATTGTCGTCGATGTACAGCACGAGCCCATCGTCGTTGGCGTAAAGGCCTAGCGTGATTTCGCTGCCCGGCGGCGTATAGCGCAGCGCGTTATCGATGAGATTACCCAGCAGTTCGCGCAGCGCCCAGGCTTGCCCCTGCACGACCATCGGCTCACTAGGCAGCTCTGCGAGCCCAAGATCATGCTGAGCCGCCATGTCGCGCTGGGCCCACTCGAGCACGCTGTCGCGGAGCAGCGCCCCCAGGTCGAGCGGCTGACTCTCTTCTGCCTCCTCCATGTGACGAAGTCGCGCCAGGCTGAGCAGCTGTCCGGCTAGACGGCTGGTACGCTGGGCACCCTCGTGGACATCGACAAGCGCCTGATACCACACGTCGGGAGCATGACTCTGCAGCGCCAGTTCGCTGGTGCTTTGTAGGCCGGCCAGCGGCGTTTTGAGCTGATGGCTGGCGTCGGCCGTAAAGCGGAGTAAATTGTCGCGACTCTTGCGCTGTCGGCTGAACAGAGTATCCAATGCCTCGACCATCTCGCGCAGCTCTTCCGGAACCTGCATATCGAGGGGGCGCATGTCGTCGGCCTGACGTTGGCGCAGACGATGGCGTAGCTGGCGCATCGGGGTTAGCGCCACGCGCATCGCCAGCAGCATCAAGAGAGCGGCCAGCAGCACCATGGCGACGAAGCGGAGGATCGCGCGCTCGAAGAGTTCATGGGTCAAGACGCGTCGACCTTCGGTCGTATGACCGACCCATATCTGTACCGGGTCCTGAATGTCCCAGCCAGCCGAGTCGTATTCACGCCCATGCAGCCGCCACCGCGTGCCAGCCTGGGTCGTGTCCCGCCAAATCGGGGCGTCCGCTGCCGCGGCCTGATCGGCCTCGGGAATGACGATGTCGAGGTTATACGAAATGCGTCGCCCATCGTGATCGAGCACGGTGTAGAAAACCCGCTCCTGATGGGCGGTGGCGAGAATCTGCAGCGCAGCGAGGGGAATGCTGACGACAGGGTCGCGGCCTTCCCACTGAATCGCATCGGCCACCGTCAGCGCGGCGGCGGCCAGCTGGCTATCGAAAGCGCGTTCGGCGGCACGCTGAGAGGCGCCATAGGCCTCCATCAAGAGCAGTGCCCCTAGCCCCGAGACCATGACCAGCAGCCAAATCGCCAAACGCGCCTTCAACGAACCTACGACCTGGGTCACGTCGGCGCTTCCTCGAGCCGATAGCCGAGGCCACGAAACGTGCGGATGTGCAAACCGCTGCCCTGAAGGCGCTTACGTAACCGGCTAACGTACACCTCCAGTGCATTAGAGCCGACATCACCAAAGCTGAACACGCGACTTTCCAGCATCTCCCGTGGGGCAATACTGCCAGCGTGCAGCAAGAGCCCTTCGAGCAGGCGTCGCTCGCGGCGGGGCAGGGCAAGCGTGACCCCGTCGAGTGTGGCCGTGCCCGCCATTGGGTCGAGGCACAGCGGTCCTAGCATCAGACGATTATCGCTGCGCTGCTGGCTGCGGCGCAGCAGTGCGCGTACGCGCGCTTCGAGCTCCGCCAATGAAAACGGCTTGGCCAGGTAGTCGTCGGCGCCTAGATCGAGCCCCTTGACGCGATCTTCGATGCCATCTCTGGCCGTCAGGATCAGTACGGGGGTTTTATCGCCACGTTCACGTAACTCGCTCAGCAGCTCTAGCCCGTTGCCATCGGGCAGGCCCAAATCGAGCAGCAGGAGATCGAAGCGGTCATGGCGGAGCGCCGCACGTGCATCCTTTAGCCGTGAGAAGGCGTCGACGCTATTGCCCAGCGGGGATAACGCGTGATCCAGCGAGCGGGCGATCATCGGATCGTCTTCGACGATGATTAGGCGCATATGACTAAAGTCTCAGGAGGTGATCAAGTAAATGACAGGTTGATGAAAGGTTGCCTGCCTAACATGGCGCTGGTCATTCCAGTATGAACGGGTTCGGGCCTTCCTGCTCCCGCGTACCATAAAACAATAGGAGTTCGTCATGAAGCTCAACGCTACGCTACGCCACACCTCTCGTCTCGCCCTGATGAGTAGTGCACTGCTGATGGGCCAGGCACACGCTCAAGCCATCCCCGACGCGACCGAGTGTATCGCGCCTGCCAAACCCGGCGGTGGATACGATTTGACGTGTCGCTTGGCGGCGAACGGCCTGCAAGAGACGGCCTTGATCAGTCGTCCCATGATGGTGAGCTACATGCCCGGCGGCATCGGGGCGGTGGCGTATAACCATGTCAACGGCGTGCGCACGGATGACCCCGGTCTTATCGTGGCGGCCAGCACCGGTGCGGCGGTGAACCTGGCGCTGGGCAAGTTTGGCGAGTACGACGCCGATGAAGTGCGCTGGCTAGGGGCCTTGGGCGTTGATTACGGCGCGATCGTCGTCAGCGCCGATGCGCCGTGGCAGAACCTTGGCGACCTCATGGCGGACCTGAAAGAGAACCCGAACGAGATTGCTTTCGGTGCCGGTGGCACCGTGGGTAGCCAGGACTGGATGAAGGCAGCGCTGATTGCGAAATCCGGCGACATGTCGCCCAGAGACCTGCGCTACGTGGCCTTCGAGGGCGGTGGTGAGGCGCTGGCCGCCTTGTTAGGTAACCATATTCAGGTGTTCACCGGTGACCTGTCCGAACTGAGGTCACAGCTCGAGGGCGGCACCATCCGCGTGTTGGCGGCGCTCTCCGAAGAGCGTATGGAAGGCCCCTATGCAGAGATTCCGACCGCTGCCGAACAGGGCTATGACGTGGAGTGGCCCATCTGGCGGGGGTACTACATGGGGCCAGAGGTCAGTGACGAAGCGTACCAGGCGTGGGTGGAGCGCATGCAGCAACTGGCGGAAGACCCGGTCTTCGCCGAGCTGCGTGAGGCGCGAGGTTTGTTCCCCATGGCGCGGTTCGGTGACGACTTCGATCGCTACGTCCAAGAGCAGGTCGCTGAGTTCCAAGGTTTAGCCGCAGAAGTAGGTCTGACCCAATGAGAATCGCCGCCGACCGAATGCTGGGTATTGCGCTCATCGGTCTGGCGGCGTTCATCGCCGTCCAGGCCATGCAGCTAAAAACCACCTTTAGCTACGAACCCGTGGGTCCCAAGGCCTTTCCGATCGTGCTCGCCATCGTGTTGGCACTGCTCGCCTTGGTCATGATCTTTAGGCCGGGCCCGAATGGGGAATGGCCCCATAAAACGTTGGCCCTTCGGCTACTCCTGGTACTGGCGCTGCTGTTGGCCTATGCCGTGCTGTTCACGCAACTGGGATTCATCGTCTCATCGCTACTGGCGGTCACGGCGCTGGCAAGGCTATTCGGTGCCTCTTGGGTGAAAGCACTGACGACCGGCGTCCTCATGGCGGTGGTCGGTTATTTTCTGTTCACTACGGCCCTCGGGATCAGCTTGCCCACCGGCTACTGGTTCGCCTCCTTTCTTTAACGGGTTGCTACGATGTTCGATTTACTTATCGAGGGGTTTGGCGTTGCGCTAACCCCGCTCAATCTGGGCTTGGCGTTGCTGGGTGCGCTGTTGGGCACGCTGTTTGGCGCCTTGCCAGGCATTGGCCCCATCAACGGCATTGCGATTCTCATGCCGCTGGCCTATACGCTAGGGTTACCCGCCGAGTCTTCATTGATCTTGCTGGCCGCGGTCTACACCGGCGCCGAATACGGCGGCCGCATGTCGAGTATTTTGCTCAATGTCCCGGGTGACGCCGGGGCGGTGATGACTACCTTGGATGGCTATCCGCTGGCGCAGCGAGGGCTGGCAGGCCCAGCGCTGGGACTGTCCGCCGTGAGCTCCTTCATTGGTGCGACCATTGCCATTCTAGGGTTGACGCTCTTTGCGCCGCTGCTGGCCAAGGTGGCCGTACTGTTCGGCCCGGCAGAGTTTTTTGCCCTCATGGTCTTCGCGTTTTCGTCCATGTCGGTGATGATGGGCAAAGACCCCATCAAAACGGCGATTGGCGCCGTCCTCGGCATTCTGATTGGCACCGTCGGCATCGACTCAGGCAGCGGTGTTTTGCGTTACACCTTCGGTATGCCCGAGCTTTACGACGGGATCGATTTCGTCGTGATGATCATCGGCTTATTCGCCATTAGTGAAATTCTGCTGATGCTGGAGCACTCGCAGCGCAAGGGCGACGACGGCGAGCTGCCGGTGCTGGGGCGCGTTTTCGTCCGTCTCAAAGAGGTGCTGTGGTGTAAAGGAGCCATCATCCGCTCGGGATTGATCGGCTTCATCATCGGCGTACTGCCGGGCACCGGCGCGTCGGTGGCAGGGGCCGTCTCCTACACCACGGAAAAGCGCCTCTCCGATAAAGATAACACCTTCGGCACCGGCGACATGCGCGGGCTGGCAGCGCCGGAATCGGCCAACAATGCCGCGGCGGTAGGTTCGTTCGTGCCCATGCTGACCTTGGGCATCCCTGGCTCGGGTACGACGGCGGTCCTGCTCGGTGCGCTGATGCTCTACAACATCACGCCGGGCCCGATGATGTTTACCGAACGTCCTGAAGTGGCCGGAGGGCTGATCGCGTCTCTGTACATTGGCAACATCGTCCTGCTGATGCTCAACCTGCCGCTGGCCGGTGTCTTCGCCCGGGTGCTGACCATTCCGCGCTGGGTGCTCGTGCCCGCCATTGCCATTTTGGCGTTCGTTGGGGTGTATCAGCTTCACTCCGACCTCTTCGCCATCTATTTGATGCTGTTGATCGGCGTGTTTGGCTATCTGCTGCGTAAGCTGGGTTTCTCGTTGGCTCCCGTCATCCTGGGCTACGTGCTGGGCGGACTGATGGAGCAGAACCTGCGCCGTGCCCTCTCCATTAGCGGTGGCGACGTCGGGATCCTATGGCAATCGGGCATTTCCTTAGGGCTCTGGGTGGCCGCGGTGCTGCTACTGGTGCTGCCCTGGTGGATACCCAAACTGCTGGCCGCGCGTCAACCTAGCACCCGCTAACGCAGTGCTCGTTTGACAGCCTTTCTCGCCCTGGGCCGTGTCGCGGTGCCAGGGCGATCGTTATTACACATGCATAGACTGGCTCGGCAAGCACGCTACATGACGCGCCCAGCCGTTTTTTATCCCCATGGCCTTCATCGAATTGACCGTTCGCGCGCAACCGCTAGGATGTTCGTCAATCGTTAGCACGCTTTGAGTGCACCACGCTCTGGATGAAGCCTCCATGACCCTACTCGACAAACGCGCCTTCTATCTCTTGGAGGTCAGCAGCTGCGGCGGTATTCGCGCGGCGGCGGAGCATTTGCATACCAACCCGTCGGTGGTGAGCCGGCAGATCCGCTCGTTGGAGCAGGCGCTGGGCATGGCACTGCTGGAGCGTCAGGGGCGGCATGTCATGCTCACTGAGGCGGGTCAGCTGGTGGTGGATGGCTTTTTGGCCCAGCGGCGGCTGAACTCTGAGCTGGGCGATACGCTGTCGCGGCTACGTAACTTGCAGGCCGGGAAAGTGGTGGTGTCGGTGGGCGATGGCTTTGTGGATAGCTTTATCAACCATGTGATGAAGCGGGTCTCTGAGCACTACCCAGATGTGCTTATCGAGATCAAAACCGGCATTTACTACCCTCGCGAACCCCATGAGATGGTGGCCAACGACGAGGTCGACATTGCCATCACCTATGGACCGATCTCCGACCCACGCTTGGTGGTGCACTCGTTTGAAAGGGGGCCGCTGTGTGCGCTCGTGGCACCTTCCCATGCGTTGGCCAACCATGAGCGGGTGAGCGTGGCGGAACTGCTGCAGCATAAGCTAATTTTTCTGCCCGACGTGTCGGGCTCTCAGCAGTTCGTGAATGCGCTATTGGGCGCGGCGGGGCAGCCTGCCACCCCCGCATACCGCTGTAATTTGCACTCCGTCTCGCGGCGTATGGCGAGCGCGGGGATTGGGGTGTCGTTCATGACGGCGGCCGCTGCACGCAGCGAGATCGAGGCGGGGCTGTTGAAGGCGATCCCGATCGATCACCCCATGGCGGCCAGCAGCCAGGGCAACTTGGTCAAGCGTGTCGGCAGAAGGCTCTCGCCCGCTGCCGACTATTTATGGAAGCTAATGATGGCGATGCAGTAGCGTTAGGCTCTGTCTGAAAATTGCCTGCGCTCACCAACTTTTCATATTGACCCTAGCTCGCCATCATGTAAACACCGGGGCCAATCGGCCAACCCATCATCAGCCAGAACATCAGAAACGCCGACCACGCCAGCAAGAAGCCCATGGCAAGGGGCAGCATGGTGGCGATCAGCGTGCCCAGACCCATGTCCGGTTTGTAGCGCTGCATGTACACCAGTGCTACCGAAAAGTAGGGGCTCATGGGCGAAATGATGTTGGTGCTGGAATCCCCAATACGGAACATCGCCAGCACGAAGGCGGGGTCGAAGTCGATCATCATCAGCATGGGCACGAACACCGGGGCCATGAGCGCCCACTGCGCCGAGCCGCTGGTCATGAAGACGTTCAGCACCGCGCTCATGGCGATGAACGCCCCCACGAGGGGAAGTCCTGTAAAGCCGGTGCTTTGCAGCACGTTCGAACCTTCGATGGCAATGAACTGGCCAAGCTCCGACCAGCGGAAGTAGGCAATGAACTGCGAAATCGCGAAGAACAGCACCAGAGTAGGGGCGAGGTCGCTGGCCGATTCCGCCATACGCTGGGGCACGTCGCGGCTGCGGGTAATCTTGCCGGTGGTGATGCCGTACACCAACCCAATGGTGACGAAGTAGATAAACATCAGCGGCACGAGCGAGCGCAGAAACGGCGAAGGAATCAAACCGCCGTCCTCGTTGCGCAGCGGCGAGGCTTCGGGCAGCACTACCAGCAGCACCAGGGCAATGTAGGCCAGCGTTGCCAGTCCTACGCGCTTGAGGCCGCGCTTTTCGGCTTCCGTCAGCGTCGGCGTGACCACCTCGGTTTTGAAATCTTTACCCATGGGGAGCGTGCGCTGCAGCCGCGGCTCCACCACTTTATCGACCAGCAGGGTGCCGACGGCCGCTAGCACGAAGACCGAGCAGGCCACGAAGTAGTAGTTATCCACGGGCGAAATGTAGGCATCTGGATCCACCAGCCGAGCAGCATCGGTCGTGATACCCGCAAACAGCGCATCGCCCACGGTAATGAACAGGCTGGCATCAAACCCAGCCCCGGCGGCTGCGTAAGCAGCGGCGGCCCCCGCCACGGGATGCCTGCCCACTGAGTAGTAGACCATCGCGGCCAGCGGGATCAGGATGAGGTAGTTGGCATCGGAAGCAATGCTGCCGCAAATACCCGCCATAAATACGCAAAACGTCAGCAGCGAGGGCGGCGCTTTGGCGACGCTCACCTGCATCAGCGTGGACATCAGACCTACTTTATCGGCCAGCCCAATGCCGAACATCACCACCAAAATCAGCCCCAGCGGCGGGAAGTTGACGAAGTTACTGACCACGCTGGTCAGCATGAACTCCACACCATCCGCCGAGAGCAGGCTGCGAACGGTCACTTCAGCCTCGGTTTGTGGGTTGATCGCCGAGACGCCTAGCGCCGCTAAAATGGCGGAAATGACCACCACCAGCGCGGCCAAGATCGCGAATAGGATAAACGGGTGCGGCAGCTTGTTGCCGACCCGCTCGATGGATGCGAGAACACCTTGCATGACAGTTTCCTTATTTGAAGCCTTGTTGTTGAACGTTGTTAGGCCACGTGCGTGGCGGCGAGCGCTGTTAGTCGCGCTTGAGCAGTGACGTCGCGAGCGCTACGAACATGCCGCCTGCAACGGGCAGAATGGCATCGTTGAAGTCGTAGCGTTCGTTGTGCAGGTAGGCGCTGTCGCCGTTCCCCACAAAGAAGAAACACCCCGGTACTTCTTGCAGGTAGAACGCAAAATCCTCGGCGCCCATGGTGGGCATGTAGTCCAACTGCTGAATATCGGCGCTGACGCCGTGCTCGACGGCAATCGCCAATACGCGTTCCGACCAAGCGGCGTCGTTCACGAGTGGAGGGATTTGATGTTGATGCTCTAGCTGGAAGCGCGCGCCGTGGGCGGAGCACACCCCGTTCACGACCTGCTCCAGCTTGCCGACCAGCGCGGCGCGGGAGCTTTCCCGGTCGCTGCGGATGTTGACCAGCAGCTCTGCTTGGCCTGGAATCACGTTGGCGGCGTCGCCCGCATGAAAGGCCGCGACGGTAATCACGCCTGCTTCCAGCGGTGATTTATGGCGGCCCACCAGCCCTTGCAGCTGCTGAACGAGAGACGCGCCCACATAGATCGGGTCGACTGCCAAATGCGGCATGGCCGCGTGGCCGGAGACCCCTTCAATGGTGATTTTGAAGGTGTCGTTACCGCCCATGGCGGAGCCTGGTTTGACGAACAGCTGCCCTTCGGGAAAGCCAGGGCGGTTGTGGTAGCCAAAAATCGCGTCTACCTGCGGGTTTTGGAGCACGCCCGCTTTGACCATCTTATCCGCACCGTTGCCGCCCTCTTCTCCCGGCTGGAACAGCAGTTTGATGTAGCCGCAGAGCTGATCGCGCTGGGCGATAATCGCTTCAGCGGCGAGCAGTAGCGTCGCGGTGTGGCCATCGTGGCCGCAGGCGTGCATCAGCCCTTCCCGTTGGGAGCGGTGCGCAAAGCCGTTGGCTTCTTGGATCGGTAGCGCATCCATGTCGGCCCGAAAGGCAATCACAGGGCCTTTACGGCCGGTGTCCAGCTCGGCCAGTACGCCGGTAGTAGCAATGCCTTCGGTGACTTGATAGCCCAGTGACGTCAGCCGTTCGGCCACCCGTTTGGCCGTGTCGGTTTCCTCGAATTTGAGCTCTGGATGCTGGTGAAGCTGATGGCGCACGGCCACCGCGTCGTCAATTTGTGGCTGGGTGAAAAAGGGGGATGAATGCATGTCCTGTCCTTGCCGTTGTCTGTGTCGTTGTGGGCATCGGTAACGCTAAGCGACTTGGCGGGCAGGAACGAGTGCCAATAGAGATGTGTTTGTTGCTTTCAAAGCAACGATGTTCGCAGGGGAGGCGCTGATGAATGTCGGAGATGGGAATTCGAACAAAACGTAGTATTGGGTGTGATTAAGCGAGCTAAGCATGGTTTTATTCAATGAAGGAAGGCATGCATTGCTCATCACGCGTGTTGCCTGCACGATGCCCATGGACGTTACCTTTAGGCGAAGCGCGGCGGCGGAGTGCAGTGTATGAAAACCTTATCGAACATGGGCTTTGCTCTCTTTGGTGCCGCGCTGGTGGCGATCAGTTACGGGCTGGCACGTTTCGCCTTTGGTCTCTTTGTGCCCTCCATCAGTACAGAGCTGTCGATCACGCCCGCGATGATCGGCGTCATTGGGGCGTTGCCCTTTGTGAGCTTTGTGCTGGCCACGCTGATGGCGCCCAAGGCAGCCGACTGGTTAGGTGCCCGGTATCTGGCCATGCTCTCCGGAACGATGGGCGTGGCTGGCCTGGCGGTGATTAGTCAGGCCGGTAGTGCCTCGTTGCTCGGCGTAGGGGTATTTATCTGCGGGGTGTGCACGGGCTTGATGATGCCTGCGCTAACGGCCGCCATGCAGGCCTTGGTGAGTCGTACCATGCATGGGCGCGTCAGTTCGATCATGAATGCGGGGACGAGCATCGGTATCATCGTGGCGGTGCCGACCGTCGTATTTCTTTCGGATGCATGGCGCGTGACGTATGCCGCCTTTGCCGTTCTTGCAGGCCTGGGCGTGTTAGCGGCTTGGCTCTTCATTCCTTCGGTCTCTCGTGTGGTGCCCGCCGATGCGGCGCCCCCGCCGCCCATCACGGGCCAGCAGTGGTCTCGCCTGGTACGCCTGGCACTCTTTGCATTTGCGATGGGCTTCGTGGCAGCGCCGTACTGGCTGTTTGCACCAGATCTTCTGGTGTCGTTGGGCGGCTTGTCGGGGCACTTGACCGGCTGGCTATGGTTTGCCGCAGGCGTGGCAGGTTTGGGAGGCGCCGTGGTGAGCGATCTAGCCGATCGCAATAACCCACCGATTACCCAAGCGCTGATGCTGATGATGCTCTCTGCGAGCTTGGTGCTGCTGGCCGCTAGCCCCAATCAGCTGGGCTTGGCCATGTTCTCTGCGCTGATATTCGGCGGGGCCTATATGAGCCTGACAGGGCTTTACCTGATGACCGGTATTCGTCTCTTGCCAGGTCGGCTTTCCCTAGGGCCTGTTTTGCCGTTCATGGCGTGTGCGTTAGGCCAAGCCGTTGGATCACCCGTGATAGGGGCTTTGGTCGACCAACTAGGCTACGCGAATGCGTTTTCGCTCTTTTGCGTGGCGGGCGTGTTCATTGCGCTTTTGTCGCCTCTTTATCCTGGCCATATCGATTACTTTGCCGAGGATACCCCGGCGCTCCTCGACAGCGAGGAAGACACGGGGCTTCAAGCCGCTTACGATCAGCAGCTGCTCGATGAAAATGGCGAGCCTTACGAGGAGAGCGTGACCACCGAGCCCGGTGATACCAGCGCTCAAACGAACCTCGCCAATACGTAGCCGCTGAGTGCGATGTGTGCCAGGCCAATGGCCACCGATAGCCCGTGAAGTCGCTTGAAGCGTGCATGCTGGCCTGAGTCAGTGGCGCGATTGATGGCAGGCATGAGCACTTGCCGTGTAGGAATCACCGACAGCGCAATGGTCGCCATGAGAATCGACGACACGTAGTCGATACGCCACATCAGTAGGGCCGTTAACATGGAGACGACGAGCACGAACAGATAAAAAGGAGGAAAAGCGCGTCGAAGTGTAGCCCTGGCGGTGTCGTTCGGCAAAACGGACAGCAAAAAGGCCGCCAAGCCAAAGGAGAACAGGCTCATTCCGCCAAATAAAATAGCCGTTAGCCAAAGCGATACGAGGTTCAGCATGGCCCTTTCCTCCTGTATTTAGTACATCACTGTTTCTTGATTGCCTTTTCGTATAATTAATGTACAGCATGGCGGGCGCGTACGCTATCCATACAGCGCTAACGGCTGCCGATCACAGAGACCCTGACCGCTTATGTCTTCACCCGCCAATCGACGCACGCTTCTTCGGCTGCTGCACTTTCTGCGCCCTTACCTGCTGCGCGTAGCGCTGGCGGGGTGTGCGCTACTCATTGCGTCGGGCAGCGTGCTGCTGCTGGGGCATGGGCTGAAACGCGTCATCGACCAAGGCTTTTTGGCGGCCGATGCTCAGGCGCTTGCCACGACGCTAGGGCTAATGCTCGGTGTCGTGGCACTGCTGGCGGCCGCCTCGGCGCTACGCTATTACCAAGTGACCTGGATCGGTGAGCGCCTAGCGGCGGATCTGCGCCAACACGTGTTCGAGCATCTACTGACGTTGGAACCCAGCTTTTTCGAAAGCGCCCACGACGGGCGTGCCGCCGGTGACATTGCCTCGCGACTCACGGCGGATACCAGCGTGCTGCAGAGCCTGTTTGGCTCGTCGATTTCCTTGGCGCTGCGCAATGGCGTCATGCTGGTCGGTGCGGTCGTGCTGATGCTGCTGACTCAGCCTTGGCTCTCGGCGCTGGTGCTGGTAGGTATTCCTGCGACGCTACTGCCCATCGTCTGGTACGGCCGACGGGTGCGGCAGCTATCGCGTACTAGCCAAAACCACGTGGCGGAATTGGGGCGCTACGCCGACGAGGTGCTCAGCGGCCTGCAAACCGTACAAGCTTTCACCCACGAAACGTCGGAACGACGCCACTACGGCCAGCGCGTCGAGCGAGCTTTTGCTAGCGCCGTGGCGCGTACCCGACAGCGGGCGTGGCTAACCGGGGTCGCCATGCTGGTGGTGTTCAGCGCCGTAGGCGTGATGCTGTGGCAAGGCGGTCTTGCGGTGCTGGAAGGGAGCATGAGCGCAGGAGAGCTGTCCGCGTTTATCTTTTATGCCGTGCTGGCTGCGGGGGCCGTCGCGACATTGGCGGAGGTGGCAGGGGATGTGCAGCGGGCGGCTGGGGCGGCCGAGCGCTTGCTGGAGTTACTCGATACGCTCCCTACCATCAGGTCGCCGACGCAGCCAGTGACGTTAGCTCAGCCACTGCAAGGGGCGCTAACGCTAGCGCAGGTTCGCTTCACGTACCCAGGCCGCGAGCTGCCTGCCTTGGACGCGATCGATCTGCATATTCATCCCGGCGAGCGGGTCGCGGTGGTGGGACCTTCCGGAGCGGGAAAAAGCACGCTGCTGGCGCTGCTGCTGCGTTTTTACGATCCGGACCAAGGACAGGTCATGTTAGACGGCGTCGATATTCGCACCCTGGCGCTTGGTGAGCTGCGCGGCGCGTTGGGGCTGGTGGCCCAGTCACCGGTGCTGTTCAGTGGCACGGTGGCGGATAACCTGCGCTACGGCTGCCCAGAAGCCACCGAGTCACAGCTTCGTCAAGCCGCGCAGGATGCCAACGCGTTAGCGTTCATCGAGGCGCTGCCGCAAGGATTCGACACGCCGCTGGGGCCGGGTGGGGTGCAGCTCTCGGGCGGACAGCGCCAACGGCTGGCCATTGCCCGCGCATTGTTGAAAGATCCCGCGATACTGCTGCTGGACGAAGCCACCAGCGCGCTGGACGCCGAAAGCGAACGGCTGGTGCAGAAAGCCCTCGACCGTTTGATGCAGGGGCGAACCAGCATCGTGATTGCCCACCGTTTGGCCACGGTGGTGCATGCGGATCGACTCCTCGTGTTTCAAGAAGGACGGCTAGTGGCATCAGGTACGCATGCGACGCTGATGGAGCACAGCGACCTTTATCGCCATTTGGCAGCGCTGCAGTTTAGTCAACTGAATTAAATAGTCACGGGTAGTGTGTATGCAATGCTTGGCTGTGCGTTTACGTGACTAGGCGCGTCATGTTGACATATTGTTTTTCTGGTTATTCGGTCTTTTTTTCGTGTGGCTAAAATGCACGGCTAGAATAGTAAGTTAACCTTATAGTTAAAATCCTCAAAATAACCAAAATCAACATAGCAAAACAAAGATGCAGAAGCGCTTCTAGATGTTATGGGAGTGGGTGGATATTTTTTTAGTTATTTGTTGCATGGTTGTTTTGAAGGCTCTCTATTAATAATAACGTCATCATTATGTGAAGCACTGATGCTGCTTCGATTATCTCATGATGTTGTTGTACTAGAGGTTAGTGTAAAAACCGACGAACTATAGGGGGCTTATGTGAACGTTAAATGTACAAAAAGGTTCAACAGGCGGCTTGCTTGGCTTATTTTCTTAGGTGCTGTGAGCAGTGTTTGGGGAGTAAGCGCTAAAAGCTCTGATTATGTATATCGCCCTAATAACCCCTCCTTCGGTGGCGATGCGTTCAATTCAGCCCACCTGATTGGCCTGGCCGAACGACAGAATAAACACAAAGAGACCGGCTCATCGGCAGCCTCTCGGTATAGCAATAGCCCTGCAGACCAGTTCGTACGTCAACTCCAGAGTCGCATGCTGAGCAGTCTTTCACAGCAAGTTAATGAAGCCATTTTTGGTGAGAACGCTGCTGAAGAGGGCCGCATTGTTTTCGGTGAGCAGGTGATTTCCTTCAGTCGTGGCCTCGAGGGCGTTCATCTTGTGATCGAGAACACCACAGATGGCAGCCAGACAGAAGTGACCGTTCCAACACTACAAGTGCAGTAATGATAAAAAGCAGCAGCGCCCAGTGAGCCGCTTGGCGGCCTTGATTATTCAGCCAAGTACGAACAGGACGTCGACATGACGAAATTGCCACTGACACCAAATCTCATGCTGGTATTGGCGCTGACCGTTGCGCTTGCTGGGTGTGCCTCTCCGCAACGTTTGCAGCCCTTCACTCCTGAGACTCGTACAACGCCAAGTTTGGCCACACTTCCGCTTCCACCTGAGCCTGTTGTCGCTGCTGTTTATGATTTTCCTGATATGACCGGGCAGCATCGCGAAACGGAAGCCGGTGCGCCCCACTATTCAAAGGCAGTTTCCCAAGGCGGGGCGGCAGTCCTCATTCGCGCTCTCCAGGACGCAGGCGGGGGTAGGTGGTTTAGGGTGTTAGAGCGTAACCGGCTTTCCAGTGTACTGACTGAGCGGCAGATTATTCGAGACCAGCGGCAAAGCTTTGCGGATGCAAACGGTAACCCGCTCCCTCCGCCATCTCCGCTGCTCTATGCGGGCGTCATTTTAGAGGGCGGCATTATCGGTTACGACACCAATACGCTGACCGGCGGAGCAGGCGCACGCTTTCTCGGTATTGGCGCGAGTTCTAGATACCGTGAGGACGTGATCACCGTGTTTCTACGAGCGATTAGTAGTCAAACCGGTGAAGTATGGAGAACGGTGGTGGCCTCAAAACGCATTTATTCGGTACAAGCTCAAGGCGATGTATTTCGCTTCGTGGATGCCGATGAAATTCTCGAATTGGAAGCCGGCTTTTCTCGTAACGAACCACGTTTAGTCGCCCTGCGTGAGGCGGTTGAACAAGCCGTTCATGCCATGATTATGGAGGGCTCTGAACGGGGGCTATGGCGTTTTGCTAACGCGGCAGAGGGGGCGGCAGCTCTGGCCGCCTATCGTGATAGGCAAGGCGAGTTGGTGCAATAAGTTCTAAGGCCCAACAGATAACGCTATGGCTAGCATGGCCATGTAAAGGTGATGGCTCGGCTCACCTCTGGCGGTCTCGCAACAGGCAGTCAACAAACCGCTGGAGCTAAAGAATTGGGCGTGACGGACCACCTTGGCGGGATGTACCCCGTCACACCCAGGCTGGTTACGGCATAGGGCCGTAACCAAATCCAAGTCCCAAGGGACACTACAATGGTGAGGTGTATCATGAAATTTAACAAGTCACTAATGGCAGCCAGCATCGCAGCAGCCTTCACCGTGGTTTCAGGTGCGGCTTTTGCAGATGACAACCTCGCTGACATTATGCAGCAAGGTAATCTCAACACCGCAGATCAACAGCAAGACGGTAACGCAAACGTAGCGGACATTGAACAGATAGGCGCTGGTGCGGCTGCTTCCTTCAATAATACGGCTGAACAAGACCAGGTAGGCGATAGTAATGATGCGTCTATCCAACAAAATAGTGATGCGACTGGCTTTGTGACAGGCGCAATCACCTCCTTCAATACGGCCACGCAATCGCAAACGGGTAACGATAACGATGCGATGATTGAGCAGAACTCCAGCGCAGAAGGGTTTTTTTCTGGGGCTCTTACTACTCTCAACACTGCCAGCCAGACTCAAACGGGTGATACCAATATGGCCAGCATCACTCAGGTAAGTGACGCTGGCTCGTTAAGTGTTGAAGTTACGTATGGTAATACGGCTACGCAAGAACAAGTGGGCGACTGGAATGAGGCAACGGCTAACCAGGCGGGCTATGGGAACGTGTCAGAGCAGTTCCAGCAAGGTGATAGCAACGTCTCGACCGTTATGCAGTATGGGCTCGATAACTCGGCTTACGTAAGTCAGTATGGCGACGGTAATACAGCCACTGTAGGCCAAGAGGGTTCTTACCACGTGGCGACGCTCACACAAACGGGTAATGGCAACACTGGCTCTATTTCTCAGTATCAATCCAGCAATACCGCGACGATGATGCAAACGGGCAATAACAATACGGGTACTCAAGTACAGTATTAAAAGACGCAAAAAGGCGGTGGCAATATCGCATTCGCCACTACGGGAGGGGCTCATGTTCCTCCCGTAGCGTAGCGTGGAGGTTGTTGGGTGAGGAGAGTGCCGATGAGCCCCAAGACACAGATGATAGCCAGTACACTCCTTTTTATTATGGCAAGTGTCGTGGCGCAGGCCGATACCCATCTGGCATATATCGAACAGGTCGGAGACAACCATAATGC
This sequence comes from Halomonas sp. BL6, assembly GCF_006228115.1. NCBI lineage: Bacteria > Pseudomonadati > Pseudomonadota > Gammaproteobacteria > Oceanospirillales > Halomonadaceae > Halomonas > Halomonas sp. BL6. The sequence goes on along the minus strand of NZ_VDGL01000002.1, from coordinate 280,722 downwards.
TCGGATGATACAGGAAGGCAATGGCTTGAAGGCATCGCTCTATCAAGAGGGTGATAGCAGTCGTGCACAGTTCCAACAGCTAGGCGACCATCATACGATTCTTGGACTTGATGATGGCCCAGCTTTACAGTCTGGATATGCGAATTGGATGCTTATTGACCAAACAGGGGAGCGTAATCAAGCTTTTGTAAGTCAACAAGGCTTGGAAAACGCGATGTCGCTTACTCAGCATGGTAATGACAACCTAACAGCGGTTGGGCAGTTTGGTAATTTCAATACAGTGGATATACAACAATATGGCAACAGCAACACTGCGAACCTGCAGCAAACGGGTCACGCAAACCAAACCAACATCATCCAAATGGGAGAGAGTAGGCTACAGCTTAGCCAAGAAGGAGGGCTGCATATTCCTGAAATCGTACAGCATGCGAGCAACGTTATCGTCCAGCAATGGTCTGCATATTAAGCGCACATACTCACGCCCAACATAACGAAAAGAGACGAACGCAATGCCATCACCGAATCGGCAGCGCGGCGTGTGGCTGGGGCTCTGTTTAGGGCTGTTGGGATTGATCGTCATTGGCAGTATGTGGACGAGCGGCGCGGCAGCGCTGCCGCACGTGCTGGCAGCGCTGACCGTGTGGATTCCGCTCACCCTGTTTGGCGTCGTCCTAAAAAGCCCCTGGCCCGCCGTCGGGGCGCTCGCGCTGCTGCTGGTCATCGACGTGACCCTGCGCTTAGGCTGACTTGGACGCTGCCAGCGTATAGAGAAACTCCAAGCCCAGCGTTGCGGCGGCCAGCGAGGTAATGTCGCCGTGGTCGTAGGCCGGGTTCACTTCCACGAGATCCATGCCCACCAGCTCCATCCCCACCATACCGCGCATCACTTTCAGCATCAGATCGGTGGACATGCCGCCGCATACCGGCGTGCCGGTGCCCGGTGCGAAGGCGGGGTCCAGGCCGTCGATATCCAGCGTGACGTACGCCGGGTGGTGACCCACTCGCGCACGAATCCGCTCCAGCACCGCCGCCGGGCCGTGGTCGTTCACCCAGTCGGCATCCAGCACTTCGTAGGGGTGGTTGCTCCGGTCATAGCTGGTACGAATACCGATTTGCAGCGAGTGCTCCGGCACGACCAAGCCTTCTTTGAGGGCATGGTGGAAAATGGTGCCGTGATCGAAGCGCGTGCCTTGCTCGTAGGTGTCGGTATGGGCATCAAAGTGAATCAATGCCAGCGGGCCGTGCTCGCGGGCGTGAGCGCGCAGCAGCGGTAGGCTGATGTAGTGGTCGCCGCCCAGCGTCAGCATTTTCTTGCCCGCTTTCAACCAACGCATGGCGTGCGTTTCCAGGTTATCGACTAGGCTTTCCGGTTCACCGTAGGCGTAATCCAGGTTACCGGCATCGCATACCCGCAGGCGATCTTCCAGCGCGAAATTCCACGGCCAGCGCTTGCCCTCCCAAATCAGGTTGGCGGTGCTTTGGCGAATCGCGTTCGGCCCCATACGGGTGCCGGAGCGGCCGGAGCACGCGAGGTCGAACGGCACGCCGCTAACCACCACCTCGGCATCGGTGGCGTTCGGGTCGGTGGCTTTGGGCACGCCCATGAACGTGGAGATAACATCACCAAACAGGCTGGGCATGATCTGCGCTGGGGTCACCTAATGGGTTCTCCTATCGTCGTGTATCTGGAAAAGTGGTGGGCTCGAAGAAGCGCGACGATAAGGAAGTTTTCGCGATGAATGAAATGAATGTTTAGAATGAAATCATTCATCATATGAATAGTGAGGCGCTATGCGATCGCTCCGCCATTTTGACCTGAACTTGCTGCTGGTCTTCGAGATGCTCATGCGCGAGCGCCACGTCACCCGTGCCGCCGAAAAGCTCCATCTCAGCCAGCCCGCGCTCAGCCATGCGCTGAAGCGCCTGCGAGAAGCGCTCGACGATCCGCTGCTGGTGCGCACCGAGCAGGGCCTGCAGCCGACGCCCCGCGCCATGGCGCTGCTGCCGGTGGTGCAGCAGGCGCTGGCGGCGCTGCAAGCGGGCTTGGCTCCACCCGCCACGTTCGCGCCCGCCACCAGCACTCGGCGCTTTACCCTGGCGACCACCGACTACTTCGAAGAGGTGATGTACCCGGCATTTTTGAGCCAGCTGCTGGGCTATGCGCCCGGCATCAGTTTTTCCATCGAGCTGATTACCCCTGACGTGCTCAGTGAGGCGTTAGAGCAGCGCCAGGTGGACATGGTGGTTGGCTTGGACAGCCAGTCATCGCTGCCCAATGGCGTGGTGCAAACGCCCTGGATGCACGAAGAGCTGGTGTGTCTGGCGGCCCAGCACAATCCTCACGTGGGGGACGCGCTGGCGCTGGAGGCCTTTGCCCGCCAGCTCCACGTCGAGCTCGCTGACATCAGCGGCCTGCTGCCCAGCCGTATCGAAAACTGCCTGGCTCAGCACGGCCTGAGTCGTCGCGTGATTTCGAAGAACCTCAACTACATCGCCGCCGCGCGGGTCGTCGCGCTGACCGATGCGATCCTGACGCTGCCGCGCCAAATGGCCGAGCGCTTCGTCGCCATGCTGCCCGTGCGCATAGTGGCCCCACCGGACGAGCTTCCCGAATTGACCATGACGCTGATCCAGCACACCCTCTACGCCAACGCGCCTGCCAATGTCTGGCTTTACCAGGAACTCACGGCGTTTGCGAAGAATGCCAATCGTTAATTCATGGCGCTGTTTCGATATCAATATGTTGTAGAAATACAACTCAGTTGAAGCAAAGGTTGAATGGCCACTGGCAGGCTTGGCGTTAGATCCTAAACTGCTAGCTGGCGCGTTTTTTTGCGCCGCAACGAATTAAAGCAGCGCTCCATGATGCTAGCGATGATTGGCTAGGAGGTGGGCGGGCGCTGGACGCGGGACAACCAAGGGAGAAAGCGTGTGAAAATAGGCGCACCAAAAGAGAGTGCCCGGGGAGAAGCGCGGGTCGCGCTGACCCCTGAGAGCGCAAAGCATCTTCAAAAGTTGGGCCATGAGTGCCTCATCGAAACGGGTGCTGGCCTAGCCGCGGGATTCAATGACGACACCTATCGTGACGCTGGCGTGACAGTGATCGAGAGCGCCGATGCCCTCTGGCGCGACGCTGAGGTGGTGATTAAAGTTCGTGAGCCGTCGGAAAGTGAAGCCAAGCAGCTTCGCGAAGGCCAAACGCTGATCGCCTTTTTCTGGCCCGCGCAAAACGAAGCGCTGCTGGAAGCCTGCAAAGCCCAGGGGGCCACCGTGATCGCCATGGACATGGTGCCGCGTATCTCTCGGGCGCAGAAAATGGATGCGCTGTCGTCCATGGCCAACATTGCGGGCTACCGCGCAGTGATCGAGGCGGGCAATAACTTTGGCCGTTTCTTCACCGGCCAGGTGACGGCGGCGGGCAAGGTGCCGCCTGCGAAAGTACTGGTGATCGGTGCCGGGGTGGCGGGCTTGGCGGCGATTGGCACGGCGACGAGTCTGGGGGCCGTGGTGCGCGCCTTCGACGTACGGCCCGAGGTCTCCGAGCAGATCGAGTCCATGGGCGCCGAGTTCCTTTTCCTCGATTTCGAAGATAGCCAGGATGGTTCCGAGAGCGGTGGCTACGCGGCACCTTCGAGCCCAGAGTTCCGCGAGAAGCAGCTGGAGTGCTTCCGCGAGCAGGCCCCCGACGTGGATATCGTCATCACCACGGCGCTGATTCCCGGTAAACCCGCGCCCAAGCTGTGGCTGGAAGACATGGTCGCGGCCATGAAGCCCGGTTCGGTGATCGTCGATTTGGCCGCCGAGAAGGGCGGTAACTGCGACCTGACTCAGCCTGACGAGCGCGTAGTGAGCGATAACGGCGTGGTGGTGATCGGCTACACCGACTTCCCCTCGCGCATGGCGACGCAAGCGTCACTGCTTTACGCCACCAACATTCGCCACATGCTCACCGACCTCACCCCCGAGAAAGACGGCGTGATCCATCACGACATGGACGACGACGTGATTCGAGGCGCTACGGTGACCCACCAAGGCGAGATCACTTTCCCACCGCCGCCGCCGAAGGTGAAAGCCATTGGCGCGGCCAAGCCGAAGAAGAAAGAGAAAGAGCCGACGCCTGAAGAGAAAAAGGCCGCCGAGCTTGCCGAATTCAAAGTGCAAACTAAGCGTCAGGTGAGCCTGCTGGCGATAGGCGGCGCGCTGATGCTGCTGCTCGGCTGGGTCGCCCCAGCCTCGTTCATGCAGCACTTCATCGTCTTCGTGCTGGCCTGCTTCATTGGCTTCCAGGTGATTTGGAAGGTGAGCCACTCGCTGCATACGCCGCTGATGGCGGTGACCAACGCGATATCCGGCATCATCATCTTGGGGGCGATTCTGCAAATTGGCTCCGGCAGCGCGGTGGTTAGCGTGCTGGCGGGTATTTCCGTACTGATCGCGTCGATCAATATCGTGGGTGGCTTCCTGGTGACACGCCGGATGCTGGCCATGTTCCAAAAATCCTAAGCGGCGGAGAGACGATATGTTAGAGCAAGGATTCGTATCTGCCGCAGCGATTGCGGCCAGCGTGCTGTTCATTTTGTCGCTGGGCGGCTTGAGTAATCAGGAAAAGGCCAAGCGCGCCGTGTGGTACGGCATCGTGGGTATGGCGGTCGCGGTGTTTTTCACCGCGTTTGGCCCCGGTATCGGCGGCTACTGGTGGCTGATTCCGATGATGCTGATTGGCGCAGCCATTGGTGCTTACGTAGCGGGCAAGGTCGAGATGACCGAAATGCCCCAGCTCGTGGCCGCGCTGCACAGTTTCGTAGGCTTGGCAGCGGTGTTCGTGGCCTGGAGCGCGGACCTGGAACGCCGCCGGGTGATGGCAGCTCGTGCCGCGGAGGCGTCGCTGGACCAGTTCTCCGCTTTTGCGGCGCTGGTGGCCACCAAGGCCCCCGACGAGCTGATGTTCCTGCAAATCGAGGTGGTGCTGGGTATCTTCATTGGCGCGGTGACGTTCACCGGCTCGGTCATTGCCTTCGGCAAGCTGGCGGGCAAGGTAGACGGTAAGCCCAAGCAACTGCCAGGCGGCCACATGCTGAATGCGGGTGCCGCAGTACTATCGCTGCTGCTGGCGATTCTCTACCTCAACGGCGCAGGCTTCTGGACGCTGCTGGTGATTGCGGCGCTGGCGTTCTTCATTGGGTATCACCTGATCATGGGCATCGGCGGGGCGGATATGCCGGTGGTGGTCTCCATGCTCAACAGCTACTCCGGCTGGGCGGCGGCGGCGATTGGTTTCACGCTCTCCAACGACCTGTTGATCGTGACCGGCGCGCTGGTCGGCTCCTCCGGGGCGATTCTCTCTTACATCATGTGTAAGGCGATGAACCGCAATTTCGTCAGCGTGATTCTCGGTGGGTTTGGTGGCTCCCAAGGGCCCGCAGCGGAAATCGAAGGGGAGCAGGTCTCCATCGATGCCAATGGCGTCGCTACCGCACTGAACGACGCCGATAGCATCATCATCGTGCCGGGTTACGGCATGGCGGTGGCGCAGGCGCAAACGGCGGTCAGCGATCTCGTTCGCAAGCTGCGCGCGGCGGGTAAGACCGTGCGTTTCGGCATCCACCCGGTGGCTGGGCGCTTGCCGGGGCATATGAACGTGCTGTTGGCGGAAGCCAAGGTGCCCTACGATATCGTGCTGGAAATGGACGAGATCAACGACGATTTCGCCACCACCGACGTGGTCATCGTCATCGGCTCCAATGACATCGTGAACCCTGCCGCCGAAGAGGACCCCAACAGCCCCATCGCGGGCATGCCGGTGCTCAAAGTGTGGGAAGCGAAGCAGGTCTTCGTCAGCAAACGTGGTCAAGGCACCGGCTATTCGGGTATCGAGAACCCGCTGTTCTTCAAGGAGAACACCCGGATGTTCTACGGTGATGCTCGCGAAAGCCTGAATGCGCTGCTACCACTGGTGGATTGAGCCTGTAAGTACGGACGTGTAGGACTCGACGAGTGAGCAGTTACTCGTCGTTCGCCGGGGGGAGCCAATGGCTCCCCCGGTTTTTTTCCGTCTACGTATCGCTCTCTTCGCCGGTCACTTGCCGCCAGGAGCGACGCCCCAAGTGATCATCGCTAAAACCAATCGTGATGGAGCCATCGCCATTCGGTGAAGCGTTCGTATCCTCTGGATTGCCCACGAAGAGACGTTCGATCTCCCCGTCATTCACGCTCACCAAGCGCTCGCCGGTGCCCGCTTGCAAGCCGGTGATGGCGTCACCGTTGATGGTGGCATCGCTGTCTGGCCGTCCGTCACCGTTGAAGTCGAAAGCGGTCGAACCGCCACTGCCGCCGGTATCGGCCAGTAGCGACATGAAGAACCCGCTGCGACCACCGCCGCAGGGGTCGGATTCATCGGGAAGCAGCGTCGAGAAGCGCACCCGCCGTGGGAGGCTGGTTGAGATCGACGGGGCGGCGATCACGCGCTCTCCAGCAGGTAGCTCCAAGCGCCACCCCACGTCGCTACTGTCAGGGGTGAAGTTGGTGCTGGCGCGGCGGTTAAAGCCACTCTGCGAGTTTTCACCCGTAATGCGTTGAAGCAGTAGATCGCTTTGAGTAATGGTCGAGCTGCGACTCACTTGGTCTCGCAGGCCAATGAGCTGCTGTACCGAAGCGTCACCAATGTCGCCGTTGCGGAAATAGCTGCCGGTGCCGAAGGAGACCAGTAGCGTATCCGGCGAGCCGCTGCTCAGCGTGACGGCGGGGGCTGATGTGATGGGCTGGCTAGCGCTGCCTTGATATAGCTGGTTAACGGTGCCACTGCCGGTTAACGAGAAGCGCCACATATTACCCGCTAAGTCGCCTGCGTAGGCAAAGCGTGCGCCGTTGTAGCTTGGCCAAGCAGTGACGGTGGGAGTGGCCAATCCGTTGGGACTATCCGTGTTGCCTACGCCCGTCTTTATTTGCTTGATCAACTCACCGGTAGCAAGGTTCACTACGAAAAGTGACGCTTGGTAGCCCATGCTGTTATAGCCGTTACCAAAAATGGCGGCCCAGGTGCCGTCGGTCAGTTGCGTGATCGTGGGTTGAGAAACCCCCGTGCCCAACTCGGGATGGCGAAACTCCCAAAGCACGTCAGCAGCGCTCATGTTGCTGGGGTTGCTCACATCGAGTGCAAACACCGTCCGCCCACCCGTGCCCATGGTGCCAACGGCCACGGCAGTCGGGCCACCAGAGATGTTCACTTCCCGCACAGCAGGTGTGCCATCCATGAAGTAGCGATGGTTATAGTCAGGCTGCATCAATGAGCGAATGGCGGGCGCCTCGCCTTGGGTCAACTCAGCGGGTAAAAAGCCAAACAGTTCCCGGCCGGTTTCCGCGTTAAAGCCGTGCAGCATGCCGTCGTTGGCGGCCACCAGCAGGAGCGGCATACGCTCATCAGTCCCCTTTAAGAACACCGGGTTGGCGTTGATGATATCGCCCAGCAGCGATTGGCGTGGCCGCAGCCCCTGCACGTTTTCGCCCTGTAGCCAGCGCACTTCGGCACTGGTTAAGCCGCTGTTGTCGGCACTTAGTATAACGCCGCTCCGGGCACCGCTCTCCAGCCGTCGATAGGTCAATAACCGCCGATTGCCTGCTTGCTCGGCGAGCTCGGTTTCAGCATTCCAGCGTTCGCTACGAGTACCATCGGCTTGGATCACCGAAGCGGCTAAACGCCCTGACCAGTCGTCACTGCGAAAGCCTGCGGTATAGAGCAAGTTGCCATCTTCAAGACCAAATTCGTCGCCATTGACCGCCGCGGAGGTATTGGACTGAGAGGCGGCGATGATATTGCCCAACACCTGCTGCATGACCTGGTTCAACGAGGCTTCATCGTTGGCAAAGTACGCGCGATCGGTACCCCCTGCGCGGGCAAGATCGCCGAGTGGGTCGTCGGAGACGTTGGGTAAATTGGCGATATCGGGGGGGAGACTAAAGCCAACAACATAGGTTTTAACGGGATTGGATAGTCGCTCGTTGGTTTCATCGTAAAGTCGTTGGATCGCATCCTCTGCTCTACGCAGTGCCCCGCTTACATTGTTGCCCAGCGAGTTACCAAAGCGATCCACCGAGGGTAAACCATCGGTTAGCCAAATGTTGGCATTAATCAAGCATTGTTGATTAGCGTTGGGTAAAGGAATTCTTGATGAGCGGTTATTAATGTTTTCATTCGCCGCCAGATTATTGCCTGTAAAATAATCGGTAGCGGTATACATCGTCCCTTCGATGGGCGTTAAGCCCGTAGCTAACAAGGGCCAGTTAGTATCTACCATTGGGTTGTCGCTGTTACCGATCCAGTCGTGACGCTGCGTGCCAAGCTTGACTTCAATCGCACGCCAGTGCTCATTATTCGAAGTACCGTCTTCATTGATTCCCCCAATGGGAACGTGGAGAAAGCCACGCCCAGGTGAGGATGTTGTACGCCATTCCCATTGATTAAGCTGTAGCGAGAGAATGTTGTCTCCCCAGTTCGGAATACCTCGCTGGCGCATGCTATCCACTAGCGGGATCCGTGCCGTTCCATCAAAATCATCGTAAAATAAACCATTACGAGTCTCTCGAATTCTTAAATACCGATTGACGAGCTGTTCGCCATTAAAGTCAGTGCCTCTGTTTTGCCAATATTCTGTGCGGTCATCACTGGCATTGGGAAGAGAGGTGCTTGTGCGGTTAATGATGTAGTAACCGGGAATACCGACATTGAAAAAAGCGTAGATATCGCTGCCTGGTATTTGAGTGCGGTAGCGCTTCGTTGCTGCATTCCATGCACCGCCAAACTCAGGGTCGTACCAGCTTGGGGTCGGGTTTGTAGAATAGTAAACGTCCAGAGCACGTTCGGTTAAACGCCACACAACAGAGCGGTTATTGAATGCATCGTTTCGGTTTCGTGAGGCAGGATTTTGCTGGTATGCCATCAAACCAAGGTTGATGTCGCCACGGTAGCGATTGATGAGCTCTCGCCCAACGCTTTTCATGATACTGGACTTGCTAAGTGGTGAACGAGCTCCCGCTGGGCACTGTGTCGCGTCGAAGGTGTTAGTCTGGCAAGCGCTCAATGCCTCGCGATCACCAATATTATTACCAATGGCAACGCGCCCATCTAATCCTTCTTGGCCGCTTTCCGAGTTATCTAAAATGAGCAGAACGTTAGGTGGAACGCGGTTCACCACGTTGAGAGGGGCGTTGGAAATGCCAATAAGATCAGGAGGAAGCGCAGTGTCTTGCGCCTCAGAAAGCCTTGCGAGTGACAGAACCGCCAACAGCGAAGTCAGCAGTACATGACGAGTATGTTTCATGGTGCCACTACCTCCACCTGCTGCTGACGAACATAGAGGGCTTCGAGCGTGACGCTAGTATCTTCACCACGACCAAATCCCTCGGTATCAATACGATAAAGCATCTCAACCACTTCGGTGCCGTCGTTGAGGGTACGCGACCCTAGCGGTGCCAGCGTCTGGATGCGGTAGCGTGGGTTACGGGTGAGTTCTTCCATCGCCATGTCGTGGTTGCGCCATCCATTGCCAGGAGGAGCGCCGTTTTGTAGCAGCGTTTCGGCTTCGCTCAGTGCGGCCTCTGCTGCTTGAAAGGCAACACCGTAGTCGCGCTGGCTCGAGGCCATACGGTCTTGAGTGATCGCTCCTTGCATGGAAGAGAGGCTCAACATGGTGACGATGGCAAGGAAAATCAGGCTCAACACGAGCGCCATTCCTCGCTGATGCGTCAATGCGTGGCTCTGCATGCTAACGATTCCTCAAAGCGATGGTCGTCGTGAAGGCTTGATAAATCCGTCCGTTGCCGCCGGTGAAAGCGTTGTCTCCTCGAAAATTGCCGATCGCCAGCGTGGTGTCGGCATTCCGTAGATTGGGACGGTCACTTTGTACGATGAGCGTGATGCGCGCCGCCCTGACATTGGGCCACTCTGCCTCATCGATCTCGTCGGGTGGTATGTAGGCGTCGTCGATCAGAAAGGACGTTCGCATCGCCACCACATGGCTGGCCACGACCTCATTACGAGGCGTCGTTTGGCTCACATCCAAGCGCATCAACGAGGGCACATTCGCGTTATTGGCATCTCGGCCAATGTAGTAAAGGGCGCTGTTCAAGGCGCTCAGCGATACGGTTTGGCCCGCAGCATAGGTAATATCGCTCGCCTCTCCCCATTCGCTTTCGCTTGGGTCGACGTTGCCCTGCCAGCCTGCCGCCGCGCTTTTCTGCAGGGTGCGGGCGTCACTCGTGGTGTTATAGAAAATATCGCAATTCAGCAGGCCCTGAAGCAGCACCAATCGTTGATGAAAGGCGCTATCGGTCTCTCGATTCAAGGTGAGTCGTTGGCTGCTATCGATCGCGGCAATTTCCAACGACGTATCGACAAACCCCGTCCGGGCAAGGAGACCGCCACGAAACGCGAGTACATGCTGCTCGTCAAGGGGGGTGACCAAGCTGGCCGTAAAATCATGGTTGTTGGGTGTGGCCCATGCTTGCAACGGTAAGGGGAGGCTGCTGGCATCGGCCATATTGCGCACATGGACGGTCGTCTGTGGTAGCGCACAGCCACCGCTATAGTCCACTTGACGTAGCTCGCGGGCCATCGTATCCAGCGCGAAGCGGCCAGTGTCTTGCATGTCGGCCAGTGCGGTTTGAAAGCGGTAGCTTTGCTGAGAGGAGATGAAGAGTTGGGTTGCCCCAGCCATGACCAGTAGCCCAATGACCATGGCGACTAACAGCTCCACCAGCGTAAAGCCTGCTTGAGTCGTTCGAGGTTTGCCTCTGCCCACGCTATAGCTCCGACGCCAATTGTACTTGCCGAATATCGTTGGGCGACGTGGCGTCCTCCCATCGCACGGTGACGCTAATACGCCGATTGTCGATCTCGATGCCGCCTACGCCGCCAGGGAGCATGGTACTCACATCCGCGACCCACTCGGCTTGATCAGTCGCTGGCAATCCGCTGCCGTCGACCTCTCCGCCTAACGTGAGCGCATAGTCGGCTGCTTGCTCACGGTTGGCGCGAATGCGATCCAGCATGTCCTGGGCCATGTTGGTGGCCTGAGTCTCGAAATAGGCAGCACGGTTATGCACCAGTGACTGGGTTTGCAAGCCAAGCACACCCAATAGGCCAATCGACAGCACCAGCAGCGCAATCAATGACTCCAGCAGTGAGATACCTCGTTGTCGTGTTGGCATGGCGTGGCTCGCTAATGAATTAGTCGCAGGCTTGACGATTAGTGAGTACTCGGGAAATGCCGCTCGGCTCGATACGCACGCAGCGACCTATCTCATTCAGAGTGACGGAGACGCGCTGGGAAGCAAAGGCTGCCGACACTAGGCGCCCTTGACTGTTGAACGTAAAACGCTCGGGCGCATTCTCAATCGTAATGTCGTCTACCTCCTGCGCCCAGCGACGTAGCACCACATCATCATCGGCCTGCACTTCCCAGCCGTTATCCCAACCTTCGGCCACGGGGAGTAAGTCGACGGACTGATTGCGTCGCACGGCTTCACTACGGGCAAAGCTCAGCGCAATTTTATAGTCGTTGGTGGTCGTCACGACGCGGTTTTCTTGAATGATCCTAGCAAAATTGGGTATCGCAATGGTGGCCAGCGTAGCGAATAGCGCCAGGGCCACCAAAAGTTCCAGCAGGGTAAAGCCATGTGCGGAACGTCTAGCCGTCAGCATGAGGGATTACTCTGCGCAAGCACATCAAGAGAAGTGCTGTGGCTGGCGTGTCTAGTCACGGTAATGCCCGGGTCGGCTGAATTCATTATATCGATATTTGATTTTGTGGTAGGAAAGTATAGCGTTTATACCATACGGCATGGGTGCAACAAGGCAACACGCCCTGCGGATATTCGACATACGCGTTCATTAAAGTCGCGCTATGCTCGAAAGGCGCGTCAGCATAAAGCTCTATCGACAAGAGGGAGGATATTTCCAATAGCCGAGAGCTATCACATTGGTCGTAAAATGCAAATTGTGGCTATTGCAAAGGTGCTTTAAAACTGTGGCATGTGAATAACGCACGCCGGTGCTAGTGATGGTCGCGTTTAACGTCCAGCCTAGTGCGGAGGTGCACTGCATTTGTTCCCTTGGTATCTCCAAGGCCAAGAGCAATAAGGGAGAGAGCTATGAGCGGTAAATGTCCTGTCATGCACGGCGGTAACACCTCAACCGGTACCTCTAACAAAGATTGGTGGCCGGAAGGGTTGAACCTGGATATTTTGCATCAGCAAGATCGCAAATCAGACCCGATGGATCCCGATTTCGATTACCGCGAAGAAGTCCGCAAGCTCGACTTCGACGCGTTGAAGAAAGACGTCCATGCGCTGATGACCGACAGCCAAGAGTGGTGGCCCGCTGACTGGGGGCACTACGGCGGTTTGATGATCCGCATGGCTTGGCACTCCGCAGGCACCTACCGTATTGCCGACGGCCGTGGCGGCGGCGGCACCGGTGCCCAGCGTTTTGCACCGCTCAACTCTTGGCCGGATAACGTCAGCCTGGACAAAGCGCGTCGTCTGCTGTGGCCGATCAAGAAAAAGTACGGCAACAAGATCAGCTGGGCGGACCTGATGATTCTGGCCGGTACCGTGGCGTATGAGTCCATGGGCCTGCCCTCTTACGGCTTCTCCTTCGGTCGCGCCGATATTTGGGAGCCCGAGAAAGACATTTACTGGGGCAATGAAAAAGAGTGGCTCGCGCCCTCTGACGAGCGCTACGGCGACGTGAATAAGCCCGAGACCATGGAAAACCCGCTGGCCGCCGTGCAGATGGGCCTCATCTATGTGAACCCGGAAGGCGTCAACGGTCAGCCGGACCCGCTGAAAACCGCTCAGCAGGTGCGTGAAACCTTCGCCCGTATGGCGATGAACGACGAAGAGACGGCGGCCCTGACCGCTGGCGGCCACACTGTCGGTAAGTGTCACGGTAATGGCGATGCCTCTGCGTTGGCCGCTGAGCCAGAAGCCTCTGACGTTGAAAACCAGGGCTTTGGCTGGGGCAACCCCCACATGCAGGGCAAGGCGAGCAACGCTGTGACCTCGGGCATCGAAGGTGCGTGGACCACCAACCCCACGAAGTTCGACATGGGCTACTTCGACCTGCTGTTCGGCTACGAGTGGGAACTGAGAAAGAGCCCCGCCGGTGCCCACCAGTGGGAACCGATCGACATCAAAGAAGAAGACAAGCCGGTCGACGCCAGCGACCCCTCGATTCGCCATAACCCGATCATGACCGATGCGGACATGGCGATGAAGATGGATCCGACCTATCGCGCCATCTGCGAAAAGTTCATGGCCGACCCGGAGTACTTTAAGAAAACCTTCGCGAAAGCGTGGTTCAAGCTGACCCACCGTGACCTTGGCCCTAAAGCGCGCTACATCGGCCCAGAAGTTCCGGCGGAAGACCTGATTTGGCAAGACCCGATTCCGGCAGGCAGCACCGACTACTGCGAAGAAGTCGTCAAGCAGAAAATCGCGGAAAGCGGTCTGAGCATCAGCGACATGGTCTCTACCGCTTGGGACAGCGCCCGTACCTATCGTGGCTCCGACATGCGCGGTGGTGCCAACGGTGCTCGTATCCGTTTAGCGCCGCAAAAGGATTGGCAGGGCAACGAGCCGGAGCGCTTGGCCAAGGTACTGAGCGTCTACGAGCAGATCTCTGCCGATACCGGCGCTAGCGTGGCGGACGTGATCGTACTGGCCGGTAGCGTCGGTATCGAGAAAGCTGCGAAAGCAGCGGGCTATGACGTGCGCGTGCCCTTCTTGAAAGGCCGTGGCGACGCGACCGCCGAGATGACCGACGCGGACTCCTTCGCGCCACTGGAGCCGCTGGCCGATGGCTTCCGCAACTGGCAGAAGAAAGAGTACGTGGTGAAGCCTGAAGAGATGCTGCTGGATCGTGCGCAGCTGATGGGCTTGACGGGGCCGGAAATGACCGTGCTGCTGGGCGGTATGCGCGTACTGGGCACCAACTATGGTGGCACCAAGCACGGCGTTTTCACCGACCGCGAAGGTCAGTTGACCAACGACTTCTTCGTCAACCTGACCGATATGGGCAACACGTGGAAGCCGGTGGGTAGCAACGCTTACGAGATCCGTGATCGCAAGACCGGGGCCGTGAAGTGGACCGCCTCGCGCGTGGATCTGGTGTTCGGTTCCAACTCGCTGCTGCGCTCATACGCAGAAGTGTATGCTCAGGACGATAACGGTGAGAAGTTCGTCAAAGACTTCGTCGCCGCCTGGACCAAGGTGATGAACGCCGATCGTTTCGACGTCGCGTCGTAAGTCAGCAATCGTTCGTCGCACTCTCTAAGGCACCCTAACGGGTGCCTTTTTTGTATGCGTACTTAGGCATCGCTGGTTCGTCAGCTTTGCTACAGTAGCGTTTGCTTCCCTTTGATGTAACAACACGAGATCGACGATGACACGCAGTAAATGGATATGGCTCTTATGGGCCGTTGTCTTATCGAGCTATGTAGTGCCTTACACGCTGTTGAGCGACGTGTCGCGGTGGTACGGCAGCTTTTTGTTCTGGACCGTGGCGGGGTTGGTCATCATCGCCTTGAATGTGTTGATCACTCAAGGTTTTAAGGAACATAGTGATGACTGAGACGCTCATTTGGGGAGGCATTGCGCTTTATCTGTTGATTGCTCTCGGCATTGCGGTGCTGTCGCGTCGTCCCCCGACGAAAGGACACACGGAAAGCATGTCCGGTTACTTTTTGGGCAACCGGCAAATGAACGGGTTCGTCTCGGCGCTGAGCTACAGTGCCACGACCTACAGCGCCTTTATGATGGTGGGGTTGGCAGGCCTTACCTATGCAGGGGGCGTCGGCGCCTTAGGTTTTGAAATCATCTATTTTGCTGGGGTCTCGCTGGTCGCCATTTTCGGGCCTAAATTCTGGGCAGTCGGCAAAACGTTCGGCTACGTGACGCCCAGCGAGATGCTCGGCCACCGCTACAACAGCAAACAGGTGGCCATGGCCGTTTCCGTTGCTAGCTGTATTTTTCTGATTCCTTACTCAGCGGTTCAGCTCGCGGGCGTCGGCTACCTGCTTCAGGGGATGTCGGGAGGCACCATCACGTTTACCACCGGGGTTGCGCTGGCCACGGTAGTCGCCATTTTCTTCTCTTATATCGCGGGGATTCGTTCGGTCATGTGGACCGACTCGCTGCAGGCCATCATGATGATCGTGGCATCCACGCTGGTGGCGCTGTTGGTGATTCATAGCTTGGGCGGTTTTGGTTCGCTCTTCGAGACACTGGCGACCGAGCATCCGCAGTCACTGACGGTGCCCGGCCCGGGCTTATTCAGCTTCGTCACCTTTTTGGGGCTCACCATTCCCTGGTTCTTCTTTAGTCTCTCCAATCCGCAGGTGAGCCAACGTCTGTTCATGCCGTCGTCGCTGCGTTCGATGCGCCACATGCTGCTCGGCTTTTTACTGTTCGGTTTTATCTATACCTTGGTCTCTGTGCTGTGGGGATTCTCCGCCTTGGCCGCTTTCCCAAGTCTAGAACGCGCCGATTTAGCCACGCCTACGCTACTGGGCTCAGAGTTCGTGCCGCCCGTCTTGGGCGTGATCGTAATGATCGGCATCATGGCGGCGGCCGTTTCCACCATCGACTCGATCATGCTGACGCTGGCCTCCATGGTCTCACGCGATGTTTACGCGAACCTCAAGCCGAACGTGAGTGAAAAGTGCCAACTCCAAGTCGGAAAGCTCGTCATACCGGTCATTGCACTCATGGCGCTCGCCTTCGCTGAGCTACAGCTCGATCTCATTGCAGTGCTGTCGGTGGCCGCCTCATCGGGCTTGGTGGCCATGGTGCCCGCGCTGATCGGTGCCTTCTATTGGAAGCGCGGTACTGGGGCCGGTGCACTGACCAGCGTGGTGGGTACCAGCGCCTTTGTACTGCTGATGTATGCCACCGGCAACTCGTTGCTGGGTCTGCCTGCCGGTGTATGGGGCATTGTGATCGCGAGTGTGCTGTTTGTGGGCGTTAGCCTTGCGACCCAGCCTCATCCAGCCTCTACCGATGCCTTTTTTGCCGCCATCGAGGATGAGCTGGGTCACAAGCGCCGCTCTGCCAGTAATTCAACGACCAAGCAGTCGACTCCTTAGGCCTCCTAGCGCTAAAAGCCCCTGTCTACAGGGGCTTTTCAGCCTACTTCCACCGCAACAGCTGCTTGCGATACGCTGCCTGCGCCTGCGTCGCACTGATCGGCTGCAAGCGCACCTTAGTGCCCGGCAAGCATTGGGCGAGGCGGGCGCAGGCCATGGGGGTCAAAGCACCCAGGCGCGGGTAGCCGCCAATGGTTTGGCGGTCGTTCATCAGGATGATCGGCTGGCCATCGGGGGGGATCTGCACGGCCCCTAGCGGAATCCCTTCAGAAACGATGCCGCCCAGGCGGCTGTTCAGCGCTTTGCCGGTGAGCCGAATGCCCATGCGGTCGGCACGTTGATCCACGGTCCATGGCTGGTTGAAGGCGTCAAACAGGCTGCGCCCGGCGAAGTGGGCGGCCTGGGAGCCCAGCACCATGTCCAGCACGGTGTCTTCTGAATCCGGCAGGGGAAGTTGGGTACCTTGGGGTAACTGGCGCGGCGCGGCGCTGCTGCCTTTAAAGGTGAGTTGGTCGCCGGTTTTCAGCGGCGTGCCGTCTTCGTGCAGGCCGCCGATGTGCTCTCTCGCCGTGCAGGCGAAGCTGCCCAGTACACGGGGTGCATCGAGCCCGTCAGGAAAAGCGAGGTACGCACGCAGGCCTTTTTTAGGCTGGCGAAAGATCAGCGTTTGGCCCGTGTGCATCATGAAGCTGTCGTTGGGCGCCAGCGGCTGGCCGTCCAGCGTGGCGGCAAGGTCGGCTCCGGCCAACGCCAAGCGAACGTCGCCATTGGCCACCAGCGTCAGATTCCCGCCCATGACGATTTCCAGCGCAGCGCTGTCGAGCGGGTTGCCCAGCAGCCAGTTGGCCCAGCGAAAAGAGATCCAGTCGGCGGCACCGCCTTGCGTCACGCCCAAGTGCCCAACGCCGAAGCGGCCCGCATCTTGAGTCAGCGCCAGCGGTCCGGCTTGCTTGACGGTCAGGGTAGGACGGCTCATGAGCGCTCCTCCAGCGGGGTGGTGTCGCCCCCGGCCGCTTCGAATTCGGATTGGGATATCGCCTTGAAGCGCACTTTATCGCCCGGGCGCAGCAGCGGCTCGCCGCGTTTGGCATGTTCGAACAGCGGCACGGCGGTTCTACCCAGAATGTTCCAGCCGCCGGGCGAGAGCAGGGGATAAATGGCGGTTTGTCGGTCGGCAATGCCGACGCTGCCCGCCGCGACACGGCGGCGGGGCGTTTTCAAACGCGGCGCGGCAATCGCCTCATCCACCAAGCCCATAAAGCCGTAGCCAGGGGCAAAGCCTAGGGCAAACACGCAGTAGTCGTGACTGCAGTGGCGCTCGATCAACGCCTCGACGCTGAGACCGGCACGCTTGGCCACGGTGGGCAATTCGGGGCCAACGCTCTCGTCGTACCATACGGGAATTTCGTGGAGCTGGCCCTGCTGGGAGTCGGCAGGGGCTAAATTGCGTAGGGCACTACGTGCGAGGGTCGTGGCCTGGGCAAAGGTGAGCTTTTGGCAGTCGTAATGCACCAGCAGGGTGGTGTATGACGGGATCAGGTCGATGAGCGCGTGATCGAAAGCGCGCCGCAGCGCCTCGTCGGCGGCCATGATCCACGCCATATTGGTTTCATCGATGGCGTCGAACAAGCGCACCGTTAGGGCGTCCATCGCCGCCGTTTCTAAGCGCAGTTTCACGCGGACTCCAACGCCGTAAAGGCCTCGCGAATGGCGCGCACGGCGGCCACGGATTCGGGATTATCGCCATGTACACACAGCGTATCGCAGGGTAACTGCAGGGCGCTGCCATCGCGGGCGGTGAGAGTCTCACCTTTGGCCAAGGCGACGGCTTGGGCGACGATGGTGGCTTGGTCGTGGTGCACGGCACCCGGCAGGCGGCGTGAGGCGAGATGCCCGGTGGCCTCATACGCGCGGTCCGCGAAGGTTTCAAACCATAGCGTCACGCCCATTTCTTCCGCTAGCTGACGGTGCGGCGCTGGGTCGGCGGTGGCCATCACCATCAGCGGCAAACGGGCATCGAACGCCTTCACGGCGCGCATGGCGCCTTCCAGTAGCTCCAGATTGGCGGCCATGTCGTTGTACATCGCGCCGTGGGGTTTGACGTAGCTCAGTGCGGTGCCTTCTGCTTGGCAAATGCCTGCCAGGGCGCCGATTTGGTAGAGCATCATGTCTTCCACTTCGGCAGGCGAGCAGGCCATGGAGCGGCGGCCAAAGCCCATTAAATCAGGGTAACCGGGATGGGCACCGATTTTTACGCCGTGCTGAACAGCAAGCTTCACTGTCTTGCGCATCACATGGGGGTCAGATGCGTGGTAGCCGCAGGCAATGTTGGCACAGTCAACGTGGGGCATGACCTCAGCGTCCAAGCCAATCGACCAGTTACCGAAACTTTCGCCCATATCGCAGTTAAGCAGCGGAATCGCCATAACGTCTCCTGCCGGGTTGTGTGTTGTTAGTAATTGATATCGCTATTCATTAGCCAAATGAGACAGTCTATTTGCTCATAGTGATGACGTATTAGTGAGCCTATTTATGGTCTTGTTAGCGCAAAAATAATATATGGAGAGCGCGTTCCAAGTGCCAATCGTTTTTAGCGATATTGAGTATCGGCTGTTCCTATCATGCTGTTATTTAGTGGAAAAATAGTTGACGCTAGAGCGTGATACGATTATCAACTATTGAAAGCGACTCAAAAAAGATTACAAAAGAGACGCCCTGATCCGCCGGATGTCGCGCGTTTGCGCTACCTATAACAATGGCTAGGAAAGGGTGATGTCTGAGGAGTGCCATATGCGGTTGCCAGCCCCGCGACAGCTTGCCTGTGCCCAGCACGGCAGGTTGCATATACATCTGCATAGCAACGCTTCACCTGGGTTACCAACGGTGGGCGGCGTGGTGAATGCGCCTACTGGGGTGCTTTGCCCGAGTGCGTTTTTGACAGGCTGGTGAGACGATGCTGGATTTTAAGGAACTCGATGCCTTTGTGTGGGCGGTGAAACTTGGCTCTTTCCGTAAAGCGGCCGCCAGGTTACACATCACTCAACCCTCGGTGTCGGAGCGTATTTCTCGATTAGAGAGCACGGTGGGCGAGCTGCTGCTCGAACGCTCGGCGCGACCGATTCAGCCCACCATGCGTGGCCGAGAGTTCTTTCTCCATGCCGAACGCATGCTGGCTCAGCGCGATGAAGCCCTGAAACTGTTCGACAGCGAAGAGGATTTTTCGGCGCCGCTACGTCTGGGCACCATCGAAACCATCGCCCATAGCTGGTTTCCGCGCTTCATGCAGCGCCTCACCGAGCGCTATCCCAAGCTCATCATCGAACTGACCGTCGACTACTCGCCCGCGCTCAATGAGCGTTTGACCGGCAATGAGCTGGATATCCTGCTGGCCATGAACGGCTACCTGCCCCAGGAGCAGATCGACCAAGAGACGCTCAGCCCTTACGAGATGGGCATGTTCGTCTCGCCACGCCACGCCCAGCGGCTTAGCGAACGCCCCCACGCCTGGTGCACCACGCTGCCGTTCATTTCTTTTGGCAAGCTGGCGCGCCCTTATGAGGAGCTGGTGAGCTACCTCGCCGCCCAGGGGGTGGCGCAGCCACGTATTCATAGCGTGAGCACGCTGATGACCATTGTTCGCTTGACGACCGAGGGATTAGGCATCGGCGCGCTGCCGGTCGCTACCGTGCTGGACGAGTGGCGACGGGGCGAGCTGTATCGTCTGGCGCTCCCCGCGCCGTTACCCGCCATGCACTATGATGTGATTTGGCGCAGCGCCAATCATCCGCGCTTTTGTCGCGGCGTGGGCCGATTGGCCCAAGAGTGCGCGCGTGAGTATGCCACTGAAAAGCATAACGAGATTACTAACACGTGTTTTACCGGGCGTTGGGTGACCCCTAACGCCGCCTCCTCCACCCCTGTGCAGCACCTCCATCCCTATGAATAAGAGGACTTTACCTATGCGTACTCGCATTGCGACCCCCCTGCTTCTTGCCACGGCGTGCAGCCTTGCCGCCGCCGCCACGGCTCAGGCCGCCGAGTGGACCATGGCCACGCCCTACGGGGATGCCAGCTTCCACACCCAAAACACCAAGCAGTTCGCGGAAGATGTGGCGGAAGCCACGGACGGCGAGCTCACCATTAACGTTCATAGCGGTGGCTCGCTAGTATCCCACGGGGAGATCAAGCCCTCCGTGCGTCGTGGCACCATCGATGCCGGTGAGGTGTTCCTGTCGATTCTCTCTAACGACGACCCGATTTTCGAAGTCGATACGCTGCCTGGCGTGGCCGGTAGCTACGATGACGCCTACGCGCTGTGGGAAGCGACCAAGCCGATGATTACCGAGCTGTTCGCCTATGAAGGGCTGATTCCGCTGTATGCCGTTGCCTGGCCTGCACAGGGCATCTACACGGCGGAACCGCTCACGGATCCGGCACAGTTCGAGGGGCTGCGCGTGCGTGCGCCGAACATCAACACCCAGCGCTTCGTTGATAACCTAGGCGGTAGCCCCACCGAAACCGAAGAGTCGGATATCCCCACGGCCTTTAGCACCGGCCGCGTCGACGCGATGATTACGTCGAGCTCTACCGGCAACTCCATGGCCGCTTGGGACTACGTCACCGACTACACCGATGCCAACCTGTGGCTGCCGAAGAACATCGTTTTCATCAGCCAGCGCAGCTTCGATCGTCTTGACGAAGCGACTCAAGAAGCGCTGATGGAAGCGGCGGCCCGTGCCGAAGAGCGCGGCTGGCAAATGAGCCGTGAGAACAATGACGAGAGCCTCGCGGCGCTGCAAGAGAATGGCATCAGCGTGTCCGAACCCAACGCTGAGGTAGCTGCTGCGCTGCAAGCGGCGGGTGACGAGCTGTTCGCCGATTGGCAGTCCCGCGCCGATGACGAAGCCAAAGCGGCACTGGAAGCCTACCGCGCCCAGCGTGGCAACTAACCCTCCGTTGCCACGGTAACGCCTGGGGCAGCCCGCGGGCTGCCCCTTTCCCTACGCGCTCTGTGAGACTGCGAACATGACGTTTAAATTCGACAAACTCTACCGCCTGGGTGCCTGGGGCGCAGCAGCGTGCATGGTGGCCATTTGTGCGCTCATTGCGCTGCAAGTCACTTTCCGTTTGGTGGATGCTCTGTTGGTGCTGGTGGGCCTTAGTCGACTCGGCATCAGTATCACCGGCGTCTCGGAAATGGCCGCCTATTTATTGGTCGGCGCGACGTTTCTGGGTCTGGCTTACACCTTCGTGCATCACGCCCATATACGGGTCACGCTGCTCATTTCGCGTCTGCCGTCGGCGGTGCGCGTGTGGTTCGAGGTGTTTGGTCTGCTGATTGCGCTGGTCATCAGCGTGCTGCTGACCTATGGCTTGATCGGCTTGGCGAGGGAGAGCCTGGAATACAACGATGTGTCGTCGGGCTTCTTGTCGATTCCTCTGTGGATCCCGCAAGTGGTGCTGGCCGTTGGCGTTGGTCTGCTGGCCCTGGCGCTGCTGGAGGCGCTATGGATGGCTGGGCGTATTGCCCTGCGAGACCCGTCAAGCTTCCGTGAAGCCATGTCCATCGACGATAACGACGCGCACTAAGCGGCGACTCGGGAGATACCCTCGTGCTACTACTCAGTTTAGCGACTATTGTGACCCTCGTGGTGCTGTTGGGCAGCGGGGTGTGGATTGCCTTTGCGCTCATCGGCACCGCATGGATTGCCCTACAATTTTTTAGCCCTTTCGATCCAGGCCCCATTTTGGCCTCTGATTTTTGGGGCGCCAGCTACGGCTGGGACTTGACGGCGCTGCCCATGTTCATCTGGATGGGCGAAATTCTGTTCCGTTCGGGGCTAGCGGACAACATGTTTCGCGGGCTGTCGCCGTGGCTCAACCGTCTGCCGGGCC
The DNA here is from genome assembly GCF_006228115.1 of Halomonas sp. BL6. Classification (NCBI taxonomy): domain Bacteria; kingdom Pseudomonadati; phylum Pseudomonadota; class Gammaproteobacteria; order Oceanospirillales; family Halomonadaceae; genus Halomonas; species Halomonas sp. BL6. The sequence continues at coordinate 258,688 of NZ_VDGL01000002.1, read as the reverse complement.
GCCTGCTGCATACCAACATCATTGGCAGTGGCATGTTCGCAGCGGTATGTGGCTCGTCAGCCGCCACCTGTGCCACGGTGGGTAAAATGACCCTGCCTGAGCTCGAACGCCGCGGCTACGACAGCAACATGGCGATTGGCACGCTGGCCAGCGCGTCCACACTGGGCTTGTTGATTCCCCCCTCGATCGTGCTGATCGTGTATGGCGTGGTCACCGAGCAGTCGATCTCGCGGCTCTTCATGGCGGGCATTGGCCCCGGCCTGATGATCTTGGCCATGTTCATGACGTATTTGGTGCTCTGGGCGCTGCTCAAAGGCAACCGTGCTGGCCTGACGGGTGCCGACGAATCGGATATGAGCATCGCTGAAAAGCTGCGCAATACCTGGGCGCTGGTGCCTATTTTGCTGCTGATTGGCGGCATCATCGTATCGATTTACGGCGGGCTGGCTTCGCCAACGGAGGCGGCTGCGGTGGGCGTGGTGCTATCGATGATCATTGCCCGGTTCAATGGTCACTTCGACCGGTCGATTTTTACCGACTCGCTCTTTGCGGCAGTGCGCACGGCCTGCATGATCGCCTTCATCATTGCCGGTGCATCGTTCTTGACCTCGGCCATGGGCTTTACTCAAGTGCCCATGAAGCTTGCTCAGGCCATTGGCGAGATGGGACTATCGCCCACCATGCTGCTGGTGGCACTCACGCTGCTGCTGCTCATCATGGGCTGCTTCTTGGACGGTATTTCGCTGATTCTGCTGGTGACGGCCATTATCATGCCGGTGGTGAGCGCGGCGGGCTTCGATCTGATCTGGTTCGGCATCTATTTGGTGATCGTGGTCGAAATGTCGCAAATCACGCCGCCGGTCGGGTTTAACCTGTTCGTGATTCAAGGCTTGACCGGTAAGGATATTCTGACCATCACCAAAGCGACGCTGCCGTTCTTTTTACTGATGATGCTGGCCATTGCGCTGATGCATCTCTTCCCCAGCATTGCGCTGTACCTGCCTTACGCCATGACCGGCTAGTTGGCCGAGTCATTGACCATAGACCGACACCCCGCCCCGGCCAGAGCGCTTGATGAAGTACATGCTCTGGTCGGCGGCATCGATCAGCTCGCGTTCATTACCAAAACCGCCGTCGGTCAAACACGCCACGCCAATCGATACCGAGACATAGAGCGGCTCTTGTTCGATCCGCGCCATGGGCCGCTCCTGCAAGCGCCGAGTAATGCGTTCGGCAAAGCGTTTTGCGCCTTCGGCATTTTCATCCGGCAGAATCACTAGGAACTCTTCGCCACCATAGCGGCCCGCTAGATCGCCCACGCGCACCAGCGAGGCGAGCATCTTACCAAAGCGGGCCAGTACCTCGTCGCCTGCCTGATGACCGAAACGGTCGTTGAGCACTTTGAAGTGATCGAGGTCGATGAACACCACCGACATGGTTCGCTTGGTCGATAGGCAAAGGTGGAAGCGCTCTCGCAGCTGTTCCTCTAGCCACGCGCGATTGGCCAGTTGGGTCAGCGGATCGATCCGGCTGCGCTGCTCTAGCTGGGCGTAATCGTCGAGCAGCGCATCCCGCGCCTTTTGCTGAGCGTCCAGACGGGCGCTAAGCGACAGCGTATGCTCGTACAGCAGCTGCTGAGCCTCTTGTAACAGCCTAACGCTATCGATCGAGACGGTTTGGCTTAGCCCCAGAGTCTCCATCAAGGGCGGCAGAGTGTATTCGAGGTGTGCCAAAAGCCCGGCAAGGGCCCACTCGTCAGCGGTGGCCAACGTTCGAAGCTGACGCATTACGCCCGCTAATGCTTGGGCGGGATCGGCCGATAACCAAGCATCGGCAAGTGCACCCGAGACGCGCAGGCAGAGAACCGAGGGATTGTCGGTCTCGAGCCCTTCGTGGCTGCGCTGGATGGCGCGAATCAAATCGTCATGAGCGCCCCATTTCGCGAGTAACCAAGCGCCGATCAGCGCGTGGTCGCAGCCAAAGTAGCGTTTTTCGACCTGCTGGGTATGGCCATGAGAGGCCTGCTCGGTCCCGTATAGCCGCTCAGCGTCGTTGGGGTAGGCGGTCTGCAGCGCCAGGATGCCAATGTCCTGCAATAGTGCTGCCGTAAACACGCTGCCCGCTTGGTGAGGGCAGAGCTGTTGCGCGAGATAACTCGCGGCAACGGCTGAGGTGATGGCTCGCCGCCAGAAGTGCTGACGGCCGCGTGCCGAGTGGTCATTTTCGAACAGGCAAAAACTCAGCACCGTGGCCAGCGTGACATCCAGCCCCATACGCTGGGTGGCTTCGAAACACGTATGAGGCGGCTGGGCGGCGCGCAGATAGTGCACGCTATTGGCCACGCTCATTACCCGTGCCGTCAGGGCCGGGTCGTGCTCGATGGCACGCGCATAATCGCTCAAGGTGGCATCCGAGATGCGGGTGAGCTCTAGCACGTTGAGCGCCACCGCCGGCAAAGACGGTAGCCGCTTGCACTGCAGCAAAGCGCTGCTGAGAAAGCTAGGAAGCTGGTTGGCCAGCGAGGTATAAAGCGTTTCGCTGACGGCAGTAGGCCCCGTCATAGTGTCTCCTCAATGCCGTGCAGCGAAGTAGGCAGTCAGTTGAATAACGATCGTTTTTTTTATCATATTGTCAGGATGGCCGATACCGCTTGGCGCGATCGGCGCCTTCCAAAAGGTAGCTGTTTATGGTGCAAACGTCGCCGTGCTTTGTTAAAACAATGGCAAAGCTTAGCTGCTCTATAACGACATAAGCGAGTGCAACGATGCACACACGAAAAGAAGCAGCAGAGATTTTTCGCCAGCTAGCAGAAGGGGTGGGGCGTAGCAGTCAGCCCAACTTCTTTGCCTCCCTGGTGGAACAGCTTGCTCGTTTACTGGCCGTCGATCATGCGTTGATCGCGGTCGTCACTGATGCCAATATAGCGGAAACCCTGGCCGTTTGGTCAAGCAATGGTTTACAAGCCAATATCACCTACCCCTTGGCGGGCACGCCTTGCGAGACCGTGGTTGGCCATGAACCATGCCTTTACGCCTGCGACGTACAATCCCGCTTTCCTGAAGACGATCTTTTGCGCCAGCTCGGTGCCGATAGCTACATGGGCCTGCCGCTATTTGGGCCGGATGGGGCGGCCATCGGTCTGCTAGCGGTGCTGAGCAATCGCCCCATGGCGTTCGATGGACTAGAAAACGAAGTATTGCGAATTGCCGCCGCACAAGCGGGTGCTGAGCTGGGCAGGCGTCAAGCAGAAAACGCGCTACGCAAAAGCGAGGCCGCCGCCAAAGAGAGCGAGCGACGGCTGAACACCTTGCTCGATCACCTGCCCGGCATGGCCTACCGCTGCCTGAACGATCATGACTGGACCATGCTGCTCGTCAGCCAAGGTGCCGAAGCGCTGACCGGCTATCGGCCGGAAGAGTTGGAAAACAGCCGAGTGACGACCTTTGCCAGCTTGGTGCACGCAGACGATCAAGCGCGGCTGGCGCAAGAGGTAGCGGCTGCGATTCGCCAGCGCCGTCCTTATCGCATCACGTTTCGCATTCAGCACCGCGACGGTAGCGAGCGCTGGATGTGGGAGCAGGGGCAGGCCGTCTTTTCCGATCAAGGCGAGGTACTCTGCTTGGAAGGCTTCATTACGGATGTGACCGACCAGCAAGAGGCGCAGCGGGTTCAGCAGGCGGTGGTTCAAGTGGCCTCGACCGTCACCTCTAGGGTGGGCGACGATTACTTTCAGCAACTCATTGCCACGCTTACCACACTGTTGGAAGCGGATGCGGGATTCATCGCTCTGTTGGACCAACCGGTGCCGCCTGCACCACAGGGCCATTCTCATCCCAATAATCTGTTGCCTGCCACCACGGGGCATACCGTGAGTCTGGTCGTTGCTGGCCAGACCCGTAAAAACCACACCTTTTTGCTGCGCGGCACGCCTGTCGAACGCGTGGTGCTCGAACAAGAGAGCGTCGTACAGCAGGGGCAGCGGTTTAGCCTGCCGGGCGCCACGCTAAACGCGCAAGCCTGGATCGGACGCCGCTTGGATAACGCCCAAGGGGAAGCCATTGGGGTGATGATGGTGTTTTACCAAACGCCGTTAACCACCAATGCCTTTGCTACCTCCGTGCTGCAGATTCTCTCCACGGGGGCTGCCGCCGAGCTCGAGCGACGCCGCGACCATCGCCACATGCATCAGTTGGCCTACACCGACAGCACAACCGGCTTGCCCAACCGGGTGCAGTTCATGGAGCACTTGCGTGATATAGGCGAGCGGGCCGAGCAGCAGGCGTCGCCGCTGGCGCTGTTGCTGTTGGATTTGCGCCGCTTCAAAGAGGTCAACGACCTGCACGGACATCAAGTCGGTGATCAGCTGCTGGCAACGGTGGCGGCGCGTTTGCGCCACTTGGATATAGCCAACCTGCACTGCGCGAGGCTATCGGGGGATGAGTTCGCGCTGCTGTTACCGCACGTCGAACGCGCAGCGCTGGATGAGCTGGTCAAGCAGCTTTGCAGCTTGGTGAGACGGCCGATTCGTCTAGAGCACCGCGTCTTCAATTTGGACGTAAGCATTGGTTTTGCGCGCTACCCAGGCGATGTGGCCAACACCAGCGAGCTGTTCAATGCGGCCAGTATTGCACTACATCACGCCAAAAAGCGTGAAACCAATATCTCCCCCTACACGCAAGCCATGCGCCATACGCTGGAACGCCGCCAATGGATGACCGAGCGGCTGCACATGGCGATTTTGGAGCAGCGGCTAGAGCTCTACTTCCAGCCCCAGGTGGATTTAGACACGAAAGCGCTGACCGGTGCAGAGGCGCTGTGCCGCTGGCACGACCCAGAGTGGGGGTGGGTCAGCCCTGGGGAGTTCATCCCCCTAGCCGAGGAGCGCGGGCTGATTCGTTTACTCGGTGACTGGGTCCTGGAAGAGGCCGCGCGTCAGTTGAGCGCTTGGCAAGCGGCGGGCACACCGCTTCCGGGGCGGCTGTCGATCAATATCTCCGCGCAGCAGTTTGCCGACCCGCGACTAACGACTCATATTGCCGCACTCACCTCCAGCGTCTCGCCCAGCGCGATTGCCATTGAGCTGACCGAGAGCGATTTCATGCGCGACCCGGATCAGGCGGTCATCATTACCCAGGCCATGCGTCAGGCAGGCTATGCGCTGTTCATCGACGACTTCGGCACCGGGTACTCCTCGCTCTCTTATCTGCGCCGCTTTGCCGCCGACGCGCTAAAAATCGATATCTCGTTCGTGCGCGAAATGCTCGATAACCACCACGATCGGGCCATCGTGCAGACGATCATTGCCATGGCCAACACGCTGGACATGAAAACCCTTGCCGAAGGCGTCGAGAGTGCCGCCCAAGCGGCGCTTCTGGCCGAGATGGGCTGTAATCAGGCGCAAGGTTACTTTTTCGGCAAGCCGCTGCCAGCCGATCGCTTTGCCCAAACCTGGCTGAGTCGCTAGGCGCAGGTTCGTCATCTTACTGTCATCATGCTTGGCATACCCTACGCGCGCCAAACCGCGACGATAGGAGTTCCCATGCGCCTGGCCCTGTTTGACCTTGATGATACGCTCCTGGACGGAGACTGCAGCGACCGCTGGAATTTATGGATGATCGAGCAAGGATGGGTCACCGACGCGGAGCGCTTCATGACACGCGCCGAACAGATGCAGCAGGCCTACCATGCGGGCAAGCTCAAGCTAGACGAGTACCTGGCCATGACCCTGGCACCCCTGAAGGGGCGGCGAGTGGCTGAGGTGGAAAAGGAAGTCGAGCGCTTCGTCGCCACCCATTTGCAGCCGCGTATTTTCGATCAAGCGTGGCGCTGCCTAGAGAGCCATCGACAAGCGGGCGATACCTTGATACTGATCTCTGCCTCCTCTCGCCACTTGGTGGCGCCCATCGCGACAGTGCTCGGCATCGAGCACGTGCTGGCGGTGGAGCCGGAGATCACTATGTCCGAAGTGGGTCGTGTTTACACCGGGAGCAGCCAAGGCGTGCTTTCGTACCGAGGCGGCAAGGTGATCCGCTTTCAGCAGTGGCTGGCGGAGCACACCATCACGCCGAGCCACACCACGTTCTATTCCGACTCGCGCAACGATTTACCACTGTTGCAGTACGTGGATTGCGCCGTGGCGGTCAACCCCGACCCGGTCTTGGCCGAGGTGGCTAGCGTAGAAGGGTGGCGACGCTTAGACTGGCGGGCATTCTCTTTTAGTAATGACCGCTTATCTAGCTCCGTTAATAGTGAATACTCCAGTCTTGCTAAAACATGATGGTCGTTTCATAGGTACTGTCGTTGTCAAGGCGACCACATGAGTCCAGCGGCCCTCGCCCTGGTACTGGTCTCGGTGTGTATGCATGCCGGGTGGAACGTGCTGGGCAAACGCAACACGCCCTCGCTGGGGGCGTTCGTGCTGGCCTATGGCGCTGGCGGCGTCGTGATGCTGCCGCTAGTGGTGCTGGGTCCCTCGCTGCTGGCGCTTCCAGGCGCATTTTGGGGGTGGCTGGCACTCTCGGGGCTCTGCCAGATGCTCTATATGGGCGGCTTGGCTTGGGCCTATGCACGGGGGGAGGTGAGCGTGCTCTACCCCATCGCCAGGGCGTTGCCCGTCGTGCTGGTGCCGCTGGTCTCCATTGCGTTACTAGGTAGCCGCGTGCTGGATGCCTGGGATGGCCTGGGGATGGCACTGGTGGTCTTGGGCGCGCTCTGTCTGCCGCTCAGCCACCCGGAGGCGCGTCGGGTGTCCACCTATGTCACGCCCGCCATGGGATTCGCGCTGCTGGCGGCGGCGGGCACGGTGGGCTATTCGCTCATCGATAAGCAGGCCTTGGGCCTGATGCAGAGCGCGGGTCACAGCGGGCTCACCGCCGGAGCCGTCTTTATGGTGCTGCAAGCGGTGATGACGCTGACTTGGGCAGTGCCGCTGCTGGCCCTGCTGCCTGCCGAGCGCCGCCGCCTGCCGGTACTTCGCCAGCAGGGCCTGCCCGTGTTAGTGACGACCGGGCTGATGATGACCTGCACCTACGGGCTTGTATTGATGGCCATGGCGATGACCGATGAAGTGAGCTACGTGGTCGCGCTGCGCCAGCTCTCGATTCCGGTGGGCGTGTTGATGGGCGTGCTGTGGTTGAAAGAGCCTACCTCCACCGCTAAAACACTCGGCACCTTGGTGATGCTGGCGGGGCTGGTGATGGTGGCGCTGTAGTTGCGCCGCCTTCTTGCTCTCTCAACTAGAGCGCCTGCCACACCAAGTTGATCCCCACTATGAACATGGCGATGATCACCAGACGGTAAAACAGCTTTTCATTGACGCGACTCTGTAGCCAAAGACCGTTACGTACGCCGATCCACGCCACGGGCACCAGCAGCAGCGAGGCCCAGGCGCTGGTCATGTTGACCTCGCCTAGCCACATGTACGGTCCGAGCTTGATGGTGTTCACTACCGCATAGGTCACCGTGCAAGTGGCAATGAAGGTTTCTTTGGTGAGTTTGCGCGGCATCAGGTACATGTTCATCGGCGGCGCGCCCGCGTGGGCGATGAAGCTGGTAAAGCCGCACACGCTAGCGGCGGGCAGCGCCCATTGGTGGGAAATGGGCTTTTTCGCCACCGGCTTGAGCAGCATGTAAGCGGCGAAAACCACCGACAGAATGCCCAGGGCCATGCGCACGCCCTGCTCGCTCAGGCTGCCAAACAGCAGCGTACCCACCACCACGCCAATGAACAGCCCCGGCACGAAGCGCCACACTTCCGCCCGGTCGTGCTTGCCCCACCACGCCTTGACCGCAAAGACATCCATCACCAGCAGCAGCGGGAGCAGCAGCCCGGCCGCCTGGGTGGGGCTAATCGCCAGCGCCATCAGCGGTACCGAGAGCGTGCCAAAGCCACCCGCAAAGCCCCCCTTGGAGACGCCGGTGAGATACACCGAAAAAACGATCAACAGCCAGGCGATAAGGGAGTAGTCCGGGAGCATGGAGGCCTCAAAAGGGTGATGAAAATAGGGTGATTGAAAACAGCTGTCACAAAAAAGCCCCGCAGGAGCGGGGCAACACAGGATAGCATTAGATAAATGTTAGCGGGCGAATAGAAAGGTGGGGCGCCTTGTCATCGCGTTGATCACAAAATAATCACCGTCGCCAGCCCTAAGAATGACAGAAAACCCACCACATCCGTGACCGTCGTCAGAATCACCGCGCCGGATAGGGCGGGGTCGATTTGTAAGCGTTTCAGCACCAGCGGAATGAGCACGCCGGAGAGGTTGGCGAGGCTCATGTTAATGAAGATGGCCAACGTGATGACCAGGGTAATCAGCGGGTCGCTAAACCACAGATAGGAAATGCCGCCTACCACCAGGGCCCATACCAGGCCGTTGCTCATGCCCACCCACAGCTCTTTGTTATAGAGCCACTGTTTGTTGTTACCCGCGATTTGGCCGAGCGCCAAGCCGCGTATGACCACGGTCAGGGTTTGGCTACCGGCAATGCCGCCCATGCTGGCGACGACAGGCATAAGGATGGCCAGGGCGACGATTTGATCCAGCACCGCTTCGAACTGGCCGATGACGAAGGCGGCGAGGAAGGCGGTGAGCAGGTTGATGCCCAGCCAAATGCCGCGGCTCTTGGCACTGCGTAGAATGGGGGTGAACACCTCTTCTTCGTCGCTCACGCCCGACATGTGCTTCAACGTCATGTCGGCGTCGTCCTGGGTGATTTCCAGTACGTCGGCGGCGTTCAGCTGGCCGACCAGCAGCCCATCGCTGTTGCACACCGGCACGAAGGGCAGCTCTTTGGAGCGCAACAGGGCGGCGGCGTCGCTGACCTTCATTTGGTCATTCAGCGAGTAGGGCGCATCGTCCATAAACGCGTCGACGGTACTCTCCTGGGGCTGTTTGACCAAGTCGATCAGCGTCAGGGTGCCCAGTAGGCGCTTGTCCTTGTCGGTGATCATGATCTGCTGCGAATCGTCGTCTAGCAGATGGTGAATCCGGATGTAGCGCTGCACGGCTTCCAACGACACGCCCTGCTTTACGTTGACCGTCTCTGGGTCCATGTAACGGCCGACCATGTCCTCTTCATAGGTATAGAGGTTCTCGACCTGAGCGCGAATCTCCTGGTCCAGGCTGGCGTAGACGGTGGTTTTGATTTCTTCATCGGCGACATCGAGGACTTCGGCGACTTCCTGAGCATCCAAGCCTTTAACGATTTGCTCGACGTCGCTGGCGGTCAGGTCTTCGATGTAATCGGCGCGAATGTCCTCGTCGACTTCGGCAAGTACTTCGCCGAGCATCGCTTCTGGAATGTACTCCCACAGCCGGTCACGGGTTTTGGCAGGAAAAGACTCAAGGGTGCGCGCAATCGCTAAAATATCGAGCTCATTGAACAGCTCGTTCAGGGCAACCGTATCTTCCTCGTCGAGCAATTTTTGAAGATAGAGAAGCTGCTCCTCGGTGTTGGTGTATTTCTCTTCATCGCGCATAGAGTCCATCCTTTGGTCATTAATTTTTAACACAACTACTTGAAAGCGCTCGATGGCTCACTATGAATCTTATCGGCAGCCGCAGTTGAAAGCCATGTAGGCTTTTTTAACCTCATGACCAGGTCCCTCTAGTCGCCCAGGTGGAACGGGAACGTGTCAGTGCCGAGTTACAAAGGCCACGCGTACGCCATGCTGAAGCCGCTGTTGGGCAGAAACAGGTTGCGTAGGATGGCCGATCATCTCATCGGCTGCATCGGCCCAAGTAAGAATTCCGTGGGTGAAACCCAGCGGTGCCAGCGTGCGGCTTACCCACTGGGTACCACTAAAACGCTTCGTGTCGCCCTGAGAATCGACTAATAGGCTGACCGAGTCATCGCGGTGCAGGCGCACGATATACCAGCCCATATCAATTCCATGCAGCTCAACGTCGGGCAGCGGTTTGGCCAGTTGGGCAAGCGCATCCAGGGTTATACGAGGAGGAAGGGGCAAAACCATCATGGCACCTCATTGGCTCAATGGTGTTTATGTAGAGTCTAATGATTGTGATGGTTTTGCATAGTTTTTTGGGTGAGAAGAAACCCCTCTGCCGCCCTGAGGACAAGGCCTTTCCGAGATTAGCGGTGCGGGATATGACACTTTTTCTGCCGAGCCTTTAACGCCTGGAGGGCATCGACCCTTAATGGCAGCTGGTTGGCCCAGAGGATGTCTTCTCGGCAATGGCCAATATCGCGCAGTATCTGATCGTCGTACTTCAATAGTGGCATTATGTGGCGGCGGAACAGCCAGCGCCGCCGACAGCGCCACCAAGCCATATCGATGACACGGATCAGTCGCATCGATGGCATGGCCGGCATGTAAAACGGCAACTGGGGTGGCTTGGGCGGTGGTGCCAAGCGGCTAGCTTTCTCCCAAGCGTGCTGGGCATGTTGGCAAGGGGTTTCAAACGTCATCGCGCACCTCCATCGTTACTTCCGCTTTATCCAAAGCGGTACCTCCCCAACGACTGGGCAGGTGTGAACTGTGATGAGTAAGTAGGAGGGTCGCGACCTCTGGCTAGAAGCTTGGCGCTTTGCCTTGGATCAATCAAACGAAAAGATTTACACTGAGGGTTAAGTTTTTCTGAAAGGTTAGCGTGATGAGCCAACTCTCTACCCTGCCACCCAGTCGGGTCGCCTTGCCGCTATTGGATAGCGAGGTGTTGCGCACCTTTGTAACGATTGCGGAAAGTGGCAGCTTTACCCGCGCCGCCCAACAGCTATGTCGCACGCCTTCCGCCTTGAGTATGCAGATTAAACGCTTGGAGGAGACGCTTGGCCAGACGCTCTTTGTACGCGAAGCGCGGCACGTACGCTTGACGACCGAGGGAGAAGTGCTGCTGGGCTATGGTCGACGGCTACTTAAACTGAATGCAGAGGCCGTGAACCAGTTTTTAGCCCCTACTATCGAAGGGCGTGTAGGGTTGGGGCTCACCGACGACGTGGTAGGTCGTATCCTGCCCACGGTGTTGGCTCAGTTTGCCCGCTCGCACCCAGCGGTGCAGGTCGATGTGGAGGTGGGGCGCAGCAAAGACCTGCTCGCCAGGCTGGACGAGGGCGAACTTGATCTCGCCCTCGTGATGGCTGGAGGGCCTGGACAGGCTGGACGAGGAGAGATCGTCCATAGTGAACCGCTGGTGTGGGCGGGCCGCGAGGATGGCGTTGCCGTACAGCGTTCGCCACTGCCGGTGACGCTGGCGCAACAGGGATGTGAGTGGCGCAGAATTACTCTCGATGCCCTCGATCAAGCGGGTATCGCGTATCGAATTGCTTACTCCTGCGACCATTGTGCCGGGCAGGAGGCCGCCATGCTGGCTGACTTGGCCGTGACGGCTTTCCCCAAAAGCCTGGTTCGCTCTCCGCTCAAGCGTCTCCACAACGAATCGCTGCCCCCACTAGGCGATTACCAGGTAGCGCTGGTGAAGCGTCCAGGTGTTGGTAGTGCCAGTGAGGTGTTAGCCGAACAGGTGACCGAAGCCTTCCGAGAAGGGTAAGTCTTGTTCTCTGCATCCAGAGGGGGCAGTAGCGTCAAGCCCAATGGCCCGATCAGTCGGCTGCTCGGGCCGTGGCACGGATCAGCGACGCTTGGCCTGATTAGCCGTTGCGGAACAGGAAGCTGTAGGCATTGAGAGCGGGCACGCCGCCCAGGTGGGCATACAGCACCTTGGAGCCCGCCGGGAATTCTCCGTTGCGCACCCTATCGATCATGCCGTGCATGGATTTGCCTTCGTACACCGGGTCGGTGAGCACCCCTTCCAGGCGGGCGCAAAGGCGAATGGCCTCTAGCGTGCCGTCATTGGGCAGGCCGTATTCAGGGCCGCCATAGCGGGTGTCCAGGATCACGTCGTCATCGGCAATGCCGCCTTCCAGTTCGACTAGCTCGGCGGTGTGGCGAGCAATCCGCAGAATCTGCGCACGGGTTTGCTCTGGCTTGGCCGAGGCGTCGATGCCAATCACCCGCTGGGCGCGGCCATCGGCGGCAAAGCCGACCACCATCCCGGCCTGGGTGCTGCCAGTCACCGAGCACACCACGATGTAGTCGAAGGTGAAGCCCAGCTCTTTCTCCTGCTGGCGCACCTCTTCGGCAAAGCCGACGAAGCCCAAACCGCCGTAGGGGTGTTCGGAACAGCCCGCAGGAATGGGGAACGGCTTGCCGCCCTGCTGGCGCACATCCTCCATGGCCTGCTCCCAGCTAGGGCGAATGCCGATATCGAAACCGGCGGCGTCCAGGCGAACGTCGGCCCCCATGATGCGCGACATCTCGATATTGCCGACCCGGTCATACACCGCATCGGAGTAGTTCACCCAGTTCTCCTGTACGAGGACGCACTTCATGCCCAGGTGCGCCGCGACGGCAGCCACCTGACGCGTCTGGTTGGACTGGATCCCGCCAATCGACACCAGCGTATCGCAGCCCTGCTCCAGCGCTTCGGGGATGAGGTACTCCAGTTTGCGGGTCTTGTTGCCGCCGAAAGCCAAGCCGCTGTTGCAGTCCTCGCGCTTGGCATACAGCTCGACCTTGCCGCCCAGATGGGCGCTCAGCCGTTTGAGGGGAGTGATCGGGGAGGGGCCGAACGTCAGTGGATAACGGGGGTAGCGTTCAAGGTTCATGGCAAGCTCCTGCGGTGACATTCAATGCGATAGACAAGGATCGCTGGGTAACGGTGGTTGGAACGTTGGCGTGCTCACTGAGGTTTATAGTAGGCGTATGTGTGTCCAGGCGGGTTGCGAAATAAGGGGGTTATAAACAATAATGAATTGTCTGATTGCGTTTGTAGGTTCGATTAATTCGTAAATTCGTTCTTTGAGTAAATAATAATGAGTGTCAAGCGAGCGGGAGGGGCCTCGGAGCCCCATGCCATGGGCGGTGAGCTGGATCGTATCGACAAGCGTATTCTCAAGCTGCTTCAGGAGGATGCGACGCTTTCCAATGTGGCGCTGGCCGAGCAGGTGAACCTCAGCCCTGCGGCCTGTTTGCGGCGTGTCGAAAAGCTCAAGCGGGACGGGGTGATCAGCCGAATCGTGGCCCACCTGAACCCGGAGCCCCTGCAGGCCGGCATGGTGGTGTTGATTGGCGTGGTGCTGGACCGCTCGACGCCAGAATCCTTCGCGGCGTTCGAGGCGGCGGCTCAAAAAGTGTCGGGCTGCATGGAGTGCCACGTGGTTACTGGGGAGTTCGACTACTTCATGCTGGTGCGCACCAGGGACAGCCAAAGCTTCAACCGGCTACACGCCGAGCAGTTGCTCTACCTGCCCGGCGTGCGTCAGATTCGTTCGTTCATGGGGCTGCGGGAGGTGGTGTCGACCCACAAGGTGCCGATTTAGCCCTAATGGCCCACGGCATGCCCGACGTCAATAAACCGTCGTGATTGCGTCATACATCTTTCATCTTTACCTAATACTCTCCCTCGAAAACAACACGTAGTTCGTACGGGCTAATGATGACGAGGGGAGTACCATGAGCAAGGCAATCGAAGATCACCGCCTGTTTAACCACAGCCATAACCAGCCATTTGCCGAGGTACTGGCAAAGTACGTCTCTCGGCGCGATGTGATGCGGGGCGGCCTGGGGCTGGCGGCGTCGTCGATGTTGGGGTTTGGCGGCGCAGCCCAAGCGCTAGCAGGCGAGCAGGCCAAGACGCCGCTGACTCTCGCATTTGAAGCGGTGCGTGGTTCTCGCACTGATGCGGTGGTGGTACCGGAAGGCTATGTGGCCCAGGTGCTGGTGCCCTGGGGCACGCCGCTCACCCCATCCGCAGAGTGGCAGCCCGAACTACACATGACCGCCGAGCGCCAGGCCGATAGCGTTGGCATGAACCACGATGGTATGGCCGGATTCGCCTTGGATGTCGACAGCGCGTCGCGGCGTTTCGTGCTAGCGCTCAACAATGAGTATATCGAGCAGGATGCGCTATGGGCGCCCCAGGGTGGCCCTACCAATGCGGGAGGCAAACGCCCGGCGGAAGAGTCGCGCACCGAAATCAACGCCCATGGCGTCACCCTCGTGGAGGTTGAAAAAAACGCCAGCGGGCAGTGGTCGCACGTGACCGACTCTCCCTATAACCGCCGCTTCACCAGCGCCACGGTGATGGACCTTGCCGGCCCCGTGGCCGGTAGCGACTATGTGAAAACCCAATTCTCCCCTGACGGCACGCAAACCCGAGGTACTAACAACAACTGTGGTAACGGCGTGACCCCCTGGGGCACCTATATCGCCTGTGAAGAGAACTGGCCCGATATCTTCGTCAACCGTGGCGAGCGCTTCCAAGACGATGCACGCATCGGTATTCCCACCGATAAAAGCCGCTACGGTTGGGATACCTCGGCAGGCGACGCGACAGAGCAGAACGGCGAGTTCGCGCGCTTTGACATCACCCCGCACGGTGAGCGTGCCGAAGATGACTACCGCAACGAAGCGCGTACCTTCGGCTACCAGGTCGAAGTCGACCCCTATAGCGGTGCTCGCGCGGTGAAACGCACGGCGCTGGGGCGTTTTCGTCATGAAGGGTGCTGGTTGGGCAAGTTAGAAGCGGGCAAGCCGATCGTTTTCTATTCAGGCCACGATGCCCGCAACGAATACGTCTACAAATACGTCTCTGATGCCGCCTGGGATCCCGCCGATGCCAACCGTCCCGGCGCGGAGTACGACCGTCTCGCCATTGGCAGCAAATATATGGATAACGGCACGCTGTACGTGGCGCGCTTCCATGCCGATGGTAGCGGCGAGTGGCTGCCGCTCACACCGAGTGCCAAAACTCAGGATGGTCGCACGCTAGCTGCCGCACTTGGCCTAGCCGAGAACGACCTGGCGGGCATCATCATCAATACCTGCGATGCGGCCGACCTCATGGGCGCAACGCCAATGGACCGTCCCGAATGGGCGACGGTGGATCCGGCCTCCGGCGAGGTGTACCTGACGCTCACCAATAACTCCCAGCGCAGCGAAGAGGGCAGCGATGCGACCCTCACCAACGATGGCAGCGAGCTGGCCGAGCCGGGAGTAGGTTTCGCAACGGCGCCCGTGAACGCCGCGAACCCCCGTGCCAATAACGAAGCCGGGCACGTGATCCGTTGGCGGGAGAGCCGGTTGCCCAACGCCTTTACCTGGGAGGTCTTCGTGTTCGGCGCGGCGGCTGACGATGCGGACAATCACTCAGGTTTGAACGAGATGAACCAGTTTGCCAGCCCCGATGGCCTGTGGTTCGATGAGCGCGACGGTGGCCAAGGTATTCTGTGGATTCAAACCGACAACGGCTACGAAAGTGTTACCGAGCATACCAACGATCAGCTTTTGGCCGTGGTACCCAACGGGCTGGACGACATTCGCGGCACGGGCCCGGTCATCAACAGCAGCAACCAGCAGCAGCTCAAGCGCTTTGCGGTGGGTCCGAACGGCTGCGAAGTCACCGGTATCTTTGCCACGCCGGATAAAACCGCGCTGTTCATCAACATCCAACACCCCGGCAATTGGCCAGCAGATGGCAATGCCTTAGTGCAAGACGCCACTGCGTCAGCGAGTGGCCAGGTGCGCCCGCGTGCGGCCACCGTGGTCATCCAGAAGCGCGATGGAGGGCCGGTGGGGGTGTAAGTCGTTAACGTGGTAACGGCACTTGAAACAGTATTTCAAGCCCTGCAACTGCAGGGCTTTTTAGTCATCATCAGCGTCGTCCATACGCGGCCAAAAACACATCCACAGCGCTGGCGATCTGGCACTGTAGTTCCTCTTCGGTAGGCGGTGGGCGCACGCCCATGCGGACCTCCTTGGTCAGCATGCCTTGCCACATACTGCATAACTGGTCGGCGGCGCGCTCTGGGGCGGGGAGGCTCAGGTGGCCTGCGCTGGCCAACCCTTCCAGCTTCTCTTGCAGCCACTGGAGCATGGCCCAGGGGCCTGCCTCGAAAAATGCCAGCAGCAGCTTGGGGTGTTGCTCTCCCTGATGGCTCATCACACGCTCGACCGCCAGCACATGGGGTTCTAGTAAGAAGCGGACCATGCTCACCCCCACATCGATCAGCGATTGGCGCACCGCGTCGTGGGTATCGGGAAGCTGTGATAATCCCTGCCGAATCGTCGCGGTTTCGCGACGAATGACACTGCCAAATAGGGCTTCTTTCGACGCAAAGTGCCCATACACCGTCACTTTGGAAACGCCTGCCTCGCGAGCAACGGCCTCCATGGTCACGGCTTCCAAACCGTTACGAAAAAATAGGCACGCCGCGGCGTCCATCATCGCATTGCGTTTGGCCATGTCCTTCGGGCGGCCGACGCTGCGTTTGGGGTCGGATAACGGCGGTTGAGCGTCTGTCATGCAATAAACCCATGCCTATTAAAAAATAGTTATTGAACGGAAGCGTACACATATTATAGTAAACGCTACCGTTCAAGAATAAACCATTTCGAGGCCAACATGGGCACGTCAAAGACTTCTTGGGGACACCGGCTGCGGGGGGCGCTGGCAGCCCTGTCGATGATCGGTGCGACGCTGGTCGTGGTGGCCCTGGTAAGCAGCCAGCACAGCAGCGCCCAGCAGGCTCGGCAGCAGGGGGCGGATAACGCCTTGCTCCAAGTCGCCACGCTGCCGCTCGAACAAGCCGAAACGCTTACCCGTGAGGTGCGATTGACCGGGCGTGTGGTGGCGCGCCAGTCGGTGTCGTTGGCCTTCGAACCGGCCGGGCGGGTCGAATCCCTGTTAGCCGACCGAGGGGATGCCGTGGAGCAGGGCGACGTGCTGGCTAGTCTCGATACCCGGCGACTGGAGAGCCGCCTGGCCGAAGTAGCGGCGCGAAGCGAAGAGGCCCGTGCCAGTCTCGCGTTAGCCCAGCGTCAGGAAGAGCGAGAAGCGCAATTGAACCAGAGCAACTTTGCGAGTCGCACGGCGCTAGATCAGGCCCGCACTGACCGTTTGACGCTGCAGGCGCGCCTCTCTGCCCTGGCCGCCGAGCGCGATAGTCTGACGGCCGATCTAGAAGACAGCACGCTCAAAGCGCCGTTTGCTGGCCGGGTGGTCGAGCGCTACATCGATGTTGGTAGCCTCGTGAGTAGCGGTACGACGGCGTTCGATTTGATCGACACGCGTCAGTTAGAGGCTCATCTCGGGCTACCCGCGCGTCTCGCGGCGACGTTTACCGTAGGCGAGTCCGTGACGCTGCAGGTGAACGGGCAAACGATCGCGGGCCAAGTACGGGCGCGGTTGCCTCAAGTGGATGGTGATAGTCGTACACAGACCCTGGTCGTGGCGATGACGGGCGACCATCGCGCCGTGCCCGGCGACTTGGCCGAACTGGATTACTCGATCAGCGAACCGGCGCGCGGTTACTGGGTGCCGCTAGCGGCGCTGCGTGCGGCCGACCGTGGCCTGTGGAACGTCTTGATTGCCGAACCGGATGAAGACGAGCGCTACCGGGTGGCGCAAGCCAGCGTCGAGCTACTGCATACCGAAGGAGATAGCGCCTTCGTGCGCGGCACCTTGGCGCCCGGCATGCATCTGATCCGCAGTGGTACTCACCGCATTACGCCAGGGCAGCAGGTCACGCTCAGTGAGGATGTCGCCCATGCGCATTGAGTGGCTGTTCAATCGCCGCCTGCTGGCGCTCATACTCGGTTTGCTCGTCGTCTCGGGGCTGTCGGCCATACAAACTCTGCCCAGGGCGGAAGACCCCCATTTGGTGGCACGCATGGCCACGGTGCTCGCGCCGTTTCCAGGCGCTACGCCGGAACAAATCGAAGCGTTGGTCGCGCGACCTATCGAGGATGAATTAAGGACCATCTCGGAAATTCACGTGTTGGAATCCACGTCGCGCCAAGGGATTGCGCTGCTGAGTCTGGAGCTGGGCGACGAGGTCACCGACGTCACGCCGGTATGGAGCCGCGTGCGCGACAAGCTCGGCGATGTCGCCCCGTCGTTGCCGGAGGGCGTGCAAACGCCTGAGCTGCTGGATGATCGCGGCTATGCGTTCAGTCTCGTCGCCGCGCTGCGCTGGACGCTAGACACGCCTCCCTCGCCGCCCGTCATGGAGCGTTACGCCGAGCGCCTGGAAGATGCGTTTCGCCAAGTGGCCGGCACCGAATATACCCACCGCTTTGGCGTCGCTGGCGAGCAGGTCGAGGTAGTGGTGGACCCCATGGAGCTCAATGCTCTCGGGCTATCCGTGGGGCAGTTGGCGGCCACCATCGAGGCCAGCGATGGGCGACGCACGGCGGGTGAAGTCGTGACCGAAGGCCATCGGCTCACGGTAGGTCTGAGCGGCGAGTTCGACGCGCTGGATCGTCTGCGGGAGATCAACGTGACGACCCGGCAGGGACAGAGCGTCAAACTGGGCGAAATCGCCGAACTGCGCCGTGGTGTGCAAGACCCGCCCAACGCCGTGGCGCTGCTCGACGGTGAGCGCGCCGTCTATGTGGGCGCACGCATGGCGCCTGGTCAGCGGATCGATCGATGGGTGTCGCGGGCGCAGGAGCGACTGGCCGACTTCGCCGATGAGCTGCCGGTCGGTCTTGCCGTCGAAGAGGTCTTCGAGCAGGCCAGCTACACCAACCAGCGGCTGAGCGATGTAGCGCTCAGTCTGCTAATGGGCTTGGTATTGGTGGTCGCCATTCTATTTCTGACCATGGGGTGGCGCTCTGCCTTGACCGTGGGCTTGGCCATTCCCGCCACGGCGCTGCTGACACTGGCGCTATTCCGGCCGTTGGGCATGGAAATTCACCAAATGAGCATCATCGGCATCATTGTCGCGCTGGGGCTAATGGTGGATAACGCTATCGTCATGACCAACGCCCTCCGGGAGCGCTTTTTACAAGGTGATTCTGCGCTGACTGCGACCCGCGATGCGTTACGCCATTTAGCGGTGCCGCTGCTCGCCAGTACGCTGACGACCATTCTGGCGTTCATGCCCATCGTGCTCATGCCAGGCCCGGCGGGAGAGTTCGTCGGACCGCTGGCCATGGCGGTCATGGTGGCGCTAGTGAGTTCGTACCTGGTCTCGCTATTTCTAGTGCCGGCGCTGTCACCCATGCTGCTGGCCAAGGTGGCGGCCAAACCGCCTGCCCCGCGCGACCACTCGCTGAAGCGTGCCTTTCGTGGCACGGTGCGGAGCGCGTTGCGCCATCCTGTGGCCGCCATGGTCATTACCCTCTGTGTGCCCGTGGGTGGAATCGCGTTAATGCCCACTCTAGACGTCGCATTTTTCCCGCCTGCCGATCGCGATCAGTTTCATATCGAAGTACGGCTACCCGCTGCCAGCAGCATCGCGCAAACGCAGGCCTTGGCCCATGACATGGAGCACATGGTGCGGGAGGTGCCGGGCGTGCTACGCGTCTCTGCGTTCATCGGCGAAAGCGCTCCGATGATGTACTACAACGTGCTGACGAATGAAGATAATAACCCTGCTTTCTTGCACTTGATCGTGGATACAGAATCGTTAGACGTCACCAATCGGCAGGTGCCCCCCTTGCAACAGGCGTTGGATAGACGCTTTCCACAGGCCCAAAGCGTGGTGCGCAAATACGAGCAGGGGCCGCCGTTCAAGGCTCCCATCGAGCTGCGCGTCTATGGCAATGATTTGAACGTACTCTCGTCGCTCGGACTCGAGCTAGCAGGCCTGATGCACCAGCTTCCCCAGGTGACTCATGTGCGCGCCGGGATGCAGCAAGATTTACCCCGCCTGATGCTGGATATCGACCAAACCGCGCTGAACAATGTCGGGCTATCGCCGCAAAATCTTGCCGAGCAGGTGGGGGCGGCGCTCTCTGGTCAACCCGCGGGCGTATTACTTGAAGACACCCAGCAGCTTCCCGTGCGCGTGCGCTATGCCGACGACTGGCGCACCGACGCCGAACAGCTGGCGGCGTTACGCCTCGTCAGTGAGCACGCCAGCGAGGGATTACCGCTCGCGGCCGTCGCCGACAGCGGCTTGGTACCTTCGTGGAGCGTCATTACCCGCCGCAACGCCGAGCGTGTCCAGCTCGTGCAAGGCTATTTGGTAGCCGATGCGCTGCCAGCCATCTCCATGGCACAGCTCGAGACCAAGCTTCAGGCGGCCATCGATTCGGGCGAGATACGTCTTCCCCCCGGTTATCGGATCGAAACCGGTGGTGAAGCCGCCGAGCGTGACGAAGCCGTCAGCCAGCTGCTCGCCTCGGTGGTGCTGCTCGTCATTGCGATGTTGGCGACCGTAGTGCTGGCCTTTAACTCTTTCCGTCGTGCCGCCATCGTCTTTATCGCTGGGGCGCAGGCGATGGGCATGGGCATCGTGGCCCTACTGCTGAGCGGGCACGCGTTCGGGTTCGTGATCATCGTCGGCATCATGGGGTTGGTGGGGGTGGCGATCAACGCCACGATCATCATCATTGCTGCCTTCGATGACGATCCGGCTGCTCGGCAAGGGGATAGCGAGGCAATGTTGGCAGTGATCAGCGGGCCAACCAGCCGGCATATCGTGTCGACGACCATCACGACCTTTGCGGGGCTCATTCCGCTCATGGTCGCCGCCGGTGGGTTATGGCCTCCCTTCGCACAAACGGTGGGCTTTGGTCTACTCTTGGCCACATTAGTGTCGTTTTTCTTTACGCCAGCGCTCTATCGGCTTTGGGTCGCAAGAGCCGCGTAACGGTCGCTACTTTTCGCGTATTCATAACGTGGACTATATTGCTATTGAGTAAGCGCGCGTATCCTCCGTGTAATGGCGACGTGGCCAGTGCATCGAGGGTGCGTATTGTCGAAAGACGTTTCGCGCTTGGATATCACGGCTCGTTTCTGGGACGAAACGACCCCAACGCCGACTTTCATTGGATGAATTATGGTAGAAACATCGCAAGATCAAGAGCAAGGAGCGCCGCTGTCCATCAGCGAACCCAGCAGTCAGGCCGTCGCGATGCTTGGCAGGTGGCCCGATGGTGGTGGCATTCGGGTGCTGGATGTTAGCGAAGAGTACGTTCAATTTTGGGGGGGCGATCGCTACCGTTGGTTGGGGGCGTCCCCTAAAATCGTCCATCAAGCGGCGGCGAACGAGCAATTGTTGAGTCAGCTCGACCAAGCCTTGTCTGCCGGTGAGCTGAAGGTGGGATATTCGCTCTCCGGTCTGGATCATGAAGAGGAGGCGTTGCTCTCCAAAGCGCCACGACCGCTCATCGAGTGGCGTATCACCGCGATGTCGATGCCCGGCTATGCGTCGACCGTTCTAGTGCTAGTTCAGCGTGATATCACCCGGCGGGTGGAAAAAGAAGCCGAATTAAAGCGCCTCGCCACCACCGATATGCTGACCGGGCTGATGAATCGCTCAAGGTTCGATTACCTGCTGAAACACGAGCTAGGTCGCTTGAGCCGCTATGTGCGACCATTTTCGCTCATCATGCTCGACATCGACTATTTCAAAACGATCAACGATAGCCAAGGTCACGACGTGGGCGATCAAGTGCTGCGCGCGTTGGCAACGCTGCTGGAGACCAATTTGCGCAGCGCCGACTACTGCGCCCGCTGGGGAGGCGAGGAGTTCATCATTCTGGCTCCCGAAACGCCCCGCGAGCAAGCGGCCAAGCTCGCTGAGAAGATACGTCAGCGTATCGCTAGCGCCTCTTTTCCGGGGGCCGACCGTGTCACCGTTAGCTTGGGGGTTGCCGAGGCCGCTGCGCACGATACGCCCAAGAGCATGATGAAACGGGTCGATAACGCGCTGTATCACGCCAAAGAGAGCGGACGGGATAGGGTCGCATGTTAGCCATGTTGGCCATGTTAACAAAGGGGCCTGGTGGCCCCTTTTCGTTATGGGTTACCGCGTCTAGCGGGTGATCGCCAGTGACGTGGCATGTGAGTGATCGACCGCGTCGGCGAGCATCTCGGCAGTGATCGCCGAGAGCGTCCAGCCTAGGTGGCCATGACCGGTATTGTAGAAAACGGTTGGCAACTTGCCGGGGCCGACCTTGGGCAGCATGTTCGGCATCATCGGGCGTAGCCCCGCCCACGGCACCACCCGCTGAGTACTCACACCAGGAAAGCACTGCTCCACCCAGCGCACCAGTGGCTGAATCCTGTCGTTACGAATGTCGCGGTTGGCGCCGTTGAACTCTGCCGTCCCCGCCACGCGGAAGCGGTCGTTGCCCAAGCGGCTGGTGACGAGTTTGGTCTCGTCGTCCAGCAGGCTGACCGTGGGAGCGGCCTGCTGTGATGCCTCGTCATCCAACTGTACGGTGATGGAGTAGCCTTTGACCGGGTAGATATTCACGCGGTCGCCAAGCTTCGCGGCGATCGCGCGGCTGCCCACGCCTGCACACACCACTACGCTATCGAAGCTCTGATGAACCTCTTCGCCGTCGACCACCGCGCTGATCCAGGCGCTGCTCTCATCCGCACCCAGGTCGGTCACTTGATGACCGTAGTTGAGCTGCACGCCGCGTTTGGCAGCGGCTTTCGCCAATCCGTTGGTGTACTTATGGATATCGCCCGTGGCATCGCTTTCGGTAAAGAAACCGCCGTAATAGTTACCCGCTAGGGTGGGCTCGATGGCGCGCATCTCTTCTGGCGTGACGGCGCGGCGCTCGAGCCCGCCTTTTTGGAGCAACTGTGACACCTTGGCTGCGTGCTCGTAGCCTGCTTTATCGCGGTAGATATGCAAAATGCCTTTTTGCTTCACATCGAACTCGATCTGCTCATCGCGGGCCCACTGAAACAAGTGCTCTCGGGCAGCAATCGCCAGGCGCGCCGTTTCGGTGGTGTTGTAGGCATAGCGGGGAATGGCGGCAATGAACTCGGCAAACCAGCTCAGCTTGTGCCAGGTGGGGCGAGGGTTGACGAGCAGCGGGGCGTCGTTTTTCAGCATCCAGCGCAGGCCTTTGATGACCGTGGGCCAGTGGTTCCATACCTCGGCATTCGAGGCGGACAGCTGACCGCCGTTGGCAAAGGAGGTTTCCATTGCCGCGTAGCGATGCTTCTCGAAGACGGTGACGTCAAAGCCGCGTTTAGCGAGGGCGTAGGCGCTGGTGATGCCGGTAATGCCACCGCCAATGACTGCAATGCGTTGCATGATGATCTCCACAGATTGTATGAGCGTCGGGCGATACCCTCAGCAAAGGTGTTTGCTAGGGGTACCCCTTCCGTCATGGAACCTGAGAGATTCACGCCAATGAGGCGGCGCTTGCTCCTTCGGTGGGTTGAGTGACGCCGTCATCAACCACTCTTCGGAACGTATTGGTAAAAACGTTAGCGATTGCGGTCCGTTGGCCTGAGAGTTTCCGGGGTCGTTGCTCCTTCGGCGCTGGCGTCGTGCACCAGTCTCTCCCGCACATGCATGCTTAATGTTGTAACGCGGAAGTGCTAAAAAGGGAATAGGCGAAAGGTGGAAGCTGCCCATGACGTGGTTTTGCCAGTTCGCGTGTTTTCACACACCGTGTTTTCACACACAATGCCGACTATCGTTGAGCACTTAACTTCCCGCTATTCTTTTTAGACGACCATCTTCGAGCAACGGACAACACGCATGCAGGCAAACGGATTTTTTGAAGGCATTGGTGAAGCGATTGGTGAGGCCATCCGCGTGGTGGTGGAGTTTTTGGTGGGAATCTTCACCAATTTTTTTGGTGCCTTCGATGACTTTATCGGCGGGCTGACGCGTTCGCTGGGAATCAACGACTCGTTCTTGAGCCTCGCGATACTGTTGATCGGTCTACTGATCCTATGGGGCGGGCTGCGAGCGTTTCTGCGCGGTTCCATCATCGGCGGCATTTTCCGCACGCTGGTGGCACTGTTTATCCTGTCGTGGCTGATGATGTAGCACCGCGGCGGGAGGGCAAACGCTAAGGCGTCGGCTCGTCCGGCTGTCTTCGGTAACGTTGGCTTGAGCGAATCTCATCTATCTATGACGCATTGTCATTTGCTTCTGTGGTGCATTTTGTCATCATCTGCACTCTTTTTGTGCAAAGGCGAGTGCGATGAAGACGTATCTTGGCAAAATGCGCGGAGAACGGACGCCGCGCCCTCGGGTGGGCTGGCAAGATGCCTGCTGGTCATGGCTGGGAGCCTTTACCGGCATGGCGCTGATTTGCTGGCTAAGCGCCGAATGGCTCTCCCAGCAGCTGTTGATCGTGGGCTCGTTCGGGGCAACCTCGGTGCTGATTTACGCGGCCCCGGAAAGCCCCTTTGCCCAGCCAAGCCACGTGCTTTTTGGTAGCGTGCTCTCTGCCTGTGTGGGGGTAGGCTGCTATCAATGGCTGGGCGCCACGCCCCTTTCCATGGCGCTGGCGGTGTCGCTCTCCATATTGATCATGCAGCTCACCCATACCGTGCATCCGCCAGGAGCTGCCGCAGCGCTGATTGCCGTGGCAGGCGGCGCTAGCGTGCATCAATTGGGCTGGTGGTATCCGCTGATGCCCATTGGCGCGGGCTGCATCGTCATGCTGTTGGTCGCGATATTGGTCAATAACCTCGCCCGCCACCGCCGCTACCCGCGCTACTGGTAGCGCTGTAACTGCTCCTCCAGGGCAAAGATATGCGCATCCTCGGTGCCCAGTTCGCGCAGCGCCTGGGCCAGGTTGAGCAAGTAGGCGCTGTTGGGTCCGCTGGGGCCGTGGGCCTGGGCAATTTGCTGGGCGATATCGGCCAGCGGCGCATCGCCTAAAAACGCTGGGTTATCCTCGCTGGCCAGATAAATCAGCCCGTCGGTAGGCGCTTGTGCGGGGTCGGGATGGCCCGCTTCATCCAGAAAGGTCAGCGTGACTTTCTCCCGTAGATAGCCGTTTTTCTCCCGCATATCCAGCGGGGCAAGCACTTCTGGGGTGATGCGGTAGGCCATTCCGTGGCACACCGCGCCTTCGGCACGAATCAGGGTGGCCACACGTCCCGGCGCGTCCGGCGTGCCCCGGTGGTCGTGGGAGCCCTGCCAGAAGCGCCGCGCCCAGCCGGTAATGGCCGCCGGGCGCCGCTCTAGATACTCAAAATCGGCCTTCCAAATCAGCGAACCGTAGCCAAATAGCCAAATAGCCGCATGGCCGTCGAAGAAGTTTCTCTGCTGGTTTAACGTCGTGGTATCAAGCAACATAAGCGATCTACATTCGTGACCAAAGTGGCAACACGCGCATGGCGTTAACGGTGGTTCATCATCCGGGTTATACGATTGATTTGCCAGCCAATCATCCTTTTCCGATGGAAAAGTTTCGGGTGCTTCGGCAGCTGTTGGGCGAGCAAACGTTGGCGTGTCCCATCGAGTGGCACACGCCCCAGCCGGCCACCCTGGAAAGCCTGCAACGCGTGCATACCCCAGAGTACGTGCATGCGTTTGTGCACGGTCAGCTCGATCGTGCCGCCCAGCGGCGCAGTGGATTCGTATGGTCCGAGGCCTTGGTGGAACGAGTGCGGCTGGAAACCGGCGGCACGCTGCTCACCCTGGAAGCGGCCCTGGCCACCGGGCTTGCCTGTAACTCGGCGGGCGGCACGCACCACGCCCATACAGATGCCGCCAGCGGCTACTGCTTGATCAACGACTTAGCCGTGGCCGCCGCCCACGCGCTGGCGCAGGGCTGGGCAGAGCGGGTGCTGATCGTGGATTGCGACGTGCACCAGGGCGATGGCACCGCGCGCCTCTTTGAAAAGGTGCCAGGCGTGTTTACGTTGTCCATGCACGCGGCGCGAAACTTTCCCGCCCGCAAAGCAAAAAGCGACCTGGATATCGCCCTGCCCAACGGCATGGGCGATGCTGCGTATCTGGCCGAACTGACCTCTTGGCTGCCTGGGGTGCTTGCTGCCTACCAGCCAGACGTGGTGCTCTACGATGCGGGGGTAGATGTGCATCACGACGACCGCCTGGGCTATTTATCGCTAAGCAGCGACGGGCTGTATGCCCGAGATCACTATGTGTTGAACCTCTGTCGCGAGGCGGCCATTCCCGTCGCGGCGGTGATTGGCGGTGGCTACGACCGCGATATCATCGCTCTCGCCGCACGCCACGCCCAGCTACACCGAGCCGCTGCGGATGTGCTGGCGGCTCATCCACGCTTTGACTGAAAAGGACGAACGCGATGCGCGCTATTTTTCTTGTCGATAACGGCTCTCTACGCCCCCAAGCGACCCATAATCTGCGTCGGGTGGCGGCGGCGCTGAGTGAGCAGCTCGGGGAAACCGTTCAAGCGGCCTCGCTGCTGCACTCCAATAAAATCCCCGCCGAAGAGGTCGATGGCATTCCGGCCATCACGCTGGGCCCCGCTGCCGAACGCAGCGCCGAAGCGGGGGCCACCGAGATCGTCGTGCTGCCGTTTTTCTTCGGCCCCAGCAAAGCCCTCACGGGGTATTTACCGGAGCGGATGGCCGCGCTGCAGGCACGCTTCCCTGATGTGACGGTGCGCGTCGCACAGCCGCTGGTGGATGAGCTCGGTCATAACGACCTGCGTTTGGCGAAACTGTTGGCCGATCACGTGCGCGCCCAACTGCCCGAAAATGACGCTGCTAAGGTCGCGCTGGTGGATCACGGCAGCCCGATTCCCGAGGTCACCGCCGTCCGTAACCGCCTGGCCGGGCAGTTGAGCGTCCTGCTGGGCGACGAGGTGAGCTGCGTGGCGGCCGCTTCCATGGAGCGACGTGACGGCGATGAGTACCGCTTCAACGAGCCGCTCTTGGAGGACCTGCTGGATACTCCCGAATTCAGCAGCGGCCACGTGGTGCTGGCGATGCTGTTTCTCTCCCCAGGCCGTCATGCCGGTGAAGGCGGTGACATTGCCGAGATTTGCGCCGCCGCCGAGCAACGCCATCGCGGATTAACGGTGGCGACCACCGCGCTAGTAGGTGAGCACGCGGGCATTGTCGAGATTCTCCACTCGCGACTCCGCCAAGCGATTGATGGTGAACGTTTTCTGCTCGACATGCCCGCGCAGCCAGTAAAAGACGGTGAGCAGAAGCCTTGAGGGGAGATGTAACGTGGCCCAAAGGCGCGTAGAATCGCGTGCTTTTGCACGCATGCCGCTCCTCCAACAGGGCTATGTCGCCAACCAGGGTCTCTATCTTGATCGCCACCGCCAACATCACCATGCAGTTTGGGGCCAAGCCCCTGTTCGAAAACGTCTCCGTCAAGTTCAATAACGGCCATCGCTACGGGTTGATTGGCGCGAATGGTTGCGGCAAGTCCACCTTCATGAAAATTCTCGGTGGCGAGCTGGAGCCCACGTCCGGGCAGGTGATGCTGGACAGCAGCACTCGGCTGGGCAAGCTGCGTCAGGACCAGTTTGCCTACGAGAACGAGCGGGTGATCGACACCGTCATCATGGGCAACGCCGAGCTATGGAAAGTGGCCGCCGAGCGCGAGCGCATCTACTCGCTGCCCGAGATGAGCGAAGAAGACGGTATGGCCGTGGCGGACTTGGAGGTGCGCTTTGCCGAGCTGGACGGCTATACCGCCGAGTCCCGCGCGGGCGAGCTGCTGTTGGGCCTGGGCATTCCCATCGAACAGCACGCCGGCCCCATGAGCGAAGTCGCCCCCGGCTGGAAGCTGCGTGTGTTGCTGGCCCAGGCGCTGTTCTCCGACCCGGACGTTTTGCTGCTCGACGAACCTACCAACCACCTGGATATCAACACCATTCGCTGGCTGGAAGACATTCTGAAAGCGCGCAGCAGCACCATGGTGATCATTTCCCACGACCGCCACTTCCTGAACAGCGTCTGTACCCACATGGCCGATCTGGATTACGGCGAAATCACCCTGTTCCCTGGTAACTACGACGACTACATGACGGCGGCCACCGCTGCGCGTGAACGTCAGTATGCCGACAACGCCAAGAAGAAAGCGCAAATTGCCGAACTGCAGCAGTTTGTCAGCCGCTTCTCGGCGAACGCATCGAAAGCGAAGCAGGCCACCTCGCGGGCGCGCCAGATCGACAAGATCAAGCTGGAAGACATCAAACCCTCCAGTCGCGTCAGCCCGTTCATCCGCTTCGAACAAAACAAGAAAATCCACCGCAACGCGGTGAACGTCGATGCCATTACCAAAGGCTACGACGGCGAGCCGCTGTTCAAGCGCTTCTCCATGACCGTGGAAGCGGGCGAGCGGATTGCCATCATCGGCCCCAACGGCATTGGTAAGACCACGCTGCTGAAAACCCTGGCCGGTGACCTGCGCCCTGATGCTGGCGAAGTGAAGTGGACCGATGCCGCCGAGCTTGGCATCTTCGCTCAGGATCATGCCGACGACTTCGCCAATGACGCCACCCTGTTCGAGTGGATGAGCCAGTGGACCAAAGGGGGCGAGCAGGTGGTGCGCGGCGCGCTGGGCCGCATGCTGTTCTCCAGCGACGATATCGGCAAATCGGTGAAGGTGATTTCCGGCGGCGAGCAGGGGCGTATGCTGTTCGGTAAGTTAACGCTCACCAATCCCAACGTGCTGCTGATGGACGAACCCACCAACCATCTGGACATGGAGTCCATCGAAGCGCTCAACCTGGCGCTGGAAAACTACCCCGGCACGCTGCTGTTCGTCAGCCATGACCGCGAGTTCGTCTCCAGTCTCGCCACACGCATCATCGACATGCAGCCGGAGGGCATCGTCGATTTCAGCGGCAGCTACGACGACTACCTGCGTAGCCAAGGCGTGGTATGAGTTAACCGATGATCTGGGCGTAGGTGGATTCGCTGGCAGGTTCCCTGTCGGCATCCAGCATGTCGCCGCTGAAGGTCTCGTTCATCTCCTTGGCGAGTTCCACATACACGTGCATCTGCTGATTGCGGCGTTTATGCAGCGGCGGCTTCACCAGCAGGCTAACGCCGCGGATCGGCTCGTGGGTTTCCCCGCGTAATAGGTCAGGCATCTCTCCCGGCGGGAAGGCATTCGCCACGGTAATGGGGTTAGACGCTTGCTGGCCGTCGATCAAAAACACCTTCTTGATGGCGTCGTAATGGGCGCCTTTGCTCCGCAGCCACTCGGTCAAACGCGCGTCGGTGGTATCATCCGGCTGGTTAAAAATGACGAACAGCGAGTGCTGCTTGACCTTGCCCGTGCGCTTGGTGGGGGCGGGCGGCGGCTCGTCCGCAGGAGGCGGCGTGGGCGTTGCGACCGGTGCGGGAGCCTCAGTGGCCTTGGCCTTGGCACGGCGCCGTTTTGGCAGCACGACATAAGCAAAAATCACCACGGCCACCACGCCGAGTAGCAGCGAGGTAAAGGCCAGTAGAACGGGAAGTGACGTTGTATCCATGGGGTGAAACCTTTTCGTTATGTAACACCTAGGCGCGATTGAGCCGCAAAATGGTGGCGTTGAGTGCCAGCGCAAGGGCGACCCACAGCCAGTAAGGCACCATTAGCCACGCGGCGAAGGTATTCACCTGGGCAAATAGGCCAATGGCCAGTGTAATCAATCCCAACAACACCACGATATCCACCAGCGCCGCGCCGATCTGCTTGCGCCCAAAGAACAGCCAGGACCACGCTGCATTGGCCAGCAGCTGGGCGCCATAGACGGCCAAGCTCGCGCTGCGTAGCGGCGAGTCGTCCGCCATATAGATCCGCCATGCCGCGATCGCCATCAATAGATAGAGAATACCCCAGGCAATGGGAAAGGCCAGATCGGGCGGGGTCCAGCGGGGTTTGCGCAGTGTTCGATACCAGCCGTCGGGGCGAAAGCGCGCGCCCGTCATGGCGGCAGCTCCTACCAGCAGGAGCGAGACGAGCAGCGCCATCAAAGAACCGAACATGAGCGACCTCTCCAGCAGTAGGGTTATCGCGTTAAAACGATAGAATCAACAGATTAACAGCGTTTTACGCGTTCAAGGCATAAAAAAAGCACCACCGGAGTGATGCTTTTCATGCTTAAGGGTTCCCCAAAGTGGGGAAACCCTCGTCATGCCTTAGCAACGTCGCTTAGCTCATGCGGTCGTAACCGTTATCCATGAATGGGTAATCGGTATAGCCCTTCTCATCGCCGCCATAGAAGGTTTCCTGGTTCGGTTCGGTCAGCGGGGCATTGACACGGAAGCGTTCCGGCAAATCGGGGTTGGCGATGTAAGGACGGCCAAAGGCCACGGCATCGGCGGTGTTTTCGCTGATGCGCGCCTGCGCGTGCTCGGCGTCGTAGTTGCCGCAGTAGATCAGGCTGCCGCTAAAGCGCTCGCGCATCTGCTCACGGAAACCGGCCGGGAAGGTGATATCGCCGCCCGCCCAGTTCGGCTCGTTCAGGTGTAGGTAGGCGAGGCCGCGCTTGGAGAGCTGCTCGGCCATGTAGAACGCCATCGCTTCCGGCTCGTCGTCGGTCAAACCGAACAGCTCGATGAACGGCGTCATGCGAATGCCAACACGCTCGGCACCAAACACTTCTACCACTGCATCGACCACTTCCAGAGGGAAGCGGGCACGGTTTTCCAGCGAACCGCCGTACTGGTCGGTGCGCTTATTGGTGCCGGTGGCCAGGAACTGGTTCAGCAAGTAAGCGTTGGCGGCGTGGACTTCGACCATATCGAACCCGGCGCGCTTGGCGCGGATGGCCGCTTGGCGATAGTCATCCACAATGCCGGGAATCTCGTCGGTTTCCAGCGCACGCGGCGTGCTGGTGGGGTGCTGACCAGCGGTGCCATCTTCGAATTCGACGAAACACTGAGCGCCTTCGCCTTTCAGCGCGCTGGGGGCTACCGGCTGCTGGCCGTTGGGCTGCACCATTTCGTGGGAAACGCGCCCAACGTGCCACAGCTGCAGCGCCATGCGGCCACCTTTGGCATGAACGGCGTCCACGACGCCTTTCCACCCGGCTTCCTGCTCGTCGGTCCAGATGCCGGGTGTGTACACGTAGCCACGGGCAGTGGGAGAGATGTTGGTGGCTTCGCTGATGATCAGGCCTGCCCCTGCGCGCTGGCCGTAATACGCCTCTTGGATCTTGCCCGGGATGCTGTCCGGCGTGCGAGCACGTGTCAGTGGTGCCATGATGACGCGGTTAGGAAGTGTCAGGCTACCCAGCGTAATGGGGGTAAACAGCGTTTCATACGCCATAGAGCAAAACTCCTTTTGAAGTAGTGGGTATCATCGTGGCAAATAGAATAGACCAGTTTACTAGTAAGCGCCAACGACGATGCGATGGCTATGGTTAATGGGGACGGTCGCGTAAAACAAAACCCCGCCGAGCAAATGGGGCGGGGTTAAGGGGCGTCAATGAGCGTTCGTTTAGTGCCGTTGCCAAGGCCAGCGGCGCTTGGCAGGCGTATCGATTTGGCGAATGGCGCTGGCGAGCGGCAGCATGATTGCGCTGAGCTGACGGTGGCAAACGGCACTGCTGAGCACGCCGGGGCACTGTTTGAGCAGCAGGTCGCATTGCTGGGAGGCGATAAAGAGCTGCTCCACGACCGCAGGCGCGAACAGCGGCTTGGCCTGCTGGCAGCAGCGGGTCAGCTCTCGGGAGAGCATGGAGAGCATGCTGGTGTCTAGCCAGCAGGGCAGCGGGTCTTCTAGCCGTCCGGCAATGGAGTGCTGAATGGCTTCAAACGAGGTGCGTAAAAACAGCAGAGTTTGACGAAGCTGGCGCTGTTCACTGGTCATGTGACGTCCCTTTACCTCAACGGCTCTTTATCTACCCGGTTGCTGGCTAAAAAGAGAGTGTTTCTCATTTACATTTATGTTGAAGATAGCCTCCCTCAATCGTGGTGTCAATCTTAGGCTATGGGTGCATGGACGTATTGCTGGCGTGATAAAGCTGCCAATCGTTGTTGGTGAGCGGCTTGGCACCCTGCTCGGTGACCACCACGGTATCGCTCAGGCCAACGCCCCATTGGCCGGGTACCCGCAGGCAGAGCGGTAAATGAAACACCATGTTGGTTTCGAAGGAGCGGGCTTGGCCTTTGGCAATGTATCCCGTGCCCTCTACCCAACTGGGTGGAAACTGTGCCCCCACGGCGTAGCCAAACACCCCCGAAAAAAACAGCTCGTCGCGTCGAGGGGCCAGCAGCGCATCGGCAGCCAGGGCCGCAGCATCGAAGGAGTGGCCGGGACGCATGGTCTCGCAGAGGGTTTCGAATATCGAGCGACAGAGGTCTTGGGTGGCGGTGAGGGCGGCGTTAGGCGTGCCGGTCACGGCGGTGCGCATCATCGGTGCGGTGTAGCGTTGATACGCCGCGCCGAACTCTAAAAAGACCGGCTCGTTGGGCTGAATCACGCGGCGCTTATGGTTCACGTGAATCACCCCAATACGGTGCCCGCTGGTCACGATAGGCTGTAGGCTCATGAACTCGCTGCCGTTTTCGAGCAGCGCCTTGGCGCCAATGGCGGCAATGTCGTTATCGGTCATGCCGGGGTGAATGGCGGCCATCGCCGTCTCTAAGCCAGCGGCGGTGATGCGCGCACTCTCTTTGAGCATCTCGAGCTCGGCACTGCTTTTGACGATCTTGATGGCATCCAGCAGGTCGCCCGCTTCAAAAAAGCGCTCTTGGCCCACTGCCTGGGCGAGGGCGTTCATCACGCCCACCCGCAGCCCACTGCTCCAGCCGTCGATGCCAATGCGCGGGCAGGGGGTTAACAGGTCGGCCAACGGGTCGATGATTTCATTCAGGTTTTCCCAACGGTAGCCAATGATCTCATCAACGCGGGCGGTGACCACCGCGGCACCCGTTTCAATCGAGGCCACTTGAAGAACGAGCTTTTCCTGTGTGCAGACCAAGCAGGCATGCACCGACACCTCAAAGGTGTGGTAACCAGTGAGATAGTTAATATCAGC
The DNA here is from genome assembly GCF_006228115.1 of Halomonas sp. BL6. Lineage (NCBI taxonomy): Bacteria > Pseudomonadati > Pseudomonadota > Gammaproteobacteria > Oceanospirillales > Halomonadaceae > Halomonas > Halomonas sp. BL6. Next base: position 226,023 of record NZ_VDGL01000002.1, on the reverse strand, counting down.
GGGGTCGGTGAGCAGCAGCGCATCTAACTCGCGCTGTGCCATGGCGTGGCGCACCGTTTCCAGGCGCGCTTGATACTCGGCGGGGGCAAAGGGTAGCTCGCTTTGGGTAAGCGAGGTGGCAAGGGCTTCGCGGTAGTAGCGGTAATCCATGGCGACCTCCAGCATTAGGTAAGGTCAGTATAGGTCGCCATCTAAAGCGTGCCGCGAAGGCCCTAAACGATTAACGGGTGAGCAGATACACCCCCTGCAGGAAGTAAAACACCCCAATGCCGGTCACGATCCAGCGGGTCCAGGTGCGGAAGTTGGCGTCGGTCAGGCGGTGCAGAATCCGCGTGCCGGTTTGCGTGCCCAGCATGGCAAACGGGGCTGCCAATAGCACGATGCTCCACTCACCCGCGCTGAGCGCAAGGGCGGCACCCAAGTAGAAGAGAATTTTGATGGAGTGGGCGACCACTTGAATCATGGCCTTGGTAGCGACGACTTGGCGGCGATCCATCTGCGAGCGCACGAAGAAGATATCGATCAGCGGGCCGGATACCCCGGCGGCAATCGTGAGGCCGCCCGAGGCGATGCCGCAGCAAAACGCGTGGCTGGCGCGATGAGCGTCTAGCTGGAACCAGTGCCTGGGCGTCCATACCAAGATGGGCAGCAGCCCGATCAATAAAGAAACGGTGGCCGCATTGGGCGTGTAGTTAAACAGCAGCAGAAGTCCCGCCGCGCTGAGCACGCCCAAGGCCATCAGCGCCACAATACGCCATACGATAAAGCGCCGCGACAGCCACGCCCGGGACGCATTGGCCGTTAGCTGAATGACCCCATGCACGGCCATGGCGGTGCTGGCAGGAAACATCACCAGCAGGAACCACAGCAATACCAGCCCGCCCGCCATGCCAAACACGCCGGAGAGCATGGAGGTAAAAAACACCACGCCGACAAAGGCGACGCCCATCAACAGTGTCATGAACGCCCCCCCCTCAGCTACGACAGAACGGCCACACCTGATAGAACTTGCGGCACTGGAACTCTGCCTGGCAGCTATTGAGCTGGGCCTGGTAGCGGTTGGAAAGGCTCGCCACTTGGCGGCCCGCGTTGAGCACCTGGGGTTTGCTGCGATAGGTGCCCCGCTGATAGCCGCCTGCGCCCTCGTGGTAGGCGTAATAGAGGTGTTCAGGATTGTTGAGCGAGATACCCGTTTGGGCGCGAGTGCGGGCGTTGTACCAGCCAATGAAATCGGTGGCGTGCTTCATGTGCGTGCGCCGGGCAAACAGACTGCCCGCTTGATCTTCGTACTCGCCCCATACCGGATCTTGGGCCTGGGCGTAGCCTTTGGCGGACGACGGGCGCGGGCCGGGGATGAAGCCCAGGTAGTATTTGCGGTCTGGGCGCACGTGGCTGCGAAACGAGGACTCCCGCTGAATGAACGCCATTTGGGTCGCGATGGGCGTTCCCCACTTCTCCTCCGACTCTTTCGCGTAGTCGTACCAGCTCGGCTGCTCGCGGAAAATCTCGCAGATGTTGGTCTGATCTTCTGGAGGGCTGGGCGCAAAGGTGGCGCACCCAGAGAGTAGCAGCATGGCCGCGACGGCCAGCCACCCGCGTAGCGAGGCGGTGGAAGAAGCAGCAGAGAAAGCAGAAACCCAAAAGCTATCAACAGGGCGATACATAGGACGGTCCTTGTGGATAAGTCGTGTTGCTCACGTTTTGTGTGTACCGACGAATAAAGCTCGTTGGCCGCTTAGCGCAGCAGCGGCTCCAGGCAGCGGCGCAGGCGCTGCGCCTCGCGCACCAGTGTTTCCCCTGACAGCATGCCCACCCCCATTACCAATCCCACGCGTGGGTCGTTCGGTGCACATACCGGGCTCAACGGCCGCACGATCAAGTGCTCTTTCAGCAGCGATTGCGCGATGGCCACATCGTTGATGCCCGGCTCGAACTCCACGCACAGGCTGATGGCACTGCTGGGCGGTGACACCGAGCGCACCTGGGGCAGCGAACGTAGCTGGTCGTGCAGTACCTGCTGACGGCCTAAGTAGTCCCGCTGAATGCGCCGACACCAAGCATCCAAATCACCATCGAAAATGAACTGGGCGAGCACGGCCTGGTCCAGCATACGGCCCTCACGAAACAGCTCGCTGCGCAGGCGGTTCATGGGCCCTGCCAAATGGCGCGGCACCACCAAATAGCCCAGCCGCAGGCCGGGAAACATCATCTTGGAGAAAGAGCCTACCAGCAAATGGCGCTCGGAGTGGGCATCGAACAGCAGGTTAGGGTGATCGTCGCGGTTAAATTCGTAGTCGTCTTCCACCACATAGGTGGGCGATAACGCCTCACATAGCCGCCGTTTATGCGCGGCGCGGGTCGGCACGCTGAGCGGGTAGTGGTGCGATCCGGTGAGATAAGCCAGCGCCACGGGGCCGAGAGAAGCGGGCAGCGCATGGCCCTTTTCCGGCTGCCATGGCAGCATCTCGATGTTGAGCCCGGCGGCGGTAAACACGTTGCGTGCCCCCCAGTAGCAAGGCGACTCCATCGCCACCGTATCGCCCACATCGGCCAAGGCAACGGCGCACAGTTCGATGCCGTTGTGGGTGCCATCGGTAATGATAATCTGCTCGGTGTCGCAATGAATATCCCGCCAGCGGGCCAGGAAATCACGAATCGCGCGTTTCAGCGGGCCGTAGCCGCCGGTGGAGTAGGAGAGCAGCAGCGCATTTTGCGGCACCGTCACGCTGGCGTAGAGCTGGCGCCACTTGCGCATGGGGAACTGGGCGATATCGGGAATGCCGGGCACGAAGGCCCCGCTCTGAATCATGCTGGCCCCAGGCCCTTGCAGCACCCGCTGGGCCCGCTGGGAGAGCTGAACGTGGGTCGGTGCTGCGGGCGGCGGCGCGGTGGGTTTGCAGGTCCAGGTTCCCTGGCCGTGGGCGGTCTTTAGCAACTCCTCTTCCAGCAGTGTGCCTATTGCCAAGGCCAGGGTTTGGCGCGCGACGTTCACGGCATCGGCCAACACACGATGAGAGGGCAACCGCAGCCCGCTGGGCCACTGCTGCGTAATGGCTTGGCGCAGCGCTTGCTCGATGCGCACCTGCTTACTCAGCCGCTCCGGTTGGAGTGCATAAAGTTGCTTGAATTGGTGCAAGACCTGCTCGCGATCCATATCAGCGCCCCCTTTCCCGCGTGAAGCCCGCTACCATCAGGCGTTTAGACGAAAGCATGATGCCATGTATGCACTTATTTGGTGCGTTGAAGAAGTGGTCTAGTCGAACGCCAAAGTGGTGCATTCGCGTTCTGAGCGCCGCCTGCTAGCGTGTCACTATTCCGCCACCGGAATCAGGACACTGCGCCACAGAGCGCCAACGACAACATCCAATAACCTGCAGGATACTGTGCGATGACCACTCCCTCTTCTGAACAGGACAAGCTCGTCCGGGTACTGGCCCGCGGCGACGTATTAGCCCTTGCCTTCGGCGCGATGATTGGCTGGGGCTGGATTGTATTGACCGGCACCGCGATTCAATCCGCTGGCAGCATCGGTGCCATTTTAGCGTTCATTATCGGCGGTTTAGCGATCGTCATGGTGGGCCTGACCTACGCCGAGCTGGCCTCCGCCATGCCCAAAGTAGGCGGCGAGCATGTCTACAGCTACCGCGCCCTAGGCCATCTCCCCTCGTTCTTGTGCACCTGGGCGATTATTTTAGGCTATTTAAGCGTGGTGGCTTTCGAAGCCGTGGCGCTGCCCACCGTGATCGAGCACTTGGCACCGAACTATGCGGTGGGCCACTTATGGACCATCGCGGGCTGGGAAGTAAAAGCGACCTGGGTGGCCGTCGGTGTCGGCGGCTCGCTCGCCATGATGATCATCAACTACTTCGGTGTGACCACCGCAGCGCTTCTCCAGAAAGTCGTGACCGGCATGATTTTGCTGGTTGGCGTGCTGTTTGTCACGGGCGCGCTGTTCGAAGGTGAAACCATTAACATGATGCCGCTGTTCACCCAGGCCGATACCGGCGTGGTGGCAGGCATCGTCGCGGTACTGGTCATGGTGCCATTCCTGTTCGTGGGGTTCGACGTGATTCCCCAAGCCGCCGAAGAGATCAACCTGCCTTACAAAGCCATCGGCAAAGTGCTGATGATGTCGGTCATTCTGGCAGTGGTGTGGTACGCGCTGATTATTCTGGCCACCAGCCTTGCCCTGAACAGCACCGAGCTGGCCGCCAGTTCCCTGAGCGTGCCGGATGCCATGGGTAGCCTGTTCAACGCCCCCTGGGCCAGCAACCTGATGGTTCTAGCCGGTATCGCGGGCATCATCACCAGCTGGAACGCCTTCTACATCGGTGGTTCGCGGGCCATTTACGCCCTGGCGAAAGCGGGCATGCTGCCTGCGCCGTTTGCCAAGCTGCACCCGCGCTATAAAACGCCTACTAACGCCATCTTTCTGATGGGCTTCCTCTCCTGTATCGCCCCGTTCTTCGGCCGCCCCGCGCTGGTGTGGATCGTCAACGCCGGCGGCCTGGGCATCGTGATTGCCTACCTGTTCGTAGCCATCTCCTTCGTGGTGCTGCGGGTTCGCGAGCCGGACATGCCGCGCCCGTTCCGCATTCGCCACGGCAAGCTGTGCGGCACTTTGGCGGTCGTCCTCTCCTTCGGCATGGCCTGCCTCTACCTGCCCGGTAGCCCGGCGGCCCTGAGCGGTGCGGAGTGGTCGATCTTCGCGGGCTGGTCTTTGCTCGGTGTGGGGCTTTACATCCACGCCCTGCGCACCTACGGCCGCGCCTACAGCGACCAACACATGATGGCTGACCTGTAAGCCGTTCCAACCCCTTTAAAGGAGCACGCTATGAGCTTTATCGAACAGTGGTTGCACGATGCCGTACCGGCCCTGGTGGGCGGGCAGTGGCGCAAGGGCCAACAGACCTTTGCCGTCGATAACCCCGCCACCGGCGAGACCATTGCCAACGTGGCGGACTTGAGCGCCGACGACACCCGCGACGCCGTGGCTGCCGCGTATGAAGCCGGTGCCGCGTGGCGCGCCACCCCGGTCAAACAGCGCTCGGCCCTGCTGCGGCGCTGGTTCGAGCTGATCAATGAGCACGCCGACGACCTAGCCCGTCTGATGACCCTAGAGCAGGGCAAGCCGCTGGCGGAAGCCAAAGGCGAAGTGACCTACGGCGCCTCATTCATCGAATTCTTCGCCGAAGAAGCCAAGCGTATGGCGGGGGAAACCCTGCCCAGCCACGGCGCCGACAAGCGCCTGCTGGTCCTGCGCGAACCGGTGGGCGTGGTCGCCGCGATCACCCCGTGGAACTTCCCGCTGGCGATGATTACCCGCAAGTGCGCCCCGGCCCTGGCAGCGGGCTGCACCGTGGTCATCAAACCCGCCGAAGCCACGCCGCTCACCGCGCTGGCCGCCGCCTACCTGGCGCTGGAAGCGGGCCTGCCCGCCGGCACCATCAACGTGGTCACCGCTTCCAAACCCGCCGCCGTGGGCGAGGTACTCACCACCGACCCTCGGGTGCGCAAAGTCTCGTTTACCGGCTCTACCCCAGTGGGTAAGCACTTACTTGCCCAGTGCGCCAGCACGGTGAAGAAAACCGCCATGGAGCTGGGCGGCAACGCGCCGTTCATCGTCTTCGATGACGCCGACGTGGACGCCGCCGTGAACGGAGCCATCGCCTCCAAGTTCCGCAACGCCGGGCAAACCTGCGTGTGCACCAATCGCTTCCTGGTACAGGACGGCATTTACGATGCCTTCGTCGCGAAGCTCACCGATCGTGTGAACGCGCTGAAGGTAGGCGACGGCCTAGCCGACGGCAGCATCATCGGCCCGCTGATCAACCAAGCCGCCGTGGATAAAGTGCAGCGCCACGTCGATGACGCAGTGAATAAAGGCGCACTCCTACTGTGCGGCGGCCAGCCCCACGCGGCGGGTGATCGCTTCTTTACTCCCACGGTACTGGCAGATGTGACCACTGAAATGGCCGTGGCCGATGAAGAGACGTTTGGCCCGGTGGCCCCGGTGTTCCGCTTCAAGCAGGACGAAGAAGCCATCGCCATGGCCAACGACACCCCGTTTGGCCTGGCCGCCTACTTCTACGCCACGGATTACCGCCGCATCTGGCGCACCATGGAAGCGCTTGAATACGGCATGGTGGGCGTGAACGAAGGCTTGATCTCCACCGAGCTTGCGCCGTTTGGCGGCGTGAAAGAGTCCGGGCTGGGCCGCGAAGGTTCCCACCACGGGTTGGATGAATTTACTGAACTGAAGTACGTCTGCGTAGGCGGCCTGTAAAGAGAACGATGATGACTAACCAAGAATTGAACGACCTGAAAAACCGCTTCGTGGCCAACGGTGCCGCCACGCCGACCACCCAGTTTGCCGAGCGTGCTGAAAACGCCGAGCTATGGGACGCTGACGGCAACCGCTGGATCGACTTCGCGGGCGGCATTGGCGTGCTCAACCTGGGCCACCGCCACCCGAAAATCGTCGCGGCGGTTGAAGCGCAGCTCAAGAAGGTCATGCACACCAGCGCGGCGGTGATCTCCTACGCGCCCTACGTGCAGCTCTGCCAAAAGCTCTGCGAACTCACTCCGGTACGCGGCCCCGAGCGCAAGGCGATGCTGGTCAACACCGGTGCCGAAGCACTGGAAAACGCCGTGAAGATTGCCCGCGCCGCCACCGGCCGCACCGGCATCATCACTTTCGACGGTGCCTTCCACGGCCGCACCATGATGACCCTGGCGATGACCGGCAAGGTGCTGCCCTACAAGAACGACTTCGGCCCCATGCCGGGTGACGTGTTCCGCGCCCCGTTCCCCAACCCGCTGCACGGCATCAGCGAAGAAGCGTCGCTGAACGCCATTCGTACGCTGTTCAAAACCGATATTGCCCCGCACCGCACGGCGGCCATCGTGATTGAACCGGTACAGGGCGAAGGTGGTTTCTACATCGCCTCACCGGATTACCTGAAAGCGCTGCGCGCCCTGTGCGACGAGCACGGCATTCTGCTGATCGCCGATGAAGTGCAGTCCGGCTTTGCCCGTACCGGCAAGCTGTTTGCGCTGGAACACAGCGGCATCGAGGCAGACATTCTCACCACCGCCAAGAGCCTCGCCAACGGCATGCCGCTCTCTGCTGTAGTCGGCACTGCCAAGGTGATGGACGCCTCCGGCCCCAACTCCCTGGGCGGCACTTACAGCGGCAACCCGCTCTCCTGCGCGGCGGCCCTGGCGGTGATCGAAGCCATTGAAGAAGAGAGCATCCTGGCCCGCAGCGAGCAGATGGGTAAGATGCTGGCCGAACGCTTCGCGGTATGGGAAGAGCGCTTCCCCGCCGTCGCCCACGGCCGCCAGCTCGGCGCCATGGCCGCGTTCGAACTGCTCAACCGCGACGGCAAGCCCGACCCGCAAATGACCGGCGCACTCTGCGCCAAAGCCCGCGAGAAAGGCCTGATCCTGCTTTCCTGCGGCTTCTACGGCAACAGCATCCGCATTCTGGTGCCGCTGACGGTGTCGTCTGCGGTGTTAGAGGAAGGGCTGAGTATTATTGAGGAGTCGTTGGAAGCGTTGAGCTAGTAGCCTTCTAAGCGGCACTAAGCCCGCCCATCGTCAGGCAGCGTAAGCTGTTGGCGGTGGGTGGGTTTTTTTGTGGGCGTTGAAAGCATGGCGCTGAGATGATCAGTCGATTTCAGGGCGCTGTGCTAAGCTGGGTTTGGATGGGAGGCTGCTCAAGGTGGAGTTGTGAGGAGATGCAGTAAAAAGACAGTTTTGATATTTAGCCTGTTATAGACCATAGGTGGAAAGTGCAGATATGGAATGGATTGTAGAGAATAAAGAATGGCTTTTTAGCGGCATCGCAATAGCGTTACCTCTTGCGATTATAAGTTGGTTTATTTCTTCCCGAAAAAACAAGCAGAATCAGAAAGGCGGAAATAACTCAACGAATATACAAGTTGGTGGTGATTTTAAAATAGGTGGCGACAAAAAATGATGAGTAAACAAAGTCAAAAAGGTGGAAGTCAGTCAACAAACTTGCAAGCTGATCAAATGGTCGTGCACATGGGGATTGATGAAAAGCGTGCCCGAGAGGTGTTTCAAGAAATGAACCGCCAGTTGAGACAAGACTATACTCATGAAGCATTCGAGATTGCGAATGCGAGGATATCTGAGTTTGAAAAAAGTCTCATGCCAAAAATGGAAAAGGTTGAAGGTGCCTTGGAGGCTTTTGCAGATCCAAGTTTTCAATTATTACTAGTTGATGCACAAAAAACAGCTGCATCTACAGAAAGACCAGCTGATTATGATCTATTGTCTGAATTGCTTGTTCATAGATTTCAAAAAAGTGATAACCGCATTGCAAGAGCTGGTATTAGTCTCGCTGTTGAAATTGTAGATAAAATTTCTGACGAGGCTTTACTCGGTTTGACGGTAGCTCATGCTGTAAATAGCTTTTTTCCTGTCGCTGGTGATATTGATAAAGGGCTGGATGTTTTAAATGACTTGTTTGGGAAAGTTATCTACGGAAAGTTACCTATAGGCCATGAGTGGCTCGATCATTTGGATATTTTGAATACAGTCCGATTAAACTCATTCGGCAGCTTGAAAAAAGTGCAGCAGTATTATCCAGAAAACTTGCCAGGCTATATAGATGTAGGTATAGAGAAAGGTTCAGAAAATCACGTTAAAGCATTGGAGATACTTGATGCTAACCATTTGCCCAGAGTGCTGTTAATCGATCATAGCCTGAATTCTGACTATTTAAGAATTCCAGTTTCTAATAGAGATCAAATTGATTCAATTCCATTGCAAAAAACAATCTTACAAGAAGGATCTATAGTCATCGTGCCGGTAAAGTTAACAGGCTCCCAAGTAGAAGCGATAAACTCTATTTATAACCTTTACTCTCAAAATGATGGTGTAAAGAAAAGCAATATCAATTCATTTATGGATGAGTGGAAGAAAAGGCCGAATCTGAATGCTTTGAAAAAGTGGTGGGACAATATCCCACTCATTTTAACAATAACCTCAGCGGGAAAAGTTCTGGCACATTCTAATGCCCAAAGATGTGATAAAAATTTGCCGCCAATGAATTAGATGATTGTATAATAAGGCATTGCTTTAGGATAAATTTGCCGCAGATTGCGGGGTTAGGCACTTTTCTGCCAACTGAGTAGGTAAATGTTGGGTACTCTTCAAACGAGCCGCCGGATGGATATTGACTGATAGCATTACTGAAGAAATTTGCCAATAGTATCAGCAATATAGAAAACAAAAAGCTACTTCTCATGGCGCATATGCAATGCCGTATTTTCCCAGATGAGGCCGCGTCTTCTGGTGACCAGCTAGTAAGCCATAGCCAAGCTTAACGTCTACTTACCCTCATCAAACAACAAAAGCTGCTGGCGATTGGCGGGTTTCGTTTTTTTACCACGCCGAGCAGGCGGCCGCCGCTGACTCGCCAGCTTATCCACAATCGCTTTGCTGGCTTCTCTTGCATTTGGAGTCCGACGCAGCTCATACAACAGCTTCTTCCAATAGCGCGCCTCGGCTTCAAAGTCATTGGGGATGGGGTAATCGACGCCCGGCTGAAAGCCGAAGCGTTTCTGCAGGCTTTCCGGTAGCGCCCAGGGTTTGGCGCGCCATTCTTGCGGCAGGGGCGAAAGCTCGGGCACCCAGCGGGCGATGAATTCGCCGGTGGGGTCGTTATCTTCTGCTTGCTTGATGGGGTTGTAGACCCGCATAGCGTTGGTGCCCGTGGCGCCTGCTTGCATCTGCACTTGGGGGTAGTGAATGCCCGGCTCGAAGTCGGTGAACAGCCGCGCCAAATGTAATGCTGGCTCATACCAGTGCAGCCCCAATCCAAAGGTGGCATGGGAGAGCAGCATGGCGCGCATGCGAAAGTTGATCCAGCCGGTGGCGGTCAGGCTGCGCATGCAGGCATCGACCAGCGGCACGCCGGTTTGGCCACGCTTCCAGGCGATCAGGTAAGGGTGTTCCGGGTCGCGCTCCCGCAGGCCGCGCAGCGCGGGGTGCAGGGTTTGCTGCTCAATGCTGGGTTCGCTCTCCAGCTTTTGAATAAAGTGGCAGTGCCAGTAGAGCCGCGAGGTAAAGGCGCGTAGCGAGCGGGCCCAGGCGGTGTCGTCGGCGTGCTTTTGCCGCTGGCGGCGCAGAGATTGCACCACTTCCCGCATAGATAGCGTGCCCCAGGCCAAGTGCGGGGAGAGCCGTGATCCAAACTCCCAGGCCAGTAACGGTTTAGAGAGCGAGCCGCGATAGCGCCGCCCGCGCTGAGTAATAAAACTCAGCCACAGCGCGCGGCCTTCACTGCGCCCGCCGCGCTGACGTTGGGGGCAGGGCGTGGTATCGAACCCCAAGGTGAGCGAGGGCAGTTGCGTTACGTCTACTTGATGAAACGCTTCCCAACCGGGTGCGGCCACCGCTGTTGGCGGGGCGGGGTAGGTGGGGGCGGCCATTAGCGCTTCCCAGTGGCTTTCCCAGCGGGATTGATGCCCCGTGCGGCTACTCAGCCCGCGAATCACGCCCTGTTGGCGGGCTTCCTGCCAGGGCACGTGGTGGGCGTGGCACCACGCTTGAACGCGCTGGTCGCGCTCAAAGCTCCAGGCATTGCCGGTCTCTTGGTGGGAGTGCAGTACCAGTTCGCCGTAGTGCGCTTTGAGCGCGGCCAGGCACTCCACCATATCGCCTTGCCACAGGCAGAGCGGCAGGCCCAGCGTGCTGAGCGCTTGGGCGAGATCAACCAGTGAATCGGCGGCAAACTGCCAGTGGCGCAGGGCGCTGTCGGGCGCTTGCCACTGCTCAGGCTCGATGGCGAATAGCGGCAGCACTGGGCCTGCCGCTGCGGCGTTGGCCAGCGGTGCGTGGTCGTGAATGCGCAAATCGCGTTTGAACCAAACGACCTGAAGGGGTGCCTGAACCATGAGCCGTAACGCCTGTTCGTCACTTATCTATTCGTGATGCAGTGATGACGTTACCATCAAGCGATTGTTTGCGTAACCAACTGAGTCACACCCACTCACAGGAGAGCCACTATGTATATCGCCATGAACCGTTTTCGGATTGCCCCAGGCCGCGAAGAGGATTTTCTAGAGGTATGGCGCAACCGCGATTCCCACCTAGACGAAGTGCCCGGCTTCAAGCAGTTTCACATGCTGCAGGGCGAAAGCCAGGAAGACCACACCGTATTTATCTCCCACAGCGTGTGGGAATCCGAAGAGGCCTTCCGCGCCTGGACGAAGTCAGATGCCTTCCGCAAGGCCCACGCCAATGCCAAAGCGCCAGAAGGCATCTACCTTGGCCCGCCTAAGTTTGAAGGGTTTGAGGTGGTGTTGTAGGCGGAGTTAACGGCGGCAAATAGCGTTCAAGTAACTGGGCCGCATGCAGTACCTTGAGGTCTTGATATTTACCCGCCACTAAGTGCAAACCTACCGGCAGCCCCTGGTTGTCTAACCCGCAGGGAAGGGAGGCCGCGGGCTGTTGGGTCAGGTTGAAGGGGTAGCTAAACGGCGTCCAGTCCATCCAGTCGCGGTAGCGCCCGCCCGGCGGCACGTTGTGGCCTGCCGCGAAAGGCGCGATGGGCATGGTGGGCGTGACCAGCAGATCGTACTGCTCATGAAAGGCGGCCATGTGGGCGGTCAATTCGCTGCGCTCACGGCGGGCGGCAAGGTAAGCGGAAAGTGAGACGTCCTGCCCGCGCCGTGTAATCTCCAGAAAGCCAGGATCGAGCGCAGCTTGCTGCCGAGTATCGAGCTTTTCGACGGCCTGGGTGGCGCCTGCAAACCATAGCGTGTTGAACGTCCTGAGCGGATTGCTAAAGCCAGGGTCGATGCGGTCGACGGTGGCGCCCAATGCTTCCAGGTAACCGACGGCTTCTTCAACGCGCTGGGCGATATCCGGCGCGACGTCAACATAGCCGAGATTGGCGCTAAAGGCGATGCGCCAGCCCTTTAGGCTAGCCGGTGGCGGCGTGAGCCAATCTGGCCCTCTGGGATTGCCTGAGTAACCATCCCGAGTATCGGGCTGGGCCATGACGCTGAGCATGAGGGCGCTGTCACGTGCAGTGCGCGTCATGGGCCCTAAGTGAGACAGCGTACTCATGGTGCTGGCAGGCCACTGAGGCACCCACCCGTAAGTAGGTTTAATACCGAACGTGCCGGTAAAGCTGCATGGAATACGAATGGAGCCGCCCGCGTCGCTGCCTTGATGAAGCAGGCCCAGGTTGAGCGCCGCGGCCGCTCCCGCGCCGCCGGATGACCCTCCCGGCGTTAGCTCCGTGTTCCATGGGTTGCGGGTGATGCCGTGCAGCGGGTTATCGGTGACGCCTTTCCAACCAAATTCAGGCGAGGTGGTTTTGCCGACCACAATGGCCCCGGCATTGCGCAGGTGACGGCTAATGGGCGCATCTACCTCCCAGGGGCCATCTGGGGCTGTGGTGGTGGAACCCAGCCGTGTAGGCAGGCCTTTGGTTAGGGTTAAATCTTTGATCGTCACTGGGATGCCGTCTAGCGGGCCGCAGGGAGTGCCTGCTTGCCAGCGTCGAGCGGATTCTGCTGCTAAACGGCGTGACTCTTCCCCGTTAATACAGGTGAAGGCATTCACCTTGGGGTTATCCCGTTCAATACGCGTTAAGCAGTCCTCCACCAGCGTTTCCGGCGAGAGCGAGCCCCCGCTGAAACGTGCCAATGCATCGGTTGCCGTCAGGGTTTCAAAGGTATCCGCCATGGTTACTCCCCACTTTTCACACCCGCCGCATCGAGCATGGCGTGCAGTAGAACGTTACAGCCTGCGTGTACATGTTCCGGGGTGGCGCTTTCGATCTCGTTATGGCTGATGCCATCTTTGCAGGGAATGAAGATCATGGCGGCGGGTGCTACGCGGCCAACGAACATCGCATCGTGCCCGGCTCCGCTGATGATATCCATGTGTGACAGCTGTAGTTTTTCAGCGGCTTGTCGCACGCTATCCACGCATGCTTGATCGAAATGCTCAGGCGCAAAATCTGCGGTGGGGGTGAGCTCGTATTCCAGCCCGTGACGTTGGCAAATGTCTTCAACGGCGGTCGTCACCGCTTGGCCCATGGCGATCAGGGCGTGGGGTTCCCAGTGGCGCATATCCAATGTCATTTTGACCTGGCCGGGAATCACATTGCGCGAACCTGGGTGTAGCGTCATGCAGCCTACCGTGCCGCGCCCGTGGGGTTGGTGCTCATGAGCAATCCGGTTGAGTGCTTGAGTGACTTCTGCGGCCCCCATCATGGCATCCCGGCGAAGGTTCATTGGGGTGGGGCCCGCATGGGCTTCAAGCCCTGTGAGAGTTAGATCGAACCACTTCTGCCCAAGCCCACCGATGACAACGCCAATGGTGGTGTCGGTATCTTCGAGAATGGGGCCCTGCTCGATGTGTGGCTCGAAATAGGCTTTGATCTCGTCGGGGGAGACCTCATCACTGCCGCGATAATGAATCGCGTCTAAGGCATCGCTGACCGTGACACCATCGGCGTCGGTGCGCGCCATCATAGCATCGAACGCCAGCTCGCCGCTGAATACGCCGGAGCCCATCATACAGGGGGGAAATCGGCAGCCTTCTTCGTTGGTCCACGCGACCACTTCGATCGGCGATTGCGTGGTGATGTTGTGCTGGTTTAGGGTACGAATGACTTCAAGACCCGACATGACGCCGAAGCAGCCATCGTATTTGCCGCCGGTGGGTTGGGTATCCAAGTGGCTGCCCGCCATGACGGTTTTGGCACTGGGGTCGCTGCCTTCCCGGCGGGCAAAGATATTGCCGACATTATCGATGCGAATCGTGCAGCCCTCGGCACGGCACCACTGAATGAAAAGGTCGCGGCCCTGGCGGTCTAGATCGGTCAGCGCCTGACGGTTCACGCCGCCCTTGGGCGTGGCCCCTAGTTTGGCCATCTCCATGAGCGACGCCCAAAGGCGGTCGCTGTCAGTAAGTAGGTCGGACTCTTTGATGGGCGTAACGTAGGTATTCATTTCACTCTCCTCGCAAAGTTAAACGGATGTGTTGTCCGTTAGTAAGTCGTGCAGCTTGGAACGGTGATTCTGATGAGTGGGTGAGTCGTTGCTGACCAGCATCTGTATCGCCATTTCAGCTTCCAGCGCACTCATGTGATGTTCCGCATCGGCCATGTGCTCGGCCATGATCTGTCGCACACGCGGGGCATCTTCAGCGCGGTAGGCATCCACTAGCTGCCGGTGGTAATCCTGATTGGCGTGATCGAATTGCTTTCGCTCCGGGACGTACGCTTTTTTGATCACCACCAAATCGCGCAGCATGTCGTTTAAAAACTGGCACATAAACGCGAGCAATGGATTCGGGCAGGCGCGGGCCAGCAGCTGGTGAAACTCCAGCTCTAGAAAACGTTGGTGTCGGTGATCCTCTTCATGACTCGCACAGCAGGCGCAGGCCGACATATTGGCTTCCAACTGTTGGAAGTCCTGCTCGGTGAGCTTACCCACCACGGAGGCCGCCAGTTCTACTTCCAGCAGTTTGCGTAGCTGGTACACCTGCTTTCCATCCAATTGTTGGAAGTGCAGGAAGTTACGCAGCATTCGGCTGGCGGGCTCCATGCTGGGCTGATTAATGACCGCGCCTCCTTTAGGCCCGGTTTTTAACGTGATGAGCCCCTCAACCTCTAAGATCTTGAGCGCTTCGCGCACGGTGCCCTTGGCGCTACCGTAAAGCTCCATCAGCGCTTTTTCGTTGGGCAGCCGGTCACCTTCTCCCAGTGACTCGGCGGCTATCCAGCGCTTGATGTCGTCGCTAATCAGCTCGGCAAGCTTGGGTCTGCGCGGCGAGGTCGAAACAGGGGCTTGAGTCATCAACCCACTCCTTATTGTTGGTTAGCGCTATGGGTGATTTCTTGTGTATAGGCGGGCAAACGCTCTGGATGGTACTCGGCATCATAGTCATGGCGTGCTTGGGTAAAGCGTTCCACGACCGCTGTATCGCGGCGATGCAGTACGTGGCTGAGCCCAACAAACAGCGCAGCATTCAGCAATAACCCCCAGATACCCGCATGGTAGCCAAATGGTGCGCTGAGCGGGCCAAAGGTCATGAGGAGCACGCAGGCAACGCCCGCCCACAAACCCGCCAGTGCAGCGGTGGGGTGCGCTTTTTTCCAGGTGATGGCCCCGATGGTGGGAATGATCAACTGCGCGGTGCCCGCCAATGCCGCAATACCAATCGTGACCAGTACGCCAGGTACGGTGAGCGCCATGATATAAGCGGCCAATGAGAAGCCCACCAGCGATAAACGACCGATATACACGATGCGCGCTTGGCTGGCATCGCGGTCGATATAGCGTTTGTAGATATCCATCGTCACCACGGTAGACACCGCGTGGATCTGCGAGTTAGCGGTAGACATGGCGGCTGACGCGCCGGCTGCCATGATCAACGAGGCGAGCAGGTAAGGCGCATACTCCATCAGCATGATGGGCAGTATCTGGTCAGGGTTTTCTACGTTGGGTTCGAGCAGCACGCCTGAATAGCCAGATAGCACCGAGCCTACATAGGCAAAGGCCGCCAACCCCAATAAAAACGGCATTAGGTTAAACAGTTTGCCGTGTTTGACCGAGTACATGCGCAGCCAGATTTGCGGGCCCATAAAGGCACCGATGGCGGTAATGGCAAACAGCGAGAACCACATGGGGTAGCCCATCGTGCCGTTCGGCCCAGGCATGGTGAGATGATCAGGAGAGCTTTGCTGCAGCTGACTAAATAGCGCCGTGGGGCCCCCTACCTGGGTGGAAATGTAGTAACCGGCATACAGCATGCCGAAGAACAACAGCGCGCCATAAATGACGTCGGTCCAGGCAATGGCGCGAATGCCGCCAATCCACACGTAGATAATGATGATGAAGTAGAACAGCAGGGCGGCGAGCCAGAAAGGAATCAACCCACCCGAGGCAACCTCGATTAAGTAAGCGCCGCCAGTGAGCTGGATCTGCAAATAAGGTACGGTAAAAATCAGCGTAATCGCGGCAACGGTAATGCGCAGCGCCTCGCTGTTATAAAAATCGCCAATTAAGTCTGAAGGTGTTAAGTAGTTGAATCGTTTGCCTAAAAACCAAACTCGTTTGCCAATCCAGTAATACATGAAGCCAAACAGCAGGTTCCAGGCTAACGCAGTAAGAAATACCGGCCCGTTGGTATAAAAGGTGGCATTAGAGCCGAGGAACGCAAACGCGCTCCACCAGGTGGCCGCGACGGTGAAGAAGACCGCGATACTGCCCATGGCACGGCCCTGAACGAAAAAATCCTCGCTGGTTTCTTGTGATTGACGAGCGGATAAAACCCCCACCATCAAGGGAATGATCATAAACGCTGCAATGATGATTAAGCTTCCGGTCATGATATACCCCTTCATTTACCGCTGTTGGGTGGCGTGGATAGTGGAAGGCTCGGGACTACCCCAGTTGGTGAAATAAGCCACCAAAAATAGCGCCGTTAATACGAACCACCAGAACAAGTTCCACACCAGCAGAAAGGGGAGGCCCATCACCATGGGCTCTATACGGTTAGCCAGCATAATGAGGGGGCTTTCCAGCATGATAAAGCTGAAGAGCATGCCGCCATATATAGACAGCTTTAAGGGAGTCAAGTATTTCATAGCAAGTTAGCCCTTTGTTTATATTGAAATTGTGAGCAGTATTCATAGTGCACGCAGGCAACAACAGCACTGTTGGGGCGCATTGTCTATGCGAGTGCTACTTAGGCGTGTTCCACTGATTTGTTGTATTTATTCGTATAAATATAAGAATTAGGCGCTTTGAATCGTCCCGTCAAGATGGGTAGGCGCTGTTTGATGCTCTATTACGTATGTATTTTCTAACGTGAACTCAAGAAAAGCATAATTTTACAAACGTAGTGGGTGGCGCATGCTGAGGGCATGTCTCAAAGCGACGGAGCTAGACACTATGTTTGGTTTAAAAAGTAAAACAACCGCTCAGTCAGCGGAAAAAATGGCTGAGCAGCCTGTATCAGGCACCGCCCTCAACCAGCACTTCTGGATGCCGTTCAGCGCGAACCGCGATTTCCGCGCCAACCCGCGCATGGTAGCCGGGGCGGAAGGGCGCTATTACATCGATGACCAGGGGCGCAAACTGTTCGATTCGCTCTCTGGCCTATGGACCTGCGGGGCAGGCCATAACCGTGAAGAGATTCAGAAAGCCGTGGCGGCGCAGCTAGGTACGCTGGATTTTGCCCCCGGTTTTCAGATTGCCCACCCGTTGGCATTCAAGCTGGCGGAAAAGGTCGCCAGCTTAACGCCAGCCGGGCTGGATCACGTGTTTTTCACCAACTCCGGTTCAGAAGCCGCCGATACCTCGGTCAAGATGGCCAAGGCGTATTGGCGGTTAAAAGGTAAGCCGGAAAAAACCCGCATGATCGGCCGCGCCAAGGGCTATCACGGGGTGAACATCGGCGGCACCAGCCTGGGCGGCATTGGCGGCAACCGTAAACACTACGGCCAGTTGATGGATGTGACGCACCTGCCTCACACCTTACAGGCGGGCCATGCGTACACCCGTGGCCAAGCAGACACCGGCGCTGAGCTGGCCGATGCGCTGCTGGATCAAATCGCCCTGCACGATGCCTCTACCATCGCGGCGGTCATTGTGGAGCCGATGTCGGGCTCGGCGGGGGTGATCGTGCCGCCAAAAGGCTATCTGGATCGGCTGCGGGAAATCTGCACCGCCCACGATATTCTGCTGATTTTCGATGAAGTCATTACCGCCTTTGGCCGCAGTGGGGCCAACACCGGTGCCGAAGCGTTTGGCGTCACGCCGGATATCATGAACGTGGCTAAACAGATCACCAACGGCGCGATCCCCATGGGGGCAGTGATCGCCTCAGGCGAGATTTTCGACACCTTTATGCACGCAGGCGGTGCCCAGCACGCCATTGAATTCCCCCACGGCTACACCTACAGTGCCCACCCCGTGGCCTGCGCGGCGGGGCTGGCGGCGCTGGAGATGATGGAGCGCGAAAACTTCCCCGCCCAGGTGAGCGCCATCGCTCCCGCGTTCGAGCAGAAGCTGCACGCCCTAAAAGGCCACAATCATATTGTCGATATTCGCAACTACGGCTTGGCCGGTGCCCTGCAGCTAGCGCCGCGCAACGGCGACCCCACCATTCGCCCCCGCGATGCGCATATGGCGCTGTGGGAAGCGGGCTTCTACGTGCGCTACGGCGGCGACACCCTGCAGTTCGGCCCTCCCTTCGGCACCACGGAAGCCGAGCTCGAGCGTTTGTTCGATGCCGTCGCGACGACCCTGGATTCACTGGCGTAACCCTGGCCCACCCTGTTTTGGAGTTTCATGATGAGTGTTG
This sequence comes from Halomonas sp. BL6, assembly GCF_006228115.1. NCBI lineage: Bacteria > Pseudomonadati > Pseudomonadota > Gammaproteobacteria > Oceanospirillales > Halomonadaceae > Halomonas > Halomonas sp. BL6. Next base: position 207,654 of record NZ_VDGL01000002.1, on the reverse strand, counting down.
TTTCCCACCTGATAAATGGTGAGCTGGTGGAAAGCCAGCGCACGCTGGAGGTCACCAACCCTTCTACCGGAAAAGTGATTCGCCACGTGGCGGATGCCAGCGCAGCGGATGTGGAGCGGGCGATTGCTGCGGCTCAGGCGGCGTTTCCCGCCTGGCGCGATACGCCGCCCGCCAAGCGTGCCCAGGTCATGTACCGCTTCAAGCAGCTGCTGGAAGAGCACGCGGACCGCCTCGTGCAACTGGTCAGCGAAGAGCATGGCAAAACGGTGGAAGACGCGATGGGCGAGCTGAAGCGTGGCATCGAGAACGTCGAATACGCCTGCGGCGTGCCGGAGCTGCTGAAAGGCGAGTACTCCCACAACGTGGGGCCGGGCATCGATGCGTGGTCCAACTTCCAGCCGTTGGGCGTGGTGGCGGGCATTACCCCGTTCAACTTCCCTGCCATGGTGCCGCTGTGGATGTACCCAATGGCGATTGCCTGCGGTAACACTTTTATCCTCAAGCCCTCCGAAAAGGACCCGTCGGCGGCCATGGCCGTGGCTGAACTGCTGCAAGAAGCGGGGCTGCCCAAAGGTGTGATGAACGTGGTGCATGGCGGGCGCGAGGCGGTGGAAACCCTGCTGGATGCCAAAGCCGTGAAGGCGATCTCGTTTGTCGGTTCCACGCCCGTGGCAGAGGCGATCTACTCCCGTGGTTCGGCGGCGGGCAAGCGCGTTCAGGCCCTGGGCGGGGCGAAGAACCACGCGGTGATTCTGCCGGATGCCGACCTGGAAAACGCCGCCAACACGCTGATGGGTGCCGCCTACGGCAGCTGCGGTGAGCGCTGCATGGCGATCTCGGTGGCGGTGTGCGTGGGTGACGAAACCGCCGACCGTCTGGTCGAAACCATGCTGCCCAAGATCGCCCAGTTGAAGGTGGGGCCCGGCACTGAAAAAGGCCTGGACATGGGCCCGCTGGTCACCGCTGAACATCGCGATAAAGTGCTTGGGTTTATCGAAGAGGGCGTGAACGCGGGCGCTTCGCTGGTAGCGGATGGTCGTGGCCTGACCGTGACTGGCAATGAGGAGGGCTACTTCGTGGGTGGCTGCCTGTTCGATCACGTCACCGCTGACATGCGTATTTACCAGGAAGAGATTTTCGGGCCGGTACTCTGCGTGGTACGGGTCGGCAGCCTGGACGATGCCATGCAGCTGATCAACGACCACGAATACGGCAACGGCACTTGCCTGTTCACCCGTGATGGCGAGGCCGCTCGCCGCTTCACCGACGGTATCGAAGTGGGCATGGTGGGGGTGAACGTACCGCTGCCCGTACCGGTGGCCTACCACAGCTTTGGCGGCTGGAAGCGCTCGCTGTTTGGCGACCTTCACGCCTACGGCCCAGACGCGGTGCGTTTCTACACGCGCCGCAAAGCGGTCTCCCAGCGCTGGCCTTCCGTCAGCGAAGCCACCCGGGCGGAGTTCTCGTTTCCCGCCACCCAGCGTTGACGCGATGCGCTAACTGCGCCATCTTCACTGCACCACCGCCTGCATCCTCGGGGGACGGTGGTGCATTTTTGTTGCGTGTGATTAGCGGTCAGAGCGGCAAAGGGATACCAGCGTGGCGAGAACTCAGGACGAAATTCGGCAAACGAACGTCAAGAAGATCCTTCAAGCGGCGGAGCAGCTGTTTGCCGAGAAAGGCTATGCCGGAGCCTCCATGGGAGAGATCGCTCAGTTGGCCGACCTGCCAAAGTCCAACGTGCACTACTATTTCGCGACCAAGAAGGCGCTCTATCAAGAGGTGCTGCTGGCGCTGTTAGCGGTGTGGAAGCAGGACGCACTCTGCTTCGAGCTGTACGACGACCCCCGGGTGGTGCTCTCCACCTACATTCGCGCCAAGATGAATCACTCCCGCTACCGCGCCCACGGCTCCAAGATCTGGGCGGCCGAAGTGATGCAGGGCGCGCCGATTCTCAAAGAGCGCCTGCGGGATCACCTCTACGAATGGACCAAACTGAAAGAGTCGAAAATCCGCGAGTGGATCGAGGCCGGTCAAATCAATCCCGTCGAGCCCTCCTACCTGCTTTACATGATCTGGGCCTCCACCCAGCACTACGCCGACTTCGACTATCAAATCTCACTGCTCAACGACGACAAACCGCTGGACGACCTGCAGTTCGAAAAGGCCGTGCAGTCGGTGACCTCGGTGATATTGCGTGGCATTGGGCTGACGGCTTAGGGTATCGGCGTGTGCCAACCGACCTTCAAAAGGGGGGAGCGATGGACGATACCGCCCGACCTATCATCGGTGTGGGGGTGATAGTCATACGCCCGGATGGAAGCGTACTGCTTGGGTATCGCGATAAGCCGGGGGAAACGCCCTGCTGGTGTTTGCCCGGCGGCCATGTCGATGCGGGAGAGTCCTTTGAGACGTCGGCTGCTCGCGAAGTCGCGGAAGAAACGGGCATTACCGAGCTGCACGATTTGGCCTTGCTGGCGATCACTCAGAACCTCGACAGCGCCGCCTCCATGGTGGCGGGAGCCGTCATCGCCCACGTGAAACAAGAGGCCGAGGCCTTGCTGCTAGAGCCTCAGGTGTTCACGGAGTGGCGCTGGTTCCACCCCGGCGCGCTGCCCGCGCCGCTATTCCCGGCCAGCCAAGCGGTGCTGGCCCACTGGCATGGTCATCAGCCGCCTACCGGTTGGCGCACCTATCCTATCGCGCCAGTCGCATGAGTCGTGCTATGTCGCAAGCAGGCTCTCCATGGGCACCGATAGATCGAACTTATGGCGCTTACGCGAGAGTAACGTGCGGAACTTGCGTAGGTTGTCATCGCCATAGAGTACGCGGTCGCAGAAGCGGTCATACGCCTCTAAATCGGTGACGGTCAGCACACTGAGCTCAACACATACACATCGGTTAGGCGATTTAGAATGCGCCAAAAAAATGGCCATCAGACGCTTGAAATACGAACGAACGCTCCTATTTTTCGTACCGTAGAGGCTGCTTCGGAGGAGTGGATAAGGGGCCGCCTCTCATCGCAAGTCTCACAGTCTGCTTTACGTAGGAGGTATTCGACATGTTCGATGATCTCAAGCGTTTTGAAACGGGCTCGTCTGAGCAGTTTGACTGGCTCAGCCAGTTGCTGGATGGCTTCTTTCCTGATCGCAATACCATGGATATTCGCGCGGTTCCGCGGGGTAGCTTTCCCATGATCAATATCGCCCGCAGCGATGAGGCCGTTAGGGTCTACGTGTTTGCCGCAGGGTTGGCCCCCTCGGATCTAATCATCGATGTTCAGGACAATGTGCTGACACTGCGTGGTCAACGAGACGCCGTGTCGGGCCAACATGAGGAGGGTGAGTCGCGTCAGGTTCTGCGCCGTGAGCGCGCCAGCGGGGAATTCGTTAGATCGATCGCCTTACCCGAGGGAATAGACGTCGAGCGGTCAGAGGCCCGTCATGCCCATGGGGTATTCGAGATCGTGCTACCCAAGCGCGAAGAGCTCAAGCCACGGCGTATTGATGTTCAAGCGGCGTAAATCATGCGTTTAACCAGGTTTTGGAGGGTCGAATCATGAATGACATCGTCCGTTCATCCCACTCCCATCACTCCCCGCTGCAGCAGGAGCAGAACGGCCAGAATCGGCACTATAAGGAAGCGCTTCTACCGGCGGTGGATATTATCGAAGAGGCTAACGCGCTCAAGCTAGTGGCCGATATGCCCGGTGTGACACCGGAGACGCTAAAGGTAGAGGTCGATGACCAAGTGTTGAGCCTGGAAGGGGAGATAGCGCTGAATATGCCGGAAGGACTCAGCGCTTTGCATGCCGAAATGCGCGGTCAACGCTTCGCGCGGCGCTTCAACCTGAGCCGGGAGGTAGATAGTGAGGCCATTACGGCCACTATCGTCAACGGCGTGCTGACGTTGACGCTTCCCAAGAAAGAGAGCCACCGCGCACGCCGTATCGAAGTGCAGGCGGCGTGACGCTAGGCAGTGCATGGCGATAAGAGCGAGTGTCCGCGATATCGTGGACACTCTTTTTGCTTTTAAGGCTTCACGGTAGGTAAAGCGTCCCCTTACCCACCAAGATGGCCTGCCCACCCACCGTCACGAACCCCGGCGTCATATCACCGTTAGCCGTCGTATAAATAACGCTGGGCCGCCCCATTTCAATGCCTTGATGTATCTCGCAGCGCAACGCTTCGGTCTGGAGGGAGGCTAGATAGCCGGTTAACGCTGCGGCAGCGCTGCCGGTGGCCGGGTCTTCGCAGAGGCTGTCGTGCATGCAGAACATGCGGCTACGAATCACGGTCGCTTGCCCTGCTGATGGCTCCCTAACGTACAGGTAGATTTGAACCGCACTACTGGGCAGCACGGTACTGGCCCAGAGAGCAGGTGAAATAGTGACGCTCTCCAAGGCCGAGGTATCCGATAGCTCGATCAAGTGATAGGGCAGCCCGAAAGACGCGATAATCGGGTCGCCGACTATTTGGTGGCTATCCAATCCCAACAGCGCCACGGCAGTGGAGCGATCGAGCGTACTGGTTGACAGCATAACGGCTTGCGACGTTGTGAACTCCGTTCTGCCGCTGGTCGATGTAATGGCCAGCTCCCCGATAGGTGGATGAAGTACCAGCGGTTGCGTCGGGTGGGCGAGTTCCAATGCTGCCAGCAAGTGTGCGGTACCTACCGTCGGATGGCCTGCAAACGGGAGTTCTCTCGTCGGCGTAAAAATCCGCATTGGATAGTGGTTCGGTTGCGTGGCGGCACTCAAAAAAACCGTTTCCGCCAGATTCAATTCATTGGCCAGCGCTTGCATGGTGTGGGCGTCCAATCCATCCGCGTTGAGAAACACGGCCAATGGGTTGCCCGTAAACGGCTGGTCGGTAAAGACATCCAGCAAGTAGTACTCGGCGGTAGTCATACATCCCCCTTATTGGAGAGCCTCTGTTTCCAAAAGGTGCGTTTTCCCTCTTGGCAGGCCTGTTCACGGGTGAGGCCGATGTCTTGCAGCAAGTGATCCTCTAGCGTGAGCAGTTGGCGACGGCTGCGGCGGCGTTGTTGGTAGCGGCTTAGCTGATAACGCAGCTGAGTGAGGCTGAAGCGTGGCATGGCGGCTCTCCGGGTGGTGGGGTGCCTATCTAGGTTACGTACCCTTCCGGCTGCCATACAGATATAGGTTTTTTTATTTTTACGATACAGATGGGGCGTGTTATACCTCTGTATGGCAAAGCGGGATGCCTTCTGTATGGCGAATTAACCGAGTGAGGTGGGCGTGATGACGCGCTACGAAGAGGTGGCGGTAACGTTGCGGGAGCGAATCGAGCACGGGATTTATCGCGTGGGCGACCGGCTACCGTCTATTCGAGCGGTCTGCCAAGAGCTGAATGTGAGTATCTCAACGGTACAAGAAGCGTATCGCCAGCTCATGGATGCCGCGCTGATCGAGTCCCGGCCAAAGTCGGGGTACTTCGTGTTGCCGTGTCGTATTCCCTCTGTGCTACCCTCTGTCTCGCGGCCTGCTCAGTGCCCGCTTGATGTCTCCCAATGGGACCAAGTGTTAGAACTCGTCGCTACCCAGCGGGACGATAAACGGCTGCTGCTTGGGCGCGGCGTTCCCAATCTTGAAGTCGAGTCGTTAAAGCCACTGTCGAAAATCCTCGCCGGGCTGCACCGTAGCAACGATCTGCACGGCTTCAACTACGACAAACTCAGCGGTAGCCCTGAACTGCGCCAGCAGGTGGCGCGCTTGGCGGTGGCATCTGGCTGCTTGCTGCACCCGGATGACATCATGATCACTACGGGGTGTCAGGAGGCGCTGGCCATTGCGCTGCGCACACTCACCCAGCATGGTGATGTGGTGGCAGTGGATTCGCCCAGCTTTTACGGCACCATGCAGATTCTGAAAGCCAACGGATTAAAGGCGCTGGAGATTCCCACCGACCCGCAAACCGGCATTAGTCTGGAGGCGTTAGAGCTGGCGCTAGAGCAGTGGCCTATCCGCGCCATTCAGGTCACGCCTACCTATAACAACCCCTTGGGTTATACCATGCCGGAAGCGCGCAAGCGGGCGCTCTATCAGCTTGCCCAACGTTTTGATGTAGCGATTATCGAAGACGATATCTATGGGGATTTGGCCTATACCCAGCCCAGGCCACTGACGATAAAATCCTTTGATACCGATGGGCGTGTGCTGCTGTGTAGCGGCTTCTCGAAAACCTTGGGGCCGGGCCTGCGAGTGGGTTGGTTGGCCCCTGGCTGCTATCGGGAAAAAGCACTGCATATGAAGTACGTCTCCACCGGCGCCTCTGCCACGCTACCGCAATTAGCGGTGGCGGAGTTTGTCGCCAAAGGCCATTTTGAGCGCCATTTGCGCGCGGTTTCCCGCCAGTATCAGCGCCAGCGGGACATCATGATTAGCTGGGTGCAGCGCTACTTCCCCAAAGGGTCGGGCATTAGCTATCCGCAAGGGGGCTTTTTACTCTGGGTAGAGCTACCGGCGGATGTCGACTGCGTGCGCCTGAACGAGCGTTTAGCGCAGCACGCCATCCATGTGGCACCGGGGTCGCTGTTCTCGGCCTCTGGGAAGTTTCGCCAGTGCTTGCGGTTGAACTACGCGTTTACCCTAACGCCTGCGATTGAAGAGGCGGTGCGTACGGTGGGCGAGCTAGCGAGTGAGATGCTCAACGAGGTAGGTGAGCCTTTACTAGCGATGAAGTAAGCAACGATTTCGCGCTGACTTACGAAGGCCGCTGAAACGCTGCGCGTGCCTGCTCAACCCGTTCACGTGTGACGCAGTTTAACGAGTGATCATTAATCAGCCCCATGGCCTGCATGAATGCAAACGCGGTGGTGGGGCCGAAAAATGTCCAGCCGCGCTTTTTAAGCTCTTTTGCTAGCGCAATCGATTCTGGCGATGTGGTTTGCGTTTGTGGGTCTGGACGGGATGCGCTGTCCGGTTCATAGCGCCAGAAAAACGCCGCTAGCGAGCCTTCCTGAACCACCATCTCCTGGGCCCGACGTGCGTTATTGAGGGTGGCTTCGATTTTACCGCGATGACGAATGATGCCTGCCTCCTGCAGTAAGCGCTCCACGTCCTCTTCCGTAAAGCGGGCGACGTGGTGAAAGTCGAAGTGGTGAAAGGCGGCGCGGAAGTTCTCACGTTTATTCAAAATCGTGCGCCAGCTCAAGCCCGATTGAAAGCTCTCCAGGCAGAGCTTTTCAAATAGCCGCTGGTCATCACTCACGGGAAAGCCCCACTCCTGATCATGGTAGGGCAGGAACTCCGCCGCTCCGCCACACCACTGGCAGCGAGGGTTACCGTCGGGGGCGATGAAGTCATGAGCCATTAGCGTGGTACCTGACCGCCGAACCACTCTTGAGCCGTGCGCCAAAAGCACATGCCCGCGAAGTACAGAGAAGTCAAACCTAAGCCCCACCGTGCCCAGGCGGTGTGATCAGGGTGTGAAAGAATTAACGAGGTGGCACACACGCACCACAGCAGCGTGACGGCGATATTGAACGGCATGAACAAACGCACACGAAAGGGGTGCAGAAACTTCATTTTGGTCACCGTCAGCATCGCTAAGACCAGTATGGCGGTAAACGTGATGAGCGGCGGTAAATCGAGAATGTAAAAATAGGCCGCGGCAATGTTCCAAGCGGCGGGGAAGCCAACGAAATAGTTATCCTGGCTTTTCATATCGACGTTACAAAAACAGAACATCGACGACAGCAGTATGATGAAGACGGAGGTCAGCCCTAAATAGGGCGGTAGTTCGATGAAGTAATAAATGAATAGCGCGGGAATGAAGGCCCAGGTGAGGTAATCGATCACCATATCCAGCGTTGATCCATCGAAATGCGGCAGCACGGATTTTACTTCATATTTGCGTGCCAGCGTGCCATCCACCCCATCGATCATCATCGCCGCCCCCAGCCAGAGCAGGCAGGCCACCGGGTTATTGTCGATTAGCGCTAGCAGCGCCATCGTGCCTAGCAGTACTCCGCTGGCGGTAAAAACATGCACGCTCCAAGCTTTGTAAATCGGTGCTCGGGATTCGGTTTGAGTAAAGAGTGTTTGGACCACGGTAACCCCAGTGGGAACACGTGGTCCCCTTGCTGTTAGATGGATCGATAAACGGTGAAAAGACGATACACTACAATCAGAACGTCGTCAGAAAATCCGCGGCAAATCGTCTGGTCTCAGCGTTTGGCGGTGTGCCAGACACTCGGTGGCTCACCCATATAGGAGTTATAGCGCATGTCCCACGTTCGCTCTGCCACGATTCATGATCTCGACGCCTTGACCGAGTTACTAGACGGCTATCGGCAGTTTTATCAGCAGCCAAGTGATAGGCAAGCCGCGCGTGACTTTTTGCGCCAACGGTTTGGGCAAGCAGATTCGCGCATCATGGTGAGCGAAGGTGAGGATGGCACGCTCACCGGGTTCGTTCAGCTTTATCCGGGCGTGTCCACCGTGGGGCTAAATGCGCGCTGGACGCTGAACGATCTTTTCGTACGACCAGCGTGCCGAGAGAACGGCACGGGGCGAGCGCTGATGGAAGCGGCCACTCGATTGGCTCGTGAACATGGTGTTGCGCGTTTGATATTGATGACGCAGGTCGACAATGAGCGCGCCCAGCGACTGTACGAGTCGCTGGGCTGGCAGCGCAATACGGCGTTTTATGGCTATTTGCTCGATGTGACCTAAACGCGCTTCATCGTCACTTAGCGGATGCTCTCTGGTAGCGTACACACATCGACCCATTGAGCGCTGACTAAGTCGGCTAAGCGTTGTGGGCTCAAGCGCACGGCACTGTTCGGTGAGCCCGCCGCGGGTAGCACTTCATCGAACGCGTGCAGGGATTCGTCGCAATAGACGGGAAGTTGGGTGGCCAGTCCAAACGGACATACCCCTCCTACCGGGTGGCTGGTCAGTTCCATCACCGTGTCGGCATCCAGCAGTTTGGCTTTGCCACCGAAGGTATCGCGGATCTTGCGATTATCGATCCGCGCATCGCCACTGGCGACGATCAGTAGCGGCTTTTCTCCCACTTTGAACGCCAACGTTTTGGCAATTTGCCCAGAGACCACACCGTGCGCCTCGGCGGCGAGCTGTACGGTGGCGGTGCTGGTGTCTAGCTCTTCGATGGCCACCTCGGGCGCGTGCTCGGCAAAAAATTGGCGAACGGTTTCGATGCTCATGATGGGCTCCTTGAAGATATTTATCACTAACTTAGCGTGTCCCCCGCTCGCTAGCCAAGCGGGGATGAAATACCTGCGCCTAGCGATTGGCTGAAGCTCGCAAAGGGCATGCCAGAAAAGCGACATGACTCATGGATAAAACGTTTAAATAGTGTGCTTATTTAGAAGGCATTTGGTGATAATTTATCAAACAACCATGGGCCTGCAGCTGTTGCTGAAAGGTGAGACATGTCATTTCAAGATGTTGGTCGCTAAACGCATCGATACGGATGGCTAAAACGCCGATTGAAGGACACCTGCTGCATGCAAGAGGCCAGCGCCGATAACGCCCCTGATTCGAAGGCTTCACTTCCTTGGCACCGAACGGTGGTAGGTAAAGTGGCCATCTTCATGCTGATGGGCGTCATCTTTGCCTATCTGATGGGCGCGATGCTGGGCTTCACCATGGTTGAGCGCAGCGCCCGGGATCAGTGGGGGCGCGAAGCGCAAATGAATGCACAGATAGTCAGTGCTACCATTCGGCGTATTTATACTTCTGTTGCGGTGCGTACCGATCCTGGCGGGCAAGTGACGCAGCTGGTATCGACACGCCCGATTGGCGATGAAGAGTCGGTGTTGAGCACTGGCTTCAGCCCCATCGATGTCTTGGCGCTGGCCAGTGCGCAAACGCGCCACAACGTTTGGCTCTTTTCACTGACGAATAGCCGCCGCTTTACGCCGGTCGCCAATGCGTATAGCGATACCGCCGGTGAATTAGTGTTTCCGAATGCCGCTGAGCTTGGCAATGCTCCATTTGCGAACGACTTCTATGTGGGGTTTGCGCGCATTGGGGGCGAGGCGCACTTCGTGAGTTCGCTGCCTATCATCAGCCCTCAGGGCGATCTGCATGGGGTCGTGGTGTCGAGCATTGGCTTGAAGAGTGAACTGTATCACTTACATCGTGAACTGATCTTGAAGATTGTGGCGTCGTTGGGCGTGGTGCTGCTGGCAACGGCGCTGCTGCTGAGTATGTTGATGCATCGACTGTTCAAACCGGTCCCTCGCTTGATCCGGGCCTTGACGCATATTGCGCACAATCGAGCGGATCGGGCCACGCCCTATACTTGGCGCAGCGATGAAATTGGCTGCATGGCCCAGGCCATCGAGACGTTGCGTAAAAAGGTGGAAGAGCGAGAGCACCTATTAGAAGTGAAAGAGCAGGCACTGCGTTACCAGCACCTAGCGCATCACGACGCGCTGACCAAGCTGCCCAATCGCGTACACTTCAACGATGCGCTACAGGAGGCCGTGACACAAGCCCCACACGGCGCACCCTTCAATGTCATGATTTTTGATCTCGACCGCTTCAAGGCGGTGAACGATACGCTTGGCCATGCGGCAGGCGATACCTTGCTGATAGAGGCGAGCCAACGCGTGCAAGCGCTGCTGGAAGAGAGCGACCTCGTTGCGCGCTTGGGAGGCGACGAGTTTTCGATCATTCAGCAAGCTCGCCATGACGGATTGGCAAAAGCCCAGCAGTTGGCTAATCAACTGGTCGAGGTCCTGAAAGAGCCGTTTGCCATCGATGGTCACGAGGTACACATTGGGGTAAGCGTCGGTATTGCGCTGGCGCCCCGGGACGGAACCAGTAGCCATACGCTATTACGCAGCGCAGACGTGGCACTGTATACCGCGAAAGCGATGGGGCGTGGCCGCTATGCGGTCTTCAACCCTGCCATGACCATGGGGGGCGCACCGCATGAGGGCTAACAGTGTCGGCGTGTTGGCTCTGACACTGATGAGCCTGCATGTAAGCGCGTCACCTATTGCCCTTGAAACCTCGCCTACCTTGACGCGGATCGCGCAGCAGCAGGCCATCACGCTGGGTCACCGCCTTCAGGAAATTCCTTTCTCTTACGTGGTCGATGGGCAGCCCGTCGGCTACTCCATCGATCTCTGTAGGGCGGTGGTCGCGGGTCTTCAACAGCGGTTGGGCGGCGTGCCGCTCGAGGTCCGGTTCGTGCCGGTCACGCCGGTCAATCGTTTCATTCTACTGCGCCATGGGGACATCGACCTCGAGTGTGGCGTCACCACGCGCACGTCGGAGCGGCTCGAACAGGCGGCTTTCTCATACCCGCATTTTTACACCGCGACGCGCTATGTCGCCTTGGCAGAAAACGCGATGCGCACCGTAGCAGATCTCGCGGGACGCAGCGTGGTATCGACGACGGGGACGATCAATATCGAGCAGATCAACGCACTTAACCGCCGTCATGGGCTGAACATTGCCGTGATGCTTAGCCGTCGCCATGAAGAGGCGTTCGCCATGGTCGATAAGGGACAGGCCGCCGCGTTCGTGATGGACGACAGTTTGCTTGCCAGTCTCGTCGCCCGTGCGGATGCCCCCGAGCGTTTTCGTATTTCTGACGAAGCGATCAGCGACCCCCAGCCCTATGGCTTGATGATGCCGCTAGCGGATGCGGTCTTTGCGGAGGCGGTCAACCAGGCGCTGCATGAGTACTACCAAAGCGGGGCCATTCATGCGCTGTACGATCAATGGTTTTTGCAGCCCATACCGCCCGATAACCTAGTGATGGGTTTACCGATGAGTGCAGAGCTGGCGGCCACGTTCGAATGGCCCGATGCACATGACCCCTCCAGGAGGTGAAACGTGAAAATCCTAGTGCAGTGGTGGGTAGGACTTCTCATGTCGGTGTGGGCTGTCTCCTCGGCGGCGGCTTCCGATATCGATACGCTGCAGCGGCTGAGCGAGACAGGCACCTTACGCGTGGGCTATGGCGATACCGCGCCCTTTTCTTACACGGATGACAACGGCAACGTGCTCGGATACTCCATCGACTTATGCCAGCAGGTGGCGTCGCAACTCCAAGAGCAGCTCGACCTGCCCTCCCTCGCCATCGAGTACGTGTTTAGAACGCCCGGGAATCGTGTGCAGATGCTCAATAGCGGCGAGATCGATATCGAATGCAACGCAAGCACCAATAATGAAGAGCGCCGACGCAGCGCTGATTTTTCGCTGAGTCACTTTTTTGTCTCCGTGCGCTTCGTCTCACTCAAAGAGAACCATTACGACACGCTTCAGGATTTGGCCGGACGCAGTGTGAGCGTGGCCCGGGGCACCGTCAACGTCGGGCAAATCAACCAAGCCAACCGTGAACGGCGGCTGAATCTTTCCGTTGTACCGGTCGAGACGCTGCAAGCTGCCTTCGATCTCGTCACCGATGGCCGCGTCGCCGCGTTCGCCATGGACGACATTCTGCTCAGCACGATGATCGCAGAGTCAGAGGATCCAACGGCTTATGCCCTCTCAGAAGAGGCCATTACCGCCGAAGAGCCACTGGGCTTGCTGATGCGTAAAGACGATCAGGCGTTCGTGGCGCAGGTCAATCGAGCGCTGCGCACCATTTACCAGCAAGGGGACATGCAGGCACTCTACGAACGCTGGTTCCAGCAGCCTTTGCCCGGTAAAGGCATTACCCTCAACGTGCCGATGAGCGATACGCTAGCGCGGTATGTCAGAGAGCCGCTTCGGGAGGAGTGACCTCCATGGATAAAAGTAGGGCGGACAACGTTTTTCCATGTCCATCCAGGTTCAACGCGCCATTGACGCCCCCTTGCAGCGCATCGTCCAACACTAAGTTGATACCTTTGAGATGAGGTAATAAATACCGAGTGACGTGATGCACATCTCGATGCGCAAATAGCGCTGCAACGTTCGCTTCCGAGAGCTGTTCGACCAGCCAGGAATAGTGCGCTTCCTCGTATACAAACACGCCTAAGCTGAGCCGATCGCCTTTGTCGCCTGCCCGGGCATGGGCGTAGCGATGCAATAACTCACGCATTACCCTCTCCTCTATGCAGTGTCACGATGGGGGTAACTTGTTGTCTGGGTACCAAATACGAAGCGGTTTTTAGGCGTTGAGTATGGTGTCTCCTGACGCCGCCACCGCCAGCAGGTCCGCAGCAATAAAGGGCTAATAACTCCTGTGTCGCCAGCTCCACCACGCGTTGGTCGGCATGCTCGACGGCGAGACGGAGGCGAATATCGCTAGCGGCTTGGCCGATGTGATGGGGATTGTATTGCGAGTCACCATCGAAAACGCTGGAGACACCAATCAAGTCGAAGCGCGCTCGCAAATTGGCGGGGCAGCGTAATGCCAGCCGTTGTCGAAGCGTGTCTCTGGCGAGACGGGCTCTGGCAAACGCATTAGGGCCTGCATACGAGATTTCGGCTTCACCTTGGTAGCCACCCAGAAAACTAACGGTGGTTTTTAAACGAGCAGGTGCTGGTTTGCCGCGGACACCCGTGATTTCGACACGGTCTTTGGCCAGTTGTCTGACGCTGACATGCGCCAGATCGATGACGACATCAGGAGTGATGTAAGCACTGGGATCATGTATTTCATACAACAGCTGTTCTTTCACCGTTTGTTCGGTGACCAAGCCACCCGTACCGGGTGGTTTGGTCACGATCAGTCGCCCGTTTCGCTCCACCTCCACCAGGGGGTAACCCAGCGAGGCCATACCAGGGACGTCTTTGAAACCAGGGTCCGCAAAGTAGCCCCCGGTGACTTGCGTGCCACACTCAATCAAGTGACCTGCCAATGCCCCAGCGGCAAGCCTGTGCCAGTCATCGCTTGCCCAGTCGTGGTAGTAGCACAGTGGGGCGAGTGCCAGCGAGGGGTCGGCCACGCGCCCGGTAATCACGACGTGTGCCCCTCGTGCCATCGCCTCTATCAGCCCATCTGCGCCGAGATAGACATTGGCGGCGACCACGTGCTCGAGTGCTGACAGAGACCGTTTTTCGCCCTCCCAGGCCTGCCAGTCAAGGGCATGCAACTGGTCTCTCACGTCATCGCCGTGAATCGTGGCCAAGCACGCTTCAGTGTGACCCAAGCGCTTGGCTAGCTGCTGAATACGACGGCAGGCGGCCTCAGGGTTGGCCGCCCCAAAGTTGCCCAACACCGTAATGTGATGGGCGAGGCAATCGCTCAACACGGGCGATAAAAACTCTTCCAGCAACGGCTCATCACCGCTGTCAGGATCTTTGATGCGGCGTAATTGAGCCGCCGCCAGCGTTCGCTCACCCAATGTTTCGAACATGAGCGCACGAGGCGCATCGTACGACATGAGTGCATCGACGAGCGGCCTGGCTGCATCGGTACGATCACCGGAAAAGCCCGCACCACAACCGACTACGACCGTCATAAGGTGACTCCCGTGCGTGCATTGGTAGTCAAGGCAAGGAAGTGGCGTGCTTCGGGTGCCGTCATCACTCGGCGTCCCGTTGCTTCGATACGCGCCTTGGTCTCAGCGACCAGCTCGGCATTGTGGGTGGCGAGTTGGCCATCCGCCCGCCATAGATTGTTTTCAAAGCCGACTCGAGCATGGCCGCCTTGCTGGGCTGCTAGTGCTAAGCAATCACCTTCGGTGGGGCCAAAGGCACACACCGCCCAATGGTCGCCAGCCGCCAATGCTTGTAAAAAACCTGGTAAACGGCCAGGGTCGGCAATGGGCGGGTCTGCATAGCGTCCAAGCACGCAGAGCAAAAACGCCGGGCCGTGGGGTACTACACCTTTATCTCTTAATTTATTGAAATGATAAACATCTTCAGGTGAGTAAACGATGTATTGAATATGGGTGCCACGACTTACCAAGTGACGGCACAGCTCGCCACTGGCGTGAACTTCATACGCATCGCCGAACCATTCACGCACCGCGATAGACACGTACTCTGGCTGTAACGCCTCAATCACACGTCGCTGTTCTGAAGGTGAATAACGTCCACCGGCTTCGCTGGTGACCTGAAGGAGTAATTGATCTCCAACGGCATCTTGGATGGCGCTAAGCGCCTCTTGGTAGGCCGCAGCATCGAGTAAATGACGGCCATCGGCCTCTCGCACATGCAGATGCATGGCAGAGGCTCCCGCCGCTAGACACTCTTTCGCATCGCGTGCGAGCTCTTCTGGGGTCAATGGAATGGCAGGGTGGTCTTGATAGACGCGCCGTGCGCCGTTGGGGGCAACCATTAGCAAACAAGGTGAGGCGATCATAGGGACTTCTCCTGTTTGCCGTTTGCTAGCGCATGCTGGATGGCCGTTAACTGACGGTCTCGTTCAGAGAAGAGGTCCGGCAGTGAGTGACCATGCGTGGCTAACTCTACTCCTTGGATGACTTGCTCGTAGAGTTCGTCGCTCATGGTCGGTTGCCCTAAGCTTGCCCAGCGATACTCCTGGCTAGGGCCGAGATGTTCCAGATAGTGGCGAATGCCCCCTTGGCCACCGCCTAGGTGATAGGTCAGGAATGGGCCTTGAATGGCCCAGCGCAACCCTGGGCCTGCCGTCACCGCTAGATCGATGTCTTCGACGCTGGCCACGCCCTCCTGTAACAGATAAAGCGCTTCTCGCCACAAGGCTGAAGAGAGGCGGTTCGCAATATGGCCGACCATCTCTTTACGCAGCACCACCGGCTGCTTGCCGATGCTGTGATAAAAATCGGCCAAGCGCTGCACCCGTTCACTATCTGGCCCGTAGAGTTCGACCAGTGGCACTAAGTGGGGGGGGTTGAAGGGGTGCGCGATAATGATGCGCTCAGGTGCAGGCGTCCCCTCAGTGATATCAGAGTGCTTTAGAGAGGAGGTGCTGCTGACCACCAACGCTTGCGAGGGCGCTATCAGTTGAATATCGGCTAATACCTGCTGCTTGAGCGCGATGGACTCGGGCGCATTTTCGACGACCAGTTCTGCCCCCTGTAGCGCCTCTTCCAGGGTGGGCGATACCACTGGCGTGATAGGATCGACGCCAAGCGTACGCATATCCTCAGCGACGCGCTGAGCAAAGTAGGCACGGGCGTTGGTATCCGGGTCGAAAGCCGTGACGAGTAAACCGCGGGAAAGAAAGTAGGCGGCCCAACTGACGCCGATCGTGCCACAGCCAATCACGGCGATCGTCGTCATGTTCACTTCTCGATGACTCATAGCTCCGCTCCTTGAAGTGCAATACGTCGAGAGGATTGCCAAGCCCATAGATAGAGCCCTGTCAGGCCCGCGATGCCGAGTAACCCAAGCGCACTATTGGGTACCAGCGCTAATAGTCCTGTGATGGCCAGCAGCGCACTATCCAGCCAGCGGTGACCGAAGAAACGAGCGCCCCCTAATATGCCGGCAAAAGCCAAGACAAAGGCCATGGCACGCGCAGCGGCTAGGGTAATGTCCCAGGCATCGCCTAAACCGATAAGCGCCGGGTACGCCAAAATCAAGAAGGGGATAATGTAAGTGGTCGCCCCCAAGCGGATGGCTTGGCCAGCGACCTGCAGCCAGCCCGCCTTAGCAATGCCAGCGGCAACGAACACCGCAATACAGACCGGTGGCGTGATGACCGATATCGTCGCGAAATAGAAAACGAACAGATGGGCGACTAACGGTTCGATACCGATGCGCGTTAGCGCTGGCGCCAACACGGCAGCCACCAACACGTAGGCCGCCGTAGTCGGAATGCCCATGCCCATAATGAGACAGATGACGGCGACGATCAGGGCCACTAGGAAAACCTGTTCACCCGCAACGCTGACCACGAGCGTCGACAGCGTGACACCAATGCCCGTTAGGTTGAGCATGGCGACCAAAATCTGTGCGCCAGCGAGTAACACCCCGATGATCACCATGCCCTTACCCGCATCTTCCAAGCCGGTCACAAGCGAACGGGCTATTTGACGGGGCGGTGTTCGGTCTAGCAACGCAAAGAAAAGATAGCTGACCAGCAGCAGTGTAATGCCTAAAAAAGCGGCGAATTGGATGGAGTAGCCGTTTAGAACACCCCCAAATAAGCCACCCAGCGCGGCAACAATGGGGGTTAATCGTCTCAATTGAAGTACATCGGGCCAAGCGGGAAGCTCGCTCTCCGGTACCAAGGGGAGGGCTTTGCGTACCGCTACCAAGTGGAGCGTAAAGAATACTGCGACATAGAAAAGCAGCGCAGGTAATACGGCAGCGAGGGCAATGGTGACGTAGCTGACCCCCAGTATCTCTGCCATGATGAATGCCGCTGCCCCGAGAATAGGCGGTGCGATTTGGCCCCCTGTGGATGCCACGGCCTCTACGCCGCCAGCAAAGGCCGGAGGATATTTGAGCCGCTTCATCATCGGAATGGTGAAGTTGCCGGTGGTAGCCACGTTCGCTACTGCACTGCCGCTGACCATCGCGAATAGGCTGGAGGCCACGGTCGCAATTTTGGCGGCGCCCCCTTGGCTACGCCCACCGATGCGCATTGAAAGGTCAATGAACGTTTGACCTCCCCCCGTATGAAGCAAAAGGCTACCAAAAAGCACAAACGCGGCAATGGTCGTGGCTGCGACGCCTAGCAACATCCCCCATACGCCTAAATCCCCGAGAAACAGCGTTTCCGTCACGAAGCTAGCATCAAAACCCCGGTGGCTAAGCGGTCCTGAGAGTCGGTCACCCAGTAGGGCATAAGCGATGCCGATAGTGACTAACAGCGGAAAGACCCACCCAATCGCCCGTCGAGCAACTTCCAAAATGGACACCACCAAAATGGCCGTGAGTGCCATATCTTGGGGGGTTGCCCAGGGAAGCGTGGTCAGAATGCGGTTAGCGTTGAAGGTAATGAACAGGCAGGCGGTGATGGCGCCCAGGGCTAATAACCCATCGATCGCTATCCCTAAGGGGCGCCAGGATTTTCCAGCGCCCAGTGGATAGGTGAGTAGCCCCAGCCCGATGACCAGCGCAAGAAAGAGACTGCGATGAACCAAGCTTTCAAAAGGCCCGGTTGCTGAGGTATAGAAGATGAAGCCGCCCAACAACAGGGCGACCAGCATGAGCAGCTTATTGCGCATGGAACCGAGCTCCTTTCCTTATTCTGACGGCATCAGACGGTCAGGAATGTCGTATCCCTGCTCTTCGAAATAGCGCGCGGCACCCGGGTGAAAGGGCACCGTTCCGCTGCTGAGAGTGAGTTCGGCGATGTCGACCTCGGCGAGATTAGCGAGTGCACTGACTTGCGGGTCGGGATTTTCCATCACGGCTTTAACGATTTGGTAGGCCGTTTCTTCGTCAAGCTCGGGACTTGCATGCATCGCTAAGCCAAAGCTCCACGTCGTGTAAGCGGGCATGCCCTCGGCCGCTCCCTCAGGAATATTGACCACGGAAATATCAGGCATCTGTGCATTCAGCGTTTCAGCCTGTTCATCGCTGAGGGACAGCACTTGGATCGGCGTGAACGTCGCAATGTCCATGGAGGACCCGTCCAGCTTTTCGCCCACGCCAGATTTGACGTATCCCGCCATACGGTTGTCTTTGACACCGGCGACCACATCCGTCGTAGAACCGCGCACATACTCTGGGGTAAGCCCCAGCGTCTCCATCACGGCAATGGTCGTGGCCTCGGTGGCAGAGCCGGTAATCCCCGGATTCAGGCGCACGCCGTCTAGTTCTGCCATGCTGGTAACGCCGGAATCTTCGCGCATCACGACATTTTGTGGTGCTTGGGAGTAAACCCAAAGAAGACGGTTATCCACGGGGCGACCTTCAAACTCACCCTCGCCTGCATAGGCGTGATAGCCCACGTTGGTGGTAACGAGCCCCATATCGATTTGGTTTCTTAAAATGCGCCGCAAGTTGTCCACGGTGGCACCGGTTTCTACGACAGAGGTGCGCACACCATCGACATGCTGATTGATAATTTGTCCAACGGCGACGAAATAGCCGTATTGGCTAGACGATGTGGAGGTCGAGCCAATCAAGAGCTGCTCTTCGGCGTGAACGGCCGTGCCTGCGATCAAGCCAGCACTGAGAATGGCGGTTAAGAGTGGCGTTTTGAGTGAGTACATAGCAGTTGCTCTCTCTGGGTATTGTGGGTTGTTGGTTCCAGAAGATGCGTGTCATTTGACTTATTAAGAATGAGAGAGCCTGCTAGTATTTGTCTAATATAATTATATGAATGAGACTTTTACTTTATTTATGCAGCCTTCCATTCGTCAGCTAAAAGCCTTCGTGGCGATTGCCGAGTTCGGCAGCTTCGTCGAAGCATCGGAGCGGCTGCACATGTCGCAGCCAGCCTTGAGTATTGCCATTCGCAAACTAGAAGAGTGTGTGGGAGGCGTGCTGTTCAACCGTTCCCCTCGCGGCGTGCAGCTCACCCCAGAAGGCAAGTTCTTTTTGCCAACGGCTAGGCGATTGATTAGCGATTGGGATGACGCGCTGGGTGATCTTGGAGAGCTATTCAATAAACAGCGAGGCAAAGTAACGCTGGCTGCGCTGCCAACGCTAGCGGCAGGATTCTTACCGACCGTGCTAGCCGATTATCGGCATCGATTTCCCAATATCGCGATCAGTGTTCACGATGTGCTGGCCTCCCAGGTAGATGACCTGGTAAGTGACCACCGGGCAGACATTGGACTGTCGGTACAGCCGCTTCGTGTAGAGGCAACGCATTTCGAGCCGCTCGTTGAAGACTATTTCGTCGCGGTTTGCCCCGTGGGGCATCCCTTGTTAGCGATGGACACCGTGCCTTGGGAGGCGCTGCTGCGTTATCCCATTATCGGCGTGAGCCGCCTATCGAGCACGCGTGCTGCCATTGAGAGCGTATTAGAACAGACACGCCTTGAGATGGACTTGATGTGTGAAGTCAGTCAGATTGGCACCGCTGGACGGATGGTGGCGGCGGGATTAGGAGTGGCAGCGCTTCCTTCATTCAGCTTCCGACAGATATCTGCAGAGGGCATCGGCTGGCGTCCTTTGATCGAACCGTACGTACCCCGCTCTTTGGGGATCATTACACCGGTCAGAGGCTCCCCGTCTGCCGCAGCAACCGCCATGCTGGAAAGCATAAGAGCTCATGCAGGGCAGCTAGGCGGCACCGCCGCTTATGTGCCACCACGGCCGCCCGAAGGCGACCGTGATCCGTCTTAGCAAGCGAGCCCTTCAGATGGCTGACTATCCGACGCAGTACATTGACCAGCGCAACGGGAACCGGCTCGTAAAGATGATGATTTAAAGCTGTGTTGCTAGCGCACTGGTGACTTCGTCAATTTGCAGCGCCAAGCTTTGTAAGCCACCGCCGGATAGGTACCAAAGGGCCGGTGTGAGCATCACGAGTCTAGGCTCGGCGCCAGCTTCCGCCAGTAAAGTGCGCAGCTGGTCCGCGTTAGCAGGTTCATTGCCAATGGCTGCGCTGCGGTCGATCACGAGCACTACCTCAGGAGCGATCTCGGCAATCGCTTCAGCGGAAAGCGGTGTAAAAGTGCGTTCGCCACGTACTTCGGGGGTGACACTCTCGGGCATCTCCAGTGTTGCAATGCCCAATACGTCATGGACCACCGGGTGCTGATTGAGCATCAGGTTGCCGCCATTATGGGTGACGACCAGCGTTGTCGGCGCGTCGCTCAACGCCTCTTTTTGCTGCTCGATCTCGGTATGCAGCGTGGCGAGTGCCTCTTCCGCGTTATTTTCTTCGCCTACCTGTCCGGCGAGTTCGCGCACGTTGGCATCGAAGGCGGTCAGGTAATCATCGCCCGTCAGGCTGGTATTGAGCAGCGGAGCAATCTCGCCCAATTCCGCTTCCCACTCGGCTTGACGGCCGGTGTAAAGAATCAGGGTTGGATCGGCGTGTTGCAGTGCCTCCATCTCCGGCGAGCGCAGGCCGCCAATGTCGCTATAAGCGTCGGCAGCGTACTGGTCGAGATAGCTGTGCAAACTCGCTTTCGGCACGCCGACGACCTGCTCTCTCACCCCTAGGGCGTCCAGCGTATCCAAGCTGCCTAGATCAAACGTGGCAATGCGCTGGTCCGCGCTCGCGGCGGCGCTGACGCTGGCCAGCAGCAATGTGGCAGCGATGGCTTTTACTGTCATGTGGCATCCTTTTCTTTGAGAAATATAGCTATATGCAATATTTTCTCATCATCGCAGTAAGTCGAGGCGTTGTCGTGTGCCACTGGGGGAACGGTAGGTTGCAGAAAATGCGACCGCCTCTTTATCAAGAGGCGGCCGTGTCGACCTGAGTCGGCGTAGGTGTGGCTGAGTAGCGCCTAAGAGGCGACGCGGAAGGGGTTGCGCGGGTCGTCGTCCCAGGCGAGGAAGGGTTTGCCGGTTTCCTGAGGCACCATGGTGATGCAGCTCTCCACCGGGCAGGTGATTTGGCACAGGTTGCAGCCCACGCACTCGTCTTCGATGACCTCGTAGCGGCGCGCGCCGTCCTGCTCGGTGAGCTTGGCAATCGACTGGTGGGAGGTGTCCTCGCAGGCGATATAGCAGCGGCCACACTCGATGCACAGGTCCTGGTCGATATGGGCGATGGTCTTGAAGTTGATGTCCAGGTGCTTCCAGTCGGTGGTTTGCGGCACCGCCTTGCGGGAAAACGCCTCGGTGGAGTCGTAGCCTTTTTCCGCCATCCAGCGGGAGAGGCCGTCTTTCATTTCCTCCACGATTCTAAAACCGTTGAGCATTGCCGCGGTACATACCTGCACGCTGCCCGCGCCGAGTGCGATGAATTCCGCGGCATCCCGCCAGGTGGAAATCCCGCCAATACCGGAAATGGGCAGCGTGGGCGTGGCCGGGTCACGGGCAATTTCCGCCACCATGTTCAGGGCGATGGGTTTCACCGCGCTGCCGCAGTAGCCGCCGTGGGTGCTCTGGTGGCCCACGGTGGGTTTGGCGACCATGTTGTCCAGGTCGATGCTGGTAATGGAGTTGATGGTGTTGATCAACGAGACCGCATCGGCCCCGCCCCGCAGCGCCGCCTGGGCGCCCACGCGAATATCAGTGATGTTGGGGGTGAGCTTGACGATGACCGGCTTGGAGTAGTGCTTTTTACACCAGTAGGTGACTTTTTCGATCAAATCCGGGTTTTGGCCCACCGCCGCGCCCATGCCGCGTTCCGGCATGCCATGGGGGCAGCCCAGGTTGAGCTCGATGCCGTCCGCGCCGGTCGCTTCCACCCGCGGCAGGATATACGCCCAGGCTTCCTCGTTGCAGGGCACCATGATGGAGACGATCAGCGCACGGTCCGGCCAATCCTTCTTCACCTGGGTGATCTCTTGAAGGTTGATCTCCAGCGAACGGTCGGTAATCAGTTCGATATTGTTGAAGCCGATCACCTCGCGGTTTTTGCCGTAATGGGCCGAGTAGCGGGAGGAGACATTCACGGCAGGCGGCTCTTCACCGAGGGTTTTCCATACCACGCCGCCCCAGCCCGCCTCATAGGCGCGCACCACGTTGTAGGCTTTGTCGGTGGGCGGGGCCGATGCCAGCCAGAAGGGATTGGGAGCTTTGATGCCAGCAAAGTTCACCGATAGGTCGACGCCGTTCACCACGCTGTCGCCGCTGTTTTTCTTGCCTGGAAAAGAGAGGGTGTTGAAAGGTGTGGTATTCATGCGGCCTCCTGCTGGGCGGCGAGCGCTTGATGAATGGCGTGGGCGGCCAGCTTGCCGTGCTGCACGGCTTGTACGGTGAGGTCCTGGCCGGGTTTTACGCAGTCGCCACCGGCATACACGTTGGGCAGTGAGGTTTGGAACATTTCATCCACGTGGATGCGCTCGCCATCCCGGGCCAGTTCGGCGGCGGTGGCATCGCGTAGGCTGTCGCCCGCAAAGCCCTGGCCGATGGCGGTGAAAATGGCATCCGCCGCGATCTCGAAGGTCTCACCCGTGGTGGAGAGGCGGCCCTGCTGCTCGGTGGTGTTGGCAAAACGCATGCCTGCCACGCGCCCTTGGGCGTCCAGCAGAATTTCGTCCGGCTGGGCCCAGGTCACCATGCGCACGCCGTTGGCCTTGGCGATCTCCTGTTCGTGGTCGGTGGCAGACATCGCCTCAGTGCCACGGCGATACACTAGGGTGACCTCTTTAGCCCCCAAACGCGCCATTTGCGTGGCCATATCGATGGCGGTATTGCCTGCGCCAATCACGATACAGCGCTTGGCTACGGCCAGGCTGCCCAGGTCATCGGTTTGGCGCAGGGGTTTGATGTAGTCCACGGCGGGCATCAGGCCCGGTGCATCTTCGCCGGTCAGCCCTAGCGTACGGCTGGCGCCCAGCCCTAATCCCAGGAATACGCTGTCGTACTGTTGGCGCAGGGTGTCGAGAGTGAGGTTGTCGCC
The DNA here is from genome assembly GCF_006228115.1 of Halomonas sp. BL6. Classification (NCBI taxonomy): domain Bacteria; kingdom Pseudomonadati; phylum Pseudomonadota; class Gammaproteobacteria; order Oceanospirillales; family Halomonadaceae; genus Halomonas; species Halomonas sp. BL6. The sequence goes on along the minus strand of NZ_VDGL01000002.1, from coordinate 184,357 downwards.
CAGGCGTTGGCCGTACTGGAGGTCAATGCCGCCAATCCCCAGCAGAAACTCGACTTCCTTGCGGGCAAAATCGTCGGTCATCTTGTAGCGGGCAATGCCGTACTCGTTGAGCCCGCCAGGCTTTTGCTCGGCCTCGAAGATCGTTACCTGATGGCCCAGCATGGCCAAGCGATGGGCGCAGGAGAGCCCCGCTGGCCCCGCGCCCACCACGGCAACATGGCGGCCAGTGCTGGCGGCCCGCTTGAAGGGGTGGCTATCGAACTGCATATGGTCGGTGGCGTGGCGCTGGAGCAAACCGATCAGCACCGGCTGGCACTCGGCGTCGTGGTTACGCACGCAGCTGCGCTCGCAGAGGATTTCCGTAGGGCACACCCGGGCGCAGCTGCCACCGAGGATATTGGCTTCCAGAATGGTTTCTGCTGCGCCATTGATGTTGTTGTCACTGATCTGACGGATGAAGCTGGGAATGTCGATGTCCGACGGGCAGGCCTCGACGCAGGGGGCGTCGTAGCAGTAGAGACAGCGCTGGCTTTCGATGATGGCCTGGCGCGGCGTCAGCGGCGGATGAAGATCGCTGAAGTTGCTTGCCAGCGTTGCTGGGTCGTAGGTGCCGACCTCTTTTGCGTTGGGCAGATGATCAAGTGAATGGGTCACGGTCGTTTCTCCATGGCTCTGTTCTGAGAAAGGGCGGGTTAGCGCGTTACCGCCATGGGTGCGTTTAGCTCGGCACGTTTGGCGAGTAGTTCAAACACACCGGGGTAGGCGGGACGTTCTAAATAGCGCCCCGCACCGCGCTCGGCGTACAGCTCCCCGTCGCGCCATGTCCACTTGCCCTGGCTGATGGTATGGCGGGCAATGCCGCGTACCGTCTTGCCCTCGAAGATATTGAAATCGACGTTCTGATGATGGGTCTTGGCTGAAATCGTGCGGGTGCCGTTGGGGTCCCAGACCACGAGGTCGGCATCGGCACCCACCTGGATCGCCCCTTTGCGCGGGTAGAGGTTGAAGATCTTGGCGGTGTTGGTGGAGGTGACCGCTACGAACTCCTGGGGCGAAAGCTTGCCGCTATTCACCCCTTCGTCCCAGATAACCGCTAGGCGGTCTTCCACACCCGCGGTGCCGTTGGGGATCTTGGTGAAGTCATCTTTACCAGCGGCCTTCTGCTCTTCGCAGAAACAGCAGTGGTCGGTGGCGGTGGTTTGCAGGTTGCCAGATTGCAGGCCGTGCCAGAGCGCTTCTTGGTGGCCCTTGGGCCGGAATGGCGGGCTCATCACATGGGCGGCGGCAGTGGCCCAGTCCGGGTGCTGGTAAACGCTGTCATCGATCACCAGATGGCCCGCCAGGCACTCGCCAAACACCGGGTGGCCCTGCTGGCGGGCGTAGGCGATTTCATCCACCGCGTCTTTGGTGGAGACATGCACCAGGTAGACCGGTGCGCCCAGGGTGGAGGCAATACGAATGGCACGGCTGGCGGCTTCGCCTTCCACCTGCGGTGGGCGAGAAAGCGGGTGGGCTTCCGGGCCGGTGATGCCTTGGGCCAGCAGTTTCTGCTGCATGTGGTAGACCAGCTCGCCGTTTTCAGCATGTACGGTGGGCACCGCTCCCAGCTCCAGGCAGCGGGAAAAGCTCTCCACCAGAATGTCATCGGTGGCCATGATCGCGCCCTTGTAGGCCATGAAGTGCTTGAAGCTGTTGACCCCGTGCTCGCGTACCAGGGTGCCCATCTCCTCTTTGACGCTCTCATCCCACCAGGTGATCGCCACGTGAAAGGCGAAGTCAGTGGCGGCTTTCTCCGCCCAGCCCTGCCAGGTTTCGAAGGCTTCCAGCAGCGACTGGCCGGGGCTGGGAATCACGAAGTCGATGATCGTGGTGGTGCCGCCCGCCATGGCGGCGGCGGTGCCGGTGTAGAAGTCTTCGCTGGCCACCGCGCCCATGAAGGGCATCTGCATGTGGGTATGGGGGTCGATGCCGCCAGGCATCACCAATTGGTGGCTGGCATCGACGATCTCGCAGCCTTCCGGCACCTCCAGGTCGGTGCCAACGGCGTGGATTTTGCCGTCGACACACAGCACATCGGCGCGGTAAGTGTCAGCGTGGGTGACCACCGTGCCGCCCTTGATCAATAAGCTCATGGTTCGCTCCTGTCGTTGTGTTTAGCCAGCAGAATCATTCACCGTCGGTGAGGCGGGTGTAGGTCTCGGGGCGGCGGTCGCGGAAGAACTGCCAGTTGTTGCGCACCTCGCGCACCATATCCAGGTCGATCTCATGCACCAGCAGCTCGTCTTCTGTGGCGCTGGCCTGGGCCTCGATCTTGCCGCGTGGGTTGACGATGTAGCTGGAGCCGTAGAAGTCGCCGATATTCCAGGGCGCCTCGGTGCCAACCCGGTTGATCGCGGCGATGAAGCAGCCGTTGGCAGCGGCAGAGGCGGGTTGCTCCAGCTCCCATAGGTATTGGGAAAGACCGGCCACCGTGGCAGAAGGGTTGAAAATCACTTCGGCGCCGTTGAGCGCCAGTGCCCGCCAGCCTTCCGGGAAGTGGCGGTCGTAGCAGATGTACACGCCGATCTTGCCGTAGGCAGTATCGAAAACCGGCCAGTTGGATTGCCCCGGCTTGAAGAAAAACTTCTCCCAAAAGCCAGCCACCTGGGGAATGTGTGTCTTGTGGTATTTGCCCAGGTAGCTACCGTCAGCGTCGAATACCGCCGCCGTGTTGTAGTAAACGCCGGTCTCGGTCTCTTCATAGATAGGGACGATGATTACCATGCGGTGCTCGGCCGCGAGCTTCTGCATCATCTGGCAGGTGGGGCCTTCCGGCACCCGCTCGGCGGCGGCGTACCACTTGCTGTCCTGGCTGGGGCAAAAATAGGGCTGATTGAACACTTCCTGGAAGCACAGCACCTGCACGCCTTGCTCGGCGGCTTGCTGAATCATGGGCAGGTGCGCTTCGTTCATCGCGTCACGAATGGCGCCGGGTTCTTGATCAGTGCTGGTATTCAGGGCCATCTGAATCAGGCCAATCTTCATTTTCTGCATGGACTACCCCTCTTTTGTCATAACGCGCCGACCATCCGAATGGATGGGAGGTCAGCTATGGGTGGCTTTTCTGCCGGTATCGATGAGTGGCGGAAAAGATCGCTAGGCGTGTCATGACATCGACTCATGGTCGACACTTATAATTGTTAGCAAAGCTGTCATGATAGACAGTTTTTTGAACATAGCGCTGATTGAAGACGTTTTGCAAGAAGTTTTTATAAAAAGCCTGGTTGTCTTTCAAGTGACTGTTTTTTCTGTTTTTTAAATTTTAAGTTGGCCGTTTTTATCAATTTGGTGAGATGCTGCACTATTATGGCGTTTCTTTTTTATGATTTTAAATCAATAGTTTGTGTTTTGTCTTTTTATTTTCATATTGATTCTTTGCATTCTTATGGTGCGTTTTATGAATATGCCGCTACCCTGTTTAGTAAGTTTTAATACCCGTTGCTATAACAATAATGATGTAGAGAGTTTCTTTTTTATATATGTCTTTTTAGTCAGCTTTGTGTTCAATGAGTTAGCGGTGAGTGTGTGGTTTTGGGCACGCTTATTGCTGGGTAACCTGTTGAACCTTTGAAGATAAAAAAAGCAATGGCGAGGCTAAGGAGACAACGATGACGGCAGCGAAATCTCGAATGATCGATCAGCAGGGGTTGGTCGAACTGGCAGTGGAAGACGATGTACGTGAAAGCGCCCGCTTCAACGAGGATATTGCGCCCACCGAAGCAAAAGAGCGTACCTGGAGCAAATGGAACATTGCGGCGCTGTGGGTCGGTATGTCGATCTGCGTACCCACCTACACCCTGGGCGGCGTGCTCACGGCCTACTTTGGGCTGAGCGTTGGCGAGGCGCTGTTGGCCATTCTGCTGGCCAACGTGATCGTGCTGATTCCGCTGACGCTGAACGCTTTTCCCGGCACCAAATTCGGCATTCCCTTTCCGGTGGTGCTGCGCTCTTCGTTTGGTATCCTGGGCTCCAACGTGCCCTGCCTGGTGAGGGCGCTGGTGGGCTGCGGCTGGTTTGGCATTCAAACCATGTTTGGCGGGCTGGCCATTCACCTGCTGCTGTCGGCGCTGTTTCCCGCCTGGGCGGCGCTGGGAGGTGTCGGCGAGGTGATTGGCTTCTTCGTGTTTGGCGCCATGAACCTGTACGTGGTGATTCGCGGGGCCGAGTCGATCAAGTGGCTGGAAACCCTGGCAGCGCCGCTGCTGCTGGCCGTAGGGATCGGGTTGATGATGTGGGCGTGGCCGCACATGTCGATGACCGAGCTGCTGGCCCAGCCGCCGTCGCGCCCGGAAGGGGCTTCGGTATATGGTTACTTCTTTGCTGGCCTGACGGCCATGGTGGGCTTCTGGGCAACGCTGTCACTGAACATTCCTGATTTCAGTCGCTTCGCCAAGAGCCAGAAGGACCAGATCGTCGGGCAGATCCTGGGCTTGCCGTTGACCATGTTCTTCTTTGCTGCCCTTGGTGTGGTGCTTACCGCAGCGTCTGAGTCGCTGGTAGGACAGACCATTGCTGATCCAGTCAATTTGATTGGGGTGATTGACAGTCCTGCTTGGGTGGTGCTGGCGATGGTATTGATCATTATCGCGACACTCTCCACGAATACTGCCGCTAACATTGTTTCCCCTACCAATGATTTCCAAAATATTGCGCCTAAATTTATCAATCAAACGCGAGGAGTGCTGCTGACAGGGGCTGTAGGGGTGTTGCTGATGGGTTACGACCTGCTGCAAAAGGCGGGGGTGGTGAGCCAGGGCGTTTCTCTGGAGCAGATGTACTCCAACTGGCTGCTGGGCTACTCCAGCCTGTTAGGGCCCATCGCTGGCATCATGGCGGTGGATTACTTCCTGATTAAAAAGCAGCGTTTGGATGTGCCGAGCCTGTATATGGACCACCATGCTTATCCCGCCGTCAATATCGCCGGTTTTATCGCCTTTGGTGTTCCGGTGGCGTTAACGCTGCTCTCGCTGCTGACCGGTACCATGAACTGGTTCTATGACTACGGCTGGTTTACGGGCTCCGCGCTGGGGGCAGTCGTCTATTACCTCGCCAGCCAAGCACTGGCAACGTCGCCTCAGGTGGGGCCTGTACCTCTCGCGGCGAGTGAGGTCGTAAAATAAGTCGTTATCCGGTTTGATGACTGAACCACGCTATGACGCCCGGCACTTTACCGGGCGTTATGCTTTATGATTCGCGTTGTTCGACAAACCCCAAAAACGCATCGACCACACGGTTGGGTCGTCGGTCGTGGCGTGTGACCAGCACGAAGGGAATACGATAGTGCCGAGTGGTCGGATGCAGAGCGCGCATTTTGCCTGCGGCGACCCACTGTGCGGCGACATGCTCGGGTAGAAAGCCGATGAATCGGCCGGTGAGGATCAGGAACGCCGCGCCCTCCCGGTCGGAAGCGGAGGCTTGTAGGTTGAGCGCTTCGTGGGCCTGACGTGCCATGTCGGGAAGCGGATAGCGGGGTCGAATGGCCGGGTATCGAGCGAGCTGGGCGGCGCTCTCGGCGTCGTCGGGTACGCTGAACAGCGGGTGGCCAGCGGAGCAGTATAGGTAAGAGGGCTCGTCGTAGAGCAAGCGTGTTTCCAGGCTGGTGGGCAGGTTCACGGCGGGCACGACGCCCACGTGTAGATGACCGTCCATCACGCCGCGAATCACCGCATCTGAGGGCTCCATATGAATGTGTACCGTGACCTCATGGTGGGGGGCGGTCAGTGCGGCTAGCGCATGGGTGACATTCATGGCGGGGAGGGTGACGAGATTGTCGGTAATGCCGATGTTCAGCTCGCCTTTGATGGTATGGTGTAGCGCATTCACATCGCTTTTGAACGTTTCCAGCGCCGTAAGCAGTGTGAGTCCCGCCTGGTAAATCTCCTTACCCTCTTCTGTCAGGCTAAAGCCTCCACGCCCACGTTGACATAGCGAAAAGCCCAGCCTGCTTTCAAGGTCGCTCATGTGCTGACTAATCGCCGAGCGGCTAATGCCCAGCGTGGTCTCGGCTGCAGTGAAGCCTCCGCACTCCACCACCGTTTTAAAAATACGCACTAGACGTATGTCGTAGTCGCTCATTTGGCCTAGCGATGCCATAACTGCCTCTTCTTGATAAAAAGGGCGCTTATTGAAGAATTAAGCTGGCTAAAAACTGATATACATCAAAAAAACAACGCGCCACTATGGGGTGATGTCATCTTGGCCTGGCGTTGGTGTATCTTCCACTGTTCTTTTTTACACTGTATCAGGTGCGCCTGCGGGATACCTGAATAAGGTCGATGTGCCATGTTTCCTTCTCGCAGTGATGCAACGAGCCGCGATGTGCCCGTATTGCCACGTTATCGACGTTTGCAGCGACGCGCGATCGGCTTTTTCTTTTTGGCGCTGTGTGTGGTGGTGTCGCTGTTTGGTTGGCTATTGACTGGCCAGTACCAGCAGGAGATTCGTGCGGCAGAAGCCCGGGCCTCTGCCCGCTCTAACGTCATGACCGAGTGGGCGAAAGGCGTCTTTGGGCAGAGCGGGCAAGCACTTTTCACCTTGGCTCAGCACGTTGAGACCCGCGGGTTCGATAGCGCTGACGGTATGGCCGACATACAGGGGGCCGTAGAAGCCTTGACCCGGTATATGCCGCTGATCAATGAGATCGGTATTCTCAACGACCAAGGGCGCGTATGGATCAGTAGTCGTGATAATCGCCATGCGGGCATCGATATTAGTCACACTGATTTTTTTCGCTCGTTTCAGCAAGGGGGCCAGCGCGAGCTCGTGACGCCGCTTTACTGGTCGGACGAGGATCGTCAGTTTTATCTCTATCACGCTCGGCGAATCAGCGGCGAAAACGACCGATTTGATGGCGTCGTGGTCGCGCGTTTGGTGCCCAAAACCCTGATGGACGCTCTTCAACAAATGCGCGTTTATGATGGCGAAAGCATGAGCTTGGTCGACGGTAGCTTGAAGCTCATCGCTCGTCATCCCGTGCCTGATCCACCTGCCTTGGTGGGCATGCAGATCGACGATCCGGCGACACGGCAGTGGCTGACCACCCAGCAAGCCTCTCAAACGTTTACGGCTCGCTCGCCGCTGGACGGGCGCGAGCGCCTGTTCCATATGCAGCGTGTCGGCAATTACCCCGTACTGGTAGTGGTCGGGGTCGATGTGCAGCGCCAGCTTGCCGGTTGGCGTCAACGCGGCCTGGTTCTCACGCTGGCAATGGGAGGGATGTTGCTACTGGGGGCCTGGGGCGTGCGGCACTATTTGAATCGACTGTCGCTCTCGTATCGGCTGCAATCCCGGGAGGCGCGCTTGGACGCGCTGATCAACTCGTTGCAAGATTTGATTTTCGTCTTCGATGGTCAAGGGCGGTTTCGCTTCGTTCACGCCATCGAGAAGGACAAACTTCTACTGGAAAGCCAGCAAGCGCTAGGGCGACATTACGATGAAGTACTGCCTGCCACGCTGGCCAAGACCTTTGATAAGGTGTTCCACCAAGTCCAGCGCTCCGGACAGGTGGCGACGTTCGAATATCCGTTACTGCTTGGCCAGCAGCAGCGTCACTTTCACGCCACGGTGAGCCCGTTGGCCAGTCACACTCATCACATCGAAGGAGTTTTATCCGTGACCCGCGATATTACCGACGCGAAACAAGCAGAAGTCGAGCTGAAAATCGCGGCTGCGGCTTTTCAGGCGCACTTGGGCATCATGGTGGCGGACGCGCGGGGTAACATTTTAAAGGTCAACGATACCTTCAAACGCATTACTGGCTACAGCGATGAAGAAGTGGTGGGCAAGAATCCGCGCATGTTCAGCTCGGGCCACCATAACGCGGCGTTTTATCGTCGTTTGTGGCGCAGCGTCATGGCCACGGGGAGTTGGGAAGGAGAAATTTGGAATCAGCGCAAAAACGGTGAGCTGTTTCCCGAGTGGCTGACCATTAGTGCGGTTTACGACGCGGCGGGCGAGCTGACCCACTACGTCGCCACCATGAGCGATATCAGTGAGCGCAAAGCTGCCGAGCAGGAGATTCACCAGTTGGCGTTTTACGACCCGCTCACCGGATTCGCCAACCGGCGTCTCTTCATGGACCGTGTCGGCACGGCGCTGAAGGAGCTAAACCGCCATCAGCGCTGTGGCGCGCTCTTGCTGATCGACATCGATAACTTCAACCATGTGAACGACACCTTGGGGCATCACGCGGGGGACCAACTGTTGCAGTGCGTGGCCCGCCGATTCGGTCAAATGCTGCGTGACACCGACACGCTCGCTCGGCTGGGCAGTGACGAATTTGCCGTGTTGATCGAAGGCGTGGATGGTAGCCCACGCCAAACGCACGCGTTAGTCGAGCACATCGCCAAAAAACTGTTAGCGGCGCTGGACGAGCCCGTCCCAATTGGTGAAGAGAGTGCCGTGGTGAGTGCCAGCGTGGGCATTACCATCGTGTCGGATAGTCAGCGGAGCGCCGACGACTATCTACAGCAGGTAGATATGGCGCTCTCTCAAGCCAAGACGGGCGGGCGCCAATCGCTGCGTTTCTTCGATCCCTCCATGCAGGCCGCGCTGCTGGCCAAAGTGAAGCTTGAGGCGGAACTGCGCCAGGCATTGGAGAATCAGCAATGGCGACTTCACTATCAGCCTCAGGTGGATCGCCACGGTATGCTCACCGGGGTGGAAGCGCTGCTGCGTTGGCAGCACCCCGAGCGTGGCATGGTCTCTCCGGGGGAGTTCATTCCACTACTGGAGAGCACCGGGCTGATCAATGACGTGGGCGAATGGGTATTGGAAGAAGCCTGCCAGCAGCTTGCTCGCTGGGCGCCTTCACCGCTGCTCAGCCAGCTGACGATTTCGGTCAACATCAGTCCGCTGCAGTTTCGCGAGGCGGATTTCTTGCCCCGCGTGGAGCACGTGTTTCAGCGCACCCAAGCGCCGCTGGCCCAGCTCAAACTCGAAGTCACCGAGTCACTCTTCGTGGAGGCCCGTGACGACGCTCGAGATAAAATGTTGAGCTTGAAGGCGTTGGGTGTGCGCTTTTCATTGGACGATTTTGGTACCGGCTACTCGTCGTTAGCCTATTTGGCTCAGTTGCCGTTGGATCAGCTAAAAATCGACCAGTCCTTTGTACACCAAGTACTTGAGAGCAAGGCCAATGCGGCGATCGTGGAGAGTACCATCGCCCTGGCCAAGAGCTTGAACCTCGACATCATTGCCGAGGGGGTCGAAACCCAGACCCAGCAGGTGTGGCTCATGGCCCACGACTGCCACGCCTTTCAAGGCTATTTGTATGGTCGCCCGGTTCCGGTCAGTGAGATCGAGGCGATGGTATCAGGGCGCTTCCACTCGTGAGCGAGCTAGCTGTGCATGCAGGGTGGCGATGAGCGCCGCGTGTTCGAGAGCGTCGGAGGTGATAGGGTCGGGAGTAATCACTTCGAGCCGCGAGTCTTGCCGCCAGGCGCTGCTGGCGACGCTGAGCGCTCCGTCGGCGCGGTTGAGCCGTTTCCAGCCATCCGTGGTGTGAAACACGCCCTTCACCCGAGCGGAGGTAGGTAATTCGCCGACACAGTGGGCAAGCAGGTCGAGGTCGAAGCGTTCGGTGGGGTGCCAGCGCAGGCCGGTACTGGTGTAGCCCAAGGCGTTGGCGGTTTGCTGCTGAGGCGTGCCGGGCGGCGGTGGGAAATCGAAAAACGCGCCATCCAGACTCGGGGCCGCCGCCAAGGCATGGTGCGCGTCAGGCATCGCGGGGTGCGCTGGCTGGCTGGCCTGACCGCTCTCCAGCAGCAGCGCCACGGGAAGTTTGCCGTGGTCGACGATATGCACCCACTTTGGCGTTGGCCATAGCGCACCAACAAACTGCTGCGCTTGACGATGCTGGGCCTCTCTTGCTTGGTCACCCATCGTGATGGCGATGGCATCGGCCATCTGCAGCTGGTCTTGAAACGTCTCGTGCTCGCGCACGCGGGGGTCGTCCAGGCGACGAGGGTCGAGCGTGGCGATAATATCTTGTACGGCTACCACGTCCTGAAACGCCTCACCGCGCAGCAGGTCGAGCAACCCCGCCGGGTGGCCAAGGCCGGAGGGCTCGATGATCACCCGGTCAGGCTTGCTGCGCGCCAACAGATTGACCAGCGCGGCCTGTAACACGAACGCAAGCTGACAACACAAGCAGCCGCCGGGTAGGCCCTTCACCACCACATCGTCGCGGCTATCGAACATAGCTTGGTCGATGCCGATCTGACCAAATTCGTTGACCAGAATGGCCCACTTTTCATCCACAGGCTTTTGTTCGATCAGGCTGTGGATAAGCGTGGTTTTACCGCTACCTAAAAAGCCGGTGACGATGTGAACGGGTACGCGTGACGCAGCAGCCAACGGTTATCCTCCGGTCATGTTCATGAAACGCACCACCTGCACATCACCGTCGGTGGTGAAGTGGTGGCGTTCTGGCTTGAGCGGCAGGGCGTTGATAATGGCGGTTTTGAGCGCCTGCATATCGCCAGGGTGGCGGCGCAACACGGCGCGCAAGTCCACCGAGTGTTCATTCCCTAAGCACAGCAGCAGACGGCCTTCCACGGTGACCCGCACGCGGTTACAGCTATCGCAGAAGTTGTGGCTATGGGGCGAGATAAAGCCTACGCGGCTATCGCTGTCGGCCATTCTGAAGTAGCGCGACGGCCCGGGCGTGGTCTCGGTAGTCGCCGTCAGCGGGTAGCGGGTTTCGATCATCGCCTGGACGTCGTCGCTGGAGTAGAAAGTCTCCGCCCGGGAGTGATCCGATACATCGCCCAGCGGCATCTCCTCGATGAAACTGATATCGAGGCCTTCCTGGCGGGCAAAGGTCACCAAGTCGAGCACTTCGTCTTCGTTGCGGCCCTTCAAAATTACCGCGTTCAGCTTGATGCGCTCGAAGCCCGCCTCTTGGGCGGCGTGGATGCCGTCGATCACCTTGGCGAGATCGCCGGTGCGCGTGAGCTGCTTGAAGCGCTCGGGATCGAGAGAGTCGAGGCTGATATTGAGCCGACGCAAGCCGCCTTGGTAGAGCCGCTTGGCGTGTTTACGCAGGCTGGCACCATTGGTGGTCATGGTGAAGTCGTCCAACCCTGGTAGGGCGCCGATGTCGTCCACGAGTTGCTCGATGCCTTTACGCACCAGCGGCTCCCCCCCGGTCAGGCGGATTTTCTCGACACCCAGCTCGGTGAAGGCGCGTGCCACCATGGCCAGCTCTTCCAGTGTGAGGACTTGCGCACGGGGAAGAAACGTCATTTCCTCGCTCATGCAGTACACGCAGCGAAAGTCGCAGCGGTCAGTGACCGACATGCGTACGTAGCGTACCCGGCGGCCAAAATCGTCGATCAGTTGTTCGGTCATTGCCAGCTCGTTATGGGTTGAATGCAGACCGCCTCGCCTGGCTGAGCGCCTGCTTGGTCATCGCCAAGTTCGATCAAACAGTTGGCCATCACCATGGATGTCAAAATACCCGAACCCTGGGCGCCGGTGCTGCGCACGTGCAGCACTCCCTGGTCATCGCACGTATAGACACCGCGCAAAAAATCCGTGCGTTTCAAACGACTTTTAAGCGACGTTTGGGCCATCGCCGTCAGCCGTCGCGGTGCTGCCGGTGGTTGGCTTTGCAGCCGCTGCAGCAGCGGCACCACGAACTGACTAAACGTTACCATGACGGCCACCGGGTTGCCCGGCAGACCCACGAACGGCGTGCGCGAATCGCCTAGCTGGCCGCAGGCCATGGGGCGACCGGGGCGCAGCGCCACTCGCCAAAAGGCCAGCCGCCCAAGGGCCTCCAGCGCGGTGCGTGTGTAATCCGCATGACCGACCGATACGCCACCACTGGTGATCACTAGGTCGCACTGTGTCGCAGCCTCGGCCAGCGCCCGTTCGATGGTGTGCGGGTCGTCGGGCAAAATGCCTAGATCCACGACCTCGGCCCCTTGCTCGCTGAGCATGCCCATCAGGGTAAACCGGTTGGTATCGTAAATCCCGGCGTTGGGCAACGGCTCCCCTGGCGGCGTGACTTCGTTGCCGGTAGAGAAAATCGCGACCTTGGGACGACGATACACCGTGATCTCGGCATAGCCCAGCGAGGCTGCCAGACCCATGCCTGCAGCGTCCAGACGTGTGCCTGCCGTCAACGCCACATCGCCCTCGGCAATGTCCTCGCCCGCTTGGCGAACGTGCTGCCCGACGCTGACGCGCTCAGGGCGTTCGACGGTGACACGGTGCGCCTCTTCGACGAGCTGTTCACGCATGATGACCGTATCGGTGCCGGTAGGCATGGGCGCCCCGGTGGTGATGCGTACGCACTGGCCGGGGAGCACATGACCGTCGAACGCTTGCCCGGCAATGGCGTCGCCGATGACAGGAAAGTGCACAGCATGAGGCGACGCATTGGGCCATGCCAGGGCAACGCCATCCATCGCCGCGTTGGTATTTTGCGGCACGTTGATTCGGGCGGTGATGTCGACGGCCAGCCTGCGCCCGTAGGCGCGGCTCAGCGGCACCTGCTCGACGGCTACCGGCGTTTCCACCAGCGTCATCAGCGCCGCTCGGGCGGCCTCGACACTCAGCATCTGCTCGCCCAGCTCGAAACACGATAGGCTCATGGCACCTCCTGGGAGGATGTCGTCATGGCCTGCTCCAAACGCGCTTTTTCCTCTTCGGTGTTGAGGTTGGCGAACGCTTCCGGGCAATCCGACATATCGACGCGGCACCAAGCGTGGCGGGCGTACCAACGGTCGATTTTACGCTCGCCGTCGGCCAGCGTCGCGGCCAGATCGTCGGCCAGCGACGTGCGCAGTAGCGCGATGACCGGGTGCAGGCGCTCGCCATCGAAGGCCACGGCAATGTCGTGTTCGACACCTTCTTGGATAACCCCCGCGATCATCCGCGACACCACATCGAAGGGCAGCGCCGGGGAGTCGCAAGGGGCGACCAATAGCCACGGCGTTTGGGCGGCACATAGGCCGCTGTAAATACCCATCAGCGGACCTTTGAAACCGCCTTCGGCATCAGCGATGACGCGGTCGGCAAACAGCGCGTAGGCATCGCCGTTGCGGTTGGCGTTGATCATCAGCTCATGCACGTGACCGTCAAAGCGTTTGACGGTATGCGCCACCAGCGGCAGGCCCGCGAAAGGCTCGAGCCCCTTGTCTCGACCGCCCATACGGCGACCCTCGCCGCCGGCGAGAATCATTCCGGTGAGATCCTGCTTGGCTATCATACGCCTGCCTCCTTGGACGAGCGCGCGCTGGGCGGTTTGGGGGGTATGGCGTCTAGGGTCAAGCGGCCAGCGGCGTTGATCGCTTGGAAGCTTTTGCCTTTGGCCCGAGCGATCAGCATGACGCCGAAACGTTCGGCCAGCTCTACGCCTTTTTGCGTCACGCCTGAGCGCGATACCAGCACGCTAATGCCCATTTGCGCGACTTTTAGCACCATTTCGGAGGTGAGGCGGCCGGTGGTATAGAAAATATCGGCGCTCTGGCTGTCCGCTTGATTGAGCCACTGGCGGCCGGCCAGCGTATCGACGGCGTTATGTCGGCCCACGTCTTCGACGAAATCCAGCACCCGCGCTTGGTGGCACAGCGCACAGCCGTGAACCGCCCCCGCGCTGCGATAGGTGTCATTATAGGTGTTCAAATTAGCCAATAAATCATACAGAGTGGATTGCGCCAACGGTGTCTCGGGCAGCGCGGTCAGGGCGGTTTGCTCCAGCAGGTTTCCGAACACGGTACCTTGGCCGCAGCCGGTCGTCACGGTGCGTTTGCCCAGGCGCGCTTCCAAGTCCTCCGGCAGATGGCGAGTGACGATCACCGCTGCTTCGACGTCCCAATCGACCTGCACGGCGGCCAAGTCCTCGGCGCTGCGCAATAGTCCCTGATTACGCAAGTAGCCCACCACCAGCGCTTCTGGGTCGTCCCCTAGGGTCATTAGCGTGACGATCTCGCGCTTATTGAGGTAGACCGTGAGCGCACGCTCGGCGGCAATCGCCTGGGCGCGCGTGTCGCCGTAGGCATCCATGACATCGATGGTGGTCGTGGCCGGTAAGCGGGCTCGGCTTAGCTGAAGGGCGGGCATCCGCAATCCTCACTGATACCAAAACGTGGTGTGGGTAACGCAAACACGGCGAACATTACGATAATAGTTGAGTAAAATAGTCTGAGTTGACGATGATGGCGCTCAAAAGGCTTACTTGTCTACCCGTTCAAGGTCTAAGGGGGTGAAACCCATGAGTGATAATTTGCGCGCGCTGAGCGTCACCTTGATGGCGGAGGCCAAGCAGGTGGGACGTTTCACACAGACCCAGTGGCGTATTGCCGAGCTCGTGCCGGGCGACCAGGGGGAGTGTGTCCTCAACTTGCAGCTCTACATGACCGAGCGAGCGGCCTACCGGTTCAACCTTACCTCGTCCACACCGCGCCTGTTCGTGCGTGCTGGATTCACGGGGCAGACCCCGACGCCCGATGCGATGACCGCCAGCCAAGACGTCGCCGCGGGCTGGCTCGATGGCGAGCAGCAGGTGCTGGAAGCGCCCATGCCGATGGCGATTCAAGTGTGGATCGAGCACTACCTCGCCCGCCACGGTGACGCCCCGGTGGAAACCCGCAAGAAAAAACGCAAAGGAGCCGGGCGTGGTAAAGAGACCCCGGCCAAGGAGCAGCCGCAGTGAGCCGTTTTGAGCGCTGGTCGCGTAAAAAGCGCGGTCTCGATGACGATAATCTTCCGCCTAGCTCGTCTGAAACTGACTCTTCCGAGCCTACGGGTGTCGAGCAAGGTGAGCGCGTCAGGCCGTCGGCGGAACAGCGCGCTAATGTTGCCGATCATGGGGCCGATGAAGTAGCAGTCGAGGCAGCCACTGACGAGCAAGAGACGTCAGCGTTGCCACCCCCCGGTAGTTTGGACCACACGCTGCCCGATCCCGACACCCTGCCTGCTGGCAGTGATTTCAGTGCCTTCATGGTGCCTGGCGTGAGCGCCGCCCTGCGCCGTCGCGCGCTACGCAGGCTCTGGGCCACCGGTAACTACAACGTGCGCGATGGTCTGGACGATTACGACGCTGACTACACTCAGCAATTGAAGCCCATGGCGAGCGAGCTGGCGGGCAAGCTGCGGCGCTGGGCCAATAAAGCAGAGGAGACCCTCGATAAGCTGGACGAGTCCGCGCAAAACGACGCAGAACGCGCGGGCCATGACGAGGATGAGAAGGGAGCTGGGCAGGGGAGCGCTTGCACAAGTGATGACAGTTTTGTACAAAGTGCCTCACTAGACGACCGGTCTGATGATTCCGATCACGCTCTGGGAGAGCGAAAAAAAGACGGTTAGCTTTTTGAATCAGTGGGTTGTGAAAAATCGAGCAGGCTTGCGTTGACAGCGATACGACCAATGGAAGTGGCAAAAAAGCGGTTTGCGCCGTACGCTGATACAATAAGCTATGTCGATATAACGTCGAAAGTCATCCTCGAAATGACGACATCTAAACGCTAATTATAACAAAAACGACCTCTTGACCGTGAGAATGCATGAACCAACGAATCCAACTGGCGTCGATCGACGACCAGCGTAACGCCGCCGCCCGTGAAGCGGTGCGTCGGCGTATCTCATGGCCGGTGAATTTAACGCCTGCCAACGTGACCTACCATAGCCGAGGGCACGTATTGCTACTGGGTCGTGCAGCGTCCGTCAGCCCAGCGGTGCGTGCGCTGCAAGGTCGTGGGCTCGCGTCGCTGACGCTGCTGACGACGGATGTCGCTGTCGATCTTCCTGCCACCAGCGAGCCGGTCACCGCACACCTGCTGAGCACACATCAGCAGCCCCAACTGCGTATTGCGGGTCACCTGGGCGGGTTCCGAACCACCTTGGCTCAAGCCGGTGGCGACGCGCTCAATCTGGCGCAAGCATTGATCGAACGCGACGTTTTCGACGTGGTGCTGGATCTCACGGAAGGCGCATTGGACGTGGCTGCATGGGAGTTGCCGCCGCCGGGCTACCTGCGCCTTGCGTGGGAGCGTCAGGAGGCAGAGCGTGCCGACGTGCTGGAGAGCGTGACCGAACTGGTGGGCGAATTCGACAAACCGCGCTATTTCCAGGTCAATACCGATCTTTGTGCCCACTCTTCCAGTGGTAACGTCGGCTGCACCCGCTGTCTCGACGTCTGTCCGGCGGATGCGATTGCCAGCATCCAAGGCCGCATCGAGTCGCGCATCGAGATCGATCCGTTTCTCTGCCAGGGCGTGGGGAGCTGCACCAGCGCGTGCCCGACCGGTGCCATCGAGTTTCGCCTCCCGGAAACCCGTCGGCAGCAGGATACGCTCGCCACTTGGCTATCTGCCTACCGCGACGCCGGTGGCGAGGTGCCGGTGCTGCGCTTCATCACCCATGACTCGCTAGAAGCCGAGCGCAACGCAGGTATTACCACGCCGGGTCATATCATCGATGCTCCCC
Organism: Halomonas sp. BL6; assembly: GCF_006228115.1. Classification (NCBI taxonomy): domain Bacteria; kingdom Pseudomonadati; phylum Pseudomonadota; class Gammaproteobacteria; order Oceanospirillales; family Halomonadaceae; genus Halomonas; species Halomonas sp. BL6. Next base: position 167,881 of record NZ_VDGL01000002.1, on the reverse strand, counting down.
TAGAAGAACTGGGCGCGGCGGGTCACGACCAGTGGCTGACGGCACTTGCCAGCGGTGCCGCCGAAGTGCGCATTCAGCTTCACGATGACATGCCGAATCGGCTCAGCGCGTTTTTAGAGCAGCAAATCGCCCAGGCGCACGCGCTACTGACCGCGCTTGGCCACGACACGGCACGCATCAAGCTGCTGCCCGTTGGAGCCGAGAGCGAGCGCGATGCGCTGCCGAGCCTCACTCCGCTCACCGAGTCGCCGTTGAACTTCGACGAGCCTAACAAGCGTGCCCGCCTGAACGTGGTTCTGACGCGACTGGCCGAGTTGGGTGCGCCCAGCGGTGAACGTCATGCCATGCCTCAGGGCGCGGCGTACGGTGGTATTCAGGTGGATAGCGCGGCCTGTACGCTGTGCCACGCCTGCGTCAGCAACTGCCCAACGCCTGCGCTCAAGTCTGGGGGCAACGCCCCCGCGCTGAGTTTTCTCGAAGCAGACTGCGTGCAGTGCGGGCTCTGCGAACAGGCCTGTCCGGAAGACGCCATTACGCTGGCGCCGGGGTTCCTCGCCACGCCCGAGCGCGACACACGGCACATTTGCCATGAAGAGGCGGCGTTCGAGTGCATTGGCTGCGGCAAGCCGTTCGCCACGGCCAGTACCGTGGCCACCATCAAAGCCAAGCTGGCCAATCACCCCTATTTTGCCGGGGATGCCATGGCGCGGTTGGAAATGTGCGAAGACTGCCGGGTGAAAGACGTTTGGAAAACCATGGCGCGCGACCCTAACGCGCAACTAAAGGTATGAAGCTATGAGCGATGCAATGCCGACGCTAAGCGACACCGATGCGCTGCGCATGGATATCTACCAGCTGCTCGCCAGCCTGCTGCGCCAAGCGCCGGATGGCGAGCTGCTGGCGTGGTTGGCGAGCTTGGATAACGAGCAAGACGGTAGCCGTATTGCCGAGTGTTGGGCGGCGCTGTCGCTGGCCGCGGCCCAGAGCGATGTCGACGGCTTGAAACGGGCGCATTTTCGCCACTTGGTCGGCGTGATTCAAGGCGACGTAGTCCCCTATGCGTCTTGGTACCGAAATGGCGAATTGATGGAAGCCGCGTTGGTCGCACTGCGCCAAGACCTCCGAGCGCTGGGCTTCGAGCGCAGCGAGCATACCCGGGATCCAGAAGATCACCTGGCCGCGGTGTGTGAAGTGATGGCCATGCTCATCGCGGCACAAAATGGCGAGCAATTTACCTTTTTTCAACGGCATCTTGCCCCTTGGGCCAGCCGCTGTTGGGATGACCTTGCCAACGTAGACACCGCTTTCTATGCAGCGCTGGGGCAGTTGGGTAGCGCTTTCATGGAGAGCGAACAGGCACGCTTGAGCGATCAGGCGGCCTATCGACCGGTACGCATAGTGGAGCCTGCTTCCTATGACGCCGGTGCAGCGCGCAAAACCACACCGTGACGTGACCGTGCGCAGCGGTAAGTGAACGACAGGCCTGCTGGCCACGTATAAGAAAAGCATGAAAGAGGAGAACCCCATGCACCAGTCACATAACCCTGAGCGCCGCCGGTTTATGAAAACCGTTGGTTTAGGCACCGCTGCTGCGGGTGCCGCCGCTGCGGTCGGCCACGTCACCTTGGCACAGGCGGATGACAAGAGCCCGGTCGAGCGCGACAAGCAGACGGTGAACTACCGTGAGACCGACCATATTCGTGCTTACTACGCATCGCTGCGTGACTGACGGCGAACTGCCAGGAGATTTGCCATGCGTTTAACTCGTAAAACGAACGCCCCTGCGACCACTGGACTGGGTATTTCCCGTCGTCAGTTCTTGAAGCGTACGGGCGTCGCCACTGGCGGCGTTGCCGCAGCAGGCTTCATGGGCGCGCCGATGATGCAGCGCACCGAAGCGGCGAATAAAACGCCGGTGCTCGACTCCCCGGTGGAGACCAAGCGCACCATCTGTTCCCACTGCTCGGTGGGTTGTGGTGTCTATGCCGAAGTGCAAGAGGGAATCTGGACCAAACAGGAGCCTGCCTTCGACCACCCGATCAACCGTGGGGCTCACTGTGCCAAAGGCGCGTCGCTGCGCCAGCACGGCCACTCCACGCGCCGCTTGAAGTACCCGATGAAGTTAGTGGCGGGCGAGTGGCAGCGCATGGACTGGGACGAGGCGGTCAACGAGATCGGCGACAAGCTGCTCGAGCTGCGCGACAGCTACGGCCCGGACAGCGTTTACTGGTTGGGCTCGGCGAAGTTCAACAACGAGCAGGCGTATCTGATGCGCAAGCTCGCCTCCATGTGGGGCACCAACAACACTGACCACCAGGCACGTATTTGTCACTCCACGACCGTGGCGGGTGTAGCCAATACCTGGGGTTATGGAGCGATGACCAACTCGCTCAACGATATGCACAACAGCAAGGCGATCCTGTTCATTGGCTCGAACCCCAGTGAAGCGCACCCGGTCGCCATGCAGCACATCCTGATTGCCAAAGAGCGCAACAACTGCGACATCATCGTCGCAGACCCGCGCTTTACGCGTACGGCGGCGAAAGCCAACAAGTACGTGCGCATTCGCCCCGGCTCGGACGTGGCTTACATCTGGGGCTTGCTGTGGCACATCTTCGAAAACGGCTGGGAAGATAGTGAGTACATCAGCCAGCGCGTCTATGGCATGGACGATGTGCGGGCCGAAGTCGCCCAGTTCCCGCCCAGCGTCGTCGAAGACATTACTGGCGTACCCGAAGCCGAGATGTTCGACGTAGCCAAGCGTCTTGCCGACAACCGCCCCGGCTGCGTGGTGTGGTGCATGGGCGGTACTCAGCACACCACCGGCAACAACAACACCCGCGCCTACTGCATTCTAGAGCTAGCGCTGGGTAACATCGGTAAATCCGGTGGCGGCGCCAACATCTTGCGTGGTCACGACAACGTGCAAGGCGCGACCGACTTGGGGCTAGGGTGTGACTCCCTGCCGGGTTACTACGGCTTGGCAGAGGGGGCATGGCAGCATTGGGCCAAGGTGTGGGACGTGGACTACGAATGGCTGAAAGGCCGCTTCGACGACACCGAGTACGCCGATGGCAAACCGATGTACTCCAGCGGTATCACCGTCTCTCGCTGGGTGGATGGCGTGCTGGAAGAGGATGACAACATCTCCCAGCGCACTGCGTTGAAAGCGATGTTCTACTGGGGCCACGCGGTCAACTCGCAAACCCGCGGCGTCGAAATGCAGAAGGCGATGCAGAAGCTGGAGATGATGGTCATCGTCGACCCGTATCCCACCGTTGCCGCTGTCATGCATGACCGTACCGACGGCGTGTACCTGCTGCCCGCCGCCACCCAGTTTGAAACGACCGGTAGCGTCACGGCAACGAACCGCTCGATTCAGTGGCGCGACCAGGTCATCGAGCCGCTGTTCGAGTCCAAGCCGGACCACGAAATCATGTATCTATTTGCCAACAAGCTCGGCTTTGGCAACGAGTTCGTGAAGAACTTCGCGATGGAAGGCAATCGACCGGTGATCGAAGACGTACTGCGTGAAATTAACAGCGGTATGTGGACCGTCGGCTACACCGGCCAAAGCCCAGAGCGCTTGAAAGAGCACCAGCAAAACTGGCACACCTTCAGTTTTGAGAACCTGCGTGCCCAGGGCGGCCCTGCCGATGGCGACTACTACGGCCTACCGTGGCCCTGCTGGGGAACGCCTGAGTTCAAGCATCCCGGCTCGCCCAACCTCTACGACACCAGCGTCCCGGTCATGGAAGGCGGCATGGGCTTCCGCGCCCGCTTCGGTATCGAGCGCGACGGTGTGAACCTGCTGGCGGAAGGCTCGGCACCGGTTGGCGGTGACATCGACGACGGCTACCCGGAGTTTACCGATCAGCTGCTCAAAGATCTGGGCTGGTGGGATGATCTCACCGATGAGGAGAAAGCAGCGGCCGAAGGCCAAAACTGGAAGACCGACTTCTCCGGCGGTATCCAGCGGGTGGCCATCGAACACGGTTGTGCGCCTTACGGCAACGCCAAAGCGCGCGCCGTGGTGTGGACCTTCCCAGATGCCGTTCCGAAACACCGGGAGCCGCTCTACACCACCCGCCGTGACCTGGTCGAGCGCTACCCGACATGGGACGATTTCGACTCCATCATGCGTCTGCCCACGATGTACAAAACCATCCAGGACCGTGACAACAGCGCGGAGTATCCGATCATTCTGACCTCCGGTCGCTTGGTCGAGTACGAAGGTGGCGGTGAAGAGACGCGCTCCATGTCCTGGCTGGCCGAGCTGCAGCAGGAGATGTTCGTCGAAATCAACCCAGCCGATGCCAACGACATTGGCATCCGCGATGGCGATCAGGTGTGGGTCGAAGGCGCCGAAGGTGGTCGGGTCAAAGTAAAAGCACTGGTGACGCCCCGCGTGGATCGTAAAGTGGCGTTCATGCCGTTCCACTTTGGCGGCGTGTTCCAGGGCGAAAGCCTGCACGACCGCTACCCGGAAGGCACCGTTCCCTACGTGACTGGTGAAGCGGCCAATACCGCGACCACCTACGGCTACGATCCGGTGACACTGATGCAAGAGACCAAGTGCACCATTTGCCGTATCGAACGCGCCAGCTAACACGACCTGACCAGACAGCATGCCGGTGTGGCTACCCCCGCACCGGCACGAGGAGAACACCATGGCTCAAATGAAATTTATGTGTGACGCCGAGCGCTGCATCGAGTGCAATGGCTGCGTCACTGCCTGTAAGAACGCCAATGACGTCGAGTGGGGCATTCAGCGCCGCCGCGTGGTGACCCTGAACGACGGTGAAGCGGACGAAATGTCCATCTCCGTTGCCTGCATGCACTGCGACGATGCCCCCTGCATGGCGGTATGTCCCACCGACTGCTTCTACAAAACCGACGACGGCATCGTACTCCACGATAAAGACCTATGTATCGGCTGTGGTTACTGCCTGTACGCCTGTCCCTTTGGCGCGCCGCAGTTCCCGCAGCAAGATGCGTTCGGCGAGCGCGGCAAGATGGACAAGTGCACCTTCTGCGCTGGTGGTCCCGCCGAAACCAAAGAAGAGGAGTACCAGAAGTACGGCTCTAACCGCATCGCAGAAGGCAAGCTGCCGCTGTGCGCCGAGATGTGCTCCACTAAAGCGCTGCTGGCCGGAGACGCGCAGGACGTTGCCGATATCTTCCGTCAACGCGTGGTACACCGTGGCCATAAAGATGGTGCGTGGTCGAACAATCCTCAGGCTAGCACTGACAACCTTGCCTACGATGCTGCCCGCAAAGGGTAAGGAGGCGTGTCATGACAACCTTGACCATGACAAAGGTGCCCTCACGGGCGCCTAGCGGCACCGCTAGCTGGCTACAGCGCGGCTGGCGTCTCTGTCTCATGCTGGTACTGTTGGTGGCCAGCCTGGGCGTCACCCAAATGGCCGTGGCGCAAGCCGATCCAGATCGTGAAATGACCACGGCTGCGCCGGGCATCACCGCCGACCAGTGGCGTCAGGTGCGCAGCGGAGAAACCGGGCCCAACTACCGCGACTCGCGGCATGAAAGTAACTACAACCTGATCAACGCGAGCGGCGAAACGTGGCGCATTCTGCGTAATCGCTGGGTGTCGCCGTTTGGCATGATTGCCATTGGCGGCATGGCAGCACTGATCGCGCTGTTCTACTTCATCGTCGGGCGGAAGTATCTGGAAGAGCCGCGCACCGGTCGTCTGCTACTGCGCTGGTCGCTGCTAATGCGCGCTCTACACTGGACCGTCGCCACGCTGTTCATCACCCTGGCATTGACCGGACTCAACCTGCTGCTGGGTAAGTTCGTGTTCCGCTCTCTATTTGGCGATGCCGTATGGGGTTGGATGGTGTCGGCCTCCAAAGTGCTGCACAACTATTTGGGACCGATCTTCGGGGTGCTGCTGGTGATCATGCTGATTAGCCTGATCAAAGAGAACATTCCCAAAAAGCACGACTGGGTATGGTTCAAAAAAGGCGGCGGCATGATTGGCAAAGGCCATGTCGATGCGGGCTTCTGCAACGGCGGTGAAAAAGCCTGGTATTGGCTGCTGGCATCCGTCGGCATTCTGGTGGTGGCGAGCGGCTTCGTGCTCGACTTCCCCAATTTCGACCAGGGTCGCGACACCATGCAGTGGGCCAACATCATCCACGCCGTAGGAGCGCTCGGCCTGACCGCCGTGTCGCTGGGCCACATCTACATCGGCACGCTGGGCACGGAAGGCGCGCTGGAAGGCATGACCACCGGCTACGTGGATGAAACCTGGGCCAAAGAGCACCACAATTTGTGGTACGAAGAGGTCAAAGATCAGGCCATCAGCGAAGAAGAGATAGCGGCGCGTAAAGCGGGTGACAGCGGCGAGCATTCGGCAGCCAACTCTGCCGCTAAGCCAAGCTGAGTCACTCCGTCGACATCAGTGAACGTGAATGCCCTTCGACACCGCCTTCGGGCGGTGTCTTTTGTTATGCTGCACTTCCATGCATTGGGAAAGAGGAATGACCATGGCGACATTTGACGAACTGGATGCCACCACCCGCACCGAGCTGGAGGCCGCCGCGTTTCGCCGCCTGCTGAAGCATCTGGATGACAATAAAGACGTGCAGAACATCGACCTGATGATTCTGGCGGACTTCTGCCGTAACTGCCTCTCGAAATGGCTGGTGACCGCCGCTGATCAGCACGGCACCGAGCTGGATCTGGAGGCCGCCCGCGAGTATGTCTACGGCATGCCCTACAGTGAGTGGAAGGCGCATCACCAGGGCGAGGCGACGCCGGAACAGCTCGCCGCGCTCGAGGCGCGTCAAGCCAGGAAACAAGCCAATGCTCGAAATGAGCGCGAGGAGTAGCCGATGGATGCCATGGAAGCGCTGAACATCGCGGTGCTCACCGTCTCGGATACTCGCACGGAAGAGACCGATCGCTCGGGCCAATCGCTGGTGCAGCGGTTGACCGAGGCGGGCCACCGCTTGGCCGACAAGCGCATCGTGCCGGATGACGTGTATCAAATTCGGGCGGTGGTGGCGCAGTGGATCGCCGACCCCAGCGTGCAGGTGGTGCTGACCACCGGTGGCACCGGATTTACCGGGCGTGACTCCACACCCGAGGCGGTCTCGGTACTGCTGGATAAACGCATCGAAGGCTTTGGCGAGCGCTTTCGCCAGCTGAGCGGCGATGAGATCGGTAGCTCCACCATTCAGAGCCGCGCGCTGGGCGGTTTTGCCAACGCCACGGTGGTGTTTTGTCTGCCGGGCTCCACCGGCGCTTGCCGCACCGGCTGGGACGGCATCCTGGCCGAGCAGCTCGATAGCCGCCATAAGCCCTGTAACTTTGCCAACTTGGTGATTCCAGGCCGGGGGCAGCATGGCTGAGCTGCAGCCGATCGAAACGGCGCTCGACGCGCTGCTGGCCGAGGTTATGCCGCTAGCGGTTGAACGAGTCGCGTTGAACGACGCCGCTGGCCGTGTGCTGGCCGAGCCGGTCACGGCGACGCTGGACGTGCCTCCTTTCAATAACAGCGCGATGGATGGCTATGCGCTGCGCGCTGTAGACGCCGGTAAGTGGCTGTTGGTCAGCCAGCGAGTTGCGGCGGGCGATACGGCACAGCCGCTGGCAGCGGGCACCTGCGCGCGGATTTTCACCGGCGGGCAGATGCCCCCCGGCGCTGACTGCGTAGTGATGCAGGAGCGGGTGGTCGAAAAGGAGGGCGAAGCGCTTATCCCAGACGATGTGCCTGCCGGTGATAACGTGCGCTTGCAGGGGCGCGACGTACGTCAAGGCGATCTTCTGCTCAATGCAGGTGAGCGCTTGGAGGCCGCAGCGTTAGGGCATTTAGCGGGGCAGGGCATCACCGACGTCAGCGTTCGTCGTCGTCCTCGGGTGGCGCTGCTCTCCACCGGTGATGAGATCGTCGATCCCGGTACGCCGCTCGAGCCTGGCCAGCTGTATAACTCCAACCGCCCGATGCTCAAGCGCCTGCTAGAGACGTTTGGTGCTGAGGTGGTTCAGTTGGTGAGCGTACCCGATGACTACGCCCAGACCGTCGCGCTGTTGAACGCCGCAGCTGCCGACGCCGACGTGGTGGTGAGCACGGGTGGTGTGAGCGTGGGTGAGGAAGACCACGTCAAAGCGGCCCTGGAATCGCTAGGCCAGCTCGATATGTGGAAGCTGGCGATTCGTCCCGGTAAGCCCCTGGCGTTGGGGCGACTCCCCCGTGACGACGGTAGCCTTGCGCGTTTCGTGGGGTTACCGGGCAACCCGGTATCGGGGTTCGTGGGCGCATGGCTGTTTCTGCGGCCGCTCATTGGGGCGCTCCTAGATTGCCCCTCGCTTGGGTCGTTGCCGCGACTGACGGCCACGGCTAGGTTCGCCACTGACACCGGTCCGCGCCAGCATTACATGCGCGTGGCGTTGCGCTTTACCGCCGAGGGGATAGAGGCCGAGGCGTTCGACGACCAAAACTCAGCCGTGCTCTCTTCGTGTATTGCGGCTGATGCGTTGGCCGTGATCGAACCGCACTGCCAAGTAGAGCCGGGCAGCCGGGTGACCTGTTTGTGGTTAGTCCACTGAGTCAGAATCGACGGGCAGGCCGAGTCGTCCACCCTCGAGAAGAAGCGTCATGGACGCTCCTTCCAGGGCGACGCCGCAAAGCGCCGGGTAGGACGTGCGGGCGGCCAAAAGCGGCGGCAGAGGGTGGAGGTCAGCGGCCTGGAGAGGGACAAGCTCGCTGTCGCCAGGCAGGCCAAGCTGCCAAGGGCCTTGGCGGTCGATCAGCGTGAGCCAGCGACTCGAGTGTCCAGGTCCTCGGCACATGAGTGTCTCGAAAGACACGTAACGTGCCAGCGTCGCGGCGCTATCGATACGCCTGACGTGGTGAGCTTCCAGCGCCCACTGATGGCCGCAGGCGTTGAAGCGAACACAGGTCACGGTACTCACTGGCTAGCCAAGACCCTGTAGGTACGCTTGAAGCAGTGCGTCGGGGTCGAGGAGAGCCGTGGCGCGCTGCGTGTCATCGGATTGCCAGAGCGCGCTTACGTAGGGACGCAGCGCACTGGGCAGGGTGTCGGGAGGCGTCTTCAAAGCACTTATCGGCAGCTCGCAGACATCCTGCAACTGATCGATGCGGACCGCGCTGCGGATGCCGGCGCCTTTCACGACAAGCATCATGCCGTCGGTTTGAGACGGAGCAAGGGCCAACAGCGGCTGCAACGTGATCAGTGATTCGATCTGGCCGCGCAGGTGAATCACCCCTTCGGTGGAATCCGGCAAGCCAGGGACGAAATACACTGGCGTGTCGCCTTTCAAAATTTCGCTCACTGCCTGGCCGGGCAGCGCAAACGGTTGACCGGAGAGCTGGAAGAGGACCACCTGCTGACTGGGCTCATCCACCTCCACAATGGCTGTCTCATCGCCGCGCGCGTTGAACGCCTGCGCGAAGGTGGCGTTCGCCTCAGGGGCAGTCCGTGGGGAGTCCGTCATCGTCCTGCTCCTTGCTGGTGACCACTTGGTTGCGCCCCTGATGCTTGGCGCGGTAGAGCGCCTGGTCCGCACTCAGGCGCAGCGACTCAGTGGAGGGGTGGTTAGGAAAACGGCTGATGCCGGCACTGAACGTACAGCGAAAGCGCGTGCCGCCCGCATGAAAGTCCACCTGGGCAAAGTCGTGGCGCAGTGCATCGATCAGCTCGCAGGCGCGCTCGTCGCTGACCCCCTTGAGTAGCACGACGAACTCTTCGCCGCCGTAACGCCCGATGATATCCGACATGCGCAGGCGGGTTTTCAGCAACCTTGCCAGGGTGATGATGACCTGATCACCGGCAAGGTGGCCGTGGGTATCGTTCACCGCTTTGAAGTGGTCGATGTCGATCATCGCCATGGCATGCTCGGTGTTGTCACGGTGCGCTTGTGCCAATGCTTTGCTGATGAGTTCGGTGGTGGTGCTGTGGTTATATAGCCCGGTCATGCTGTCACGGGTCATCAGCGAGCGCAGTAAACGTAGGCGCTCGGCGCGCAATGTGACGGCCGAGACCAGTTCATCGGGGATTACGGGTTTAGTGATGAAGGCCTCGACGCCCGCCGTCATAGCCGAGAGCTGTTTTTGGCTGTCGGTTTCGCTCGATAGATAAATGATCGGTAGACCCACGTGTTCGGGCTGTTGGCGAATGATGTTCGCCAGCTCTTCGCCGGAACAAACGGGCATGTAGACATCGACGAGCAGCAGGTCGGGACTAAATCGCTCGAGGGCCGTCAGCGCATCGGCGGGGTGATTGACCTGCTGTACGGCCATCCCCGCTTGCTCCAGCAGGAGGGCATGATATGCCGCGACCTCTGGTTCATCGTCCACGATCAAAATGCGCAGCGGCTCTTCGTCGCTGGGCGTGGTGAGCTCGTCCACGGCCAGCATCAAGTCCAGCGGTTTCACCGGTTTCGTGAAGTAGCCGTTACAGCCTGCTCGCACGGCGCTGAGGCGTGAGTGAAAATCACCGTGGGCGGAGAGGACGATCGAGGGCAGCGGTTCACCGGTCAGCTTGTTGAGGCTGGCGAGCGTCTCGGTGCCCGCCGTATTACCTTGAGGGAATTGCACGTCCATGATGATGGCGTCGGGACGACGCGTGATCACGGCGTTGAAGAACGTATCCGTGTCTTCGAAGTGCACTACCTCGTGGCCGAAGCAGCGCAGGTGGTGCAGCAGTTGGCTCACTTGGTCCGGTTCGTCGTCGCATAGGTAGATCAGCCGCTGACGCTTGCTGCGGGTTTGCACTGGCTTTGGCGAGAATTCGACGCTGGTCATGGCGGCCAGTGCCCGCTGTTGCTCAGGCAGTGACTGCAGCCGCTGCTGCTCCTCGGCGAGGTGGACGAACACCTGCTCCACCACCTGCCCGGCAGGTGCTTGGCCGTCGAGAGCGGCCTCGCCCTGCTCGGCCAATAGCGCAATGCGCTCGAAGCCCAGTGAGCGTCCGGTGCCCTTCAAACTATGGAAAAACCGATGCAGCTCTGGGCCAAGTCGTGCCTGTGCCTCGGCGGAGGCCTGGCTCTGTTGCCACAGCCCGACAGTGAGCTGTAAACGCGCGGGTAACTGGTCGATGAAACGCTGACGCAGTTGATTGAGTTTATCGTGCAGCGAAGAAGCAGAGGATGACATCAGGCTACCTGTGCGAGTGGACGAGCCGGGCATAGCTGGGTAACGGCATGGCTACGCACCAAGCGCTTGGGCAACGGCGCGCTCTAATGACGTGTCTAGCGCGGCATCTTTCTGTAAGCAAGCGCTGAGCCCTGGGGTCTGGCGCAGTGCATCATCCGGCGTGTCACCAGTGAGCAGTATGAAGGGCAGCATGACACCCTGCTCTCGCAGCATGTGCAAAAGCTCGATGCCGTTGATCAGAGGCATATACATGTCGCTGACGATCAGCGCGATATCGTCATGGGAATCCAGTTCGTGGGTGGCTTCCATAGCGTCGTTGGCGAGCAGGACGTCGTGGCCCTGAAACTCCAGCAGCGCCCCGGTCATTTCCCCGGCTAAGGGGTCGTCGTCTACGACCAATATTCGCATGGTTATCCTCATGGCGGGAGACTCAGCCCAACAAGGCTTTGAGCGTCTCCACTAAGTTGTTCTGATCGAAGCTGCCCTTCACGATGTAGGCATCGGCCCCCACCTCCATCCCCCGCTGGCGGTCGCTCTCTTTTTCGCGAGAGGTGATGATGATGATCGGCTTATGACGATATAGCTCATTTTCGCGCAGTCTGGCGGTCAGCGCAAAGCCATCCATCACGGGCATTTCAACGTCGGTAAGCACGGCATCGAAAGACTCGGCCAGGGCTTTGTTCAATCCATCGCGACCATTCTCTGCCAGGGTCACCTGATAGCCCCACGCTTCCAGCACGTCTTTTTCGATCTCCCGAGTGTTCAAAGAGTCATCCACGACCAATATGCGGTGAGCGGTGCCGCTGGGTTCTACGCCACGGGGGGCGAGCGTATGGCGCTTGGCGCGTTCAAGCAGCGCCGGGACGTGAAGAAGGCTGACCAGCGCATTACGCCCCTGAGACACCATGCCCGAGATCAGGGGAAGGTAGCGTAGATGCTCGGGAAGCGGCTTGATCACCATGTCCCGCTCGTCGACCAGCGTATCCACGATCAGCGCCAGTTTTTGCTGGCGCTGATGGACGACGACCAGTAACGCCGGATCGGGCAGCGTGTCGGCCACGGGCAGATCCAGCAACTGGGCAAGCGGCACTACTGGCACGAACTCGTTACGTAAGATCAACGTAGGCTGCCCCGCTGCGTCGATGAACTGCGCTGGTGAACACTCGACCAGCTCCGCCACATGGGGGGCGGTGATACCGAGCGTTACGTTGCCCGCTTCGATGAGTAGTACCCGCATCAATGCCAGTGATAGTGGAAGACGCAGCGTAAAGCGCGTGCCCTTGCCTGCCTCGCTGGTGAGCTGCAAATCGCCGCTCAGCTCGTCCATGATGGTGCGTTTCACTACGTCCATACCCACGCCGCGTCCCGAAAAGTCGGTGATCATCGCCTTGGTCGAAAAACCGGGCAAAAAGATCAGGTCGAGCGTCTCTTGCTCACTGAGCGCCGACAGTTGCTCTTCGCTGAGCAGCTGCTTGGCCAGGGCTTTTTGGCGGACGGCGTCCAGCGCAATACCTGTGCCGTCGTCGTGCATTTCCACCACGACCCAGTTGCCATCCTGCCAAGCTTCCAGTATGAGCTGACCTCGGGGGGGTTTGCCTGCCGCTTTGCGTTGCTCTGGTGTCTCTAGACCGTGATCCAGCGCGTTACGCAGCAGGTGAATCAGCGGGTCGGAAAGGCGGTCGATCAGTTGGCGATCCAGCTCGATCTCACTGCCCCGCACCCGGCAGTCCACATGCTTCCCTAGTGACTGGGCAAGCTCCCTGGCCATCTGCGCCAGCGGGTCGAAGACCACGCCGAGGGGCAGCATACGCATCTGCAGGGCGCGCTCGTGAAGGTCGCTCATTAACGCATCGTGGCTCAGCACACTGTCTTTCAAGTCGCGGTTGAAGGCATGAATGGCGCTGCGCTGATCGCCAGGCAGACGCGCTTCCAACGCCTGCGCCTGTTCGACCAGCGTATGCAGATGGTGATGCCCCGAGAGCACTTCGCCCATCAGACGAATCACATCGTCCAATCGCTCCAGGCGCACGCGCACCGTATCGCTGAGTGCCAGGGTCGCGCTGCCAGCGGGCCGCGGTGGGTTTACCGGTGGAGACAGCGGCAGCGGTGCTGTGGGTTCGGGGGCTTCCTCCGCGTTGGAGAGAGTGGCCGTGCTGGGTTGGGCAGCGGCTTCCAACGCCTGGCAAAGCACCGGGTCGGCGACGGCGAGCGTCTCAGGAGACGCGCCCTGGGCGAGTTGGGCCACATCGTCAGCGAGCGCATCGGTGGCTTGGTATAGCAGACTGATGCTATCGGGACCAGGCACTTGGCTGCCGTCTCGAAAAGCGCTGAGCAGCTCCTCCATGCTGTGGGCCACCGCGGTGATAGGGGTGAGCTTGAGCATCCGCGATGAGCCTTTGAGCGTATGCGCGGAGCGAAATAGCTCATTGATACGCTCTTTATCAGCGGCGCCTTGCTCCAAAGCGCTGATGCCTTCGCGCAAGCGGGGCAAGTGGTCAGCAGCCTCTTCGACGAACCGCTGAATGAAGCGTCGAATATCGAGCGCCATTAGCCCGCTCCCTGTGTGACGGCATGTTCGTTCATGTAGCGTTTTGCCAAGAAGCAGGCATCGCCGGGAGGCAAAGGCGAGGCAATCACTTTTAATCCGCCACTGGCTAGCGGAGAGGCGTCTAGCAAGCGTACGACGGCGGCGTAACCGCGCTGCCGCTGAGTGGGCTGGTCAGGTAACTCGCCTTGGCGTAGCAGCTCCGCTTGATAAAAGTGGGCTGGCCAGCACTCGGGGGACACGTAGAGCGCACGTTTGAAATAATCGTACGCGCGCTGAGGCTGCTGTTGCCAGCGGGCAACGAGGCCCGCCAGTAGCAATGCATCAACGCTCCACGGGTCGTCGGCCAACAGCGGCATCAGCAGGGTATTCGCGTCGTCGAAGCGGTTTTGATTCAGCGCATCGTGGGCGTGCTGCAACGTGTCGTGGTTAGCGGACGGTGGCGCTGAAAAGGGCGGCGGCTCCTCTTGGTGACTGGGCTCGGCGGGCAGAGGCTCCGCATGGGGGGCGGGCTCGCTCGCCACCGGTGCGTTCGTTGCCTGCGGGGCGACGGGCACGAGTTCGTTGACGGAGCGCGCTGACATCGGCAGCTCAGCTTGAAAGTAGAACACCCCCTGCTCCTCCTTGAGAGAGAACACGCCTAGATCGTTACCTAAGGTTTCAGTCACGCCACATAGCAGAATGCCGTTAGGGGCTAAAAGCTGCTTGAGCTGGTGCTGAATGGTACGGCGCGTAGCTTCGTCAAAATAGATCGAGACGTTGCGAAACAGGATGACATCGAACGGGCCATCCATGTGGCAAGCGCTCGTCGACAGCAGGTTCAGCGGCTGAAACGTCACCCACTGACGCAGCGTGGTATCCAGCTGAAAACTGCGCCCGACCGGGGTGAAGAAACGGGCTTTTAGTGAAGGGTGAAGGGCACGAAACGCCATGCCCGCATAGCGCCCTGCCTGCGCTTTTTTCAGTACCTGCTGGTCGACGTCGCCGCCGGTAATGGTGAACAGCGTTTGAGCGCGGTCGCCGTAGCGCTCTTGTAGTGCCATGGCGACGCTATAGGGCTCCTCCCCCGAGGAGCAGCCAGCGCTGAGTAAGCGTAGCGGACCGCCTTGCTCGGCCAGCCGACGTGGCAGGTACGTCTCTACCAGCCAGTGAAGGGTTTCCGGTTCGCGGAAGAAGTACGTTTCGTTGACCGTCAACTGGCTAACAAAGCGGTCGAACAGCGCGTCATCTTCCGCCAAACGAGTCAGCATGACGTGGCTGTCTTGCGTACCGAGTTCGACGTGCAAGGCTTCGATGGCGCGCACCAAACGCGCTTCAGCGAGTCCTTCCAAATGTAGCCCGCAGCGTTGATGCACCCACTGCTTGAACGGTGCCAGTGAACTCATTGCGGTGCCCGCCAGGGTGAGGGGGTGAAGCGCACGTCGCGAAGCAGGCGCGTCGGGATCTCGTCTAGCCCCAACACCTGCTGTACTACGCCCGCATTGATGGCTTCTTGGTTCATACCGTAGATCACCGAGCTGGCTTCATCCTGTGCCAAGGTGGTGCCTCCCGCGAGCTGAATCGCGCGCATGCCGCTGACGCCGTCTCGGCCCATACCGGTTAAAATCACCCCAATACTATCGGCTCCATATACGCTCGCCACGCTATGAAGCATGGCATCACAGCTTGGATGGTAGAGCGCCTGTGCAGGGCCGGGTGACAGCTGCAAACGGTGTTGTGCCGTTACGTTGATCTGACTGTCGGGCGGACACAAATAGATGTGTCCGGGCAGAAGGCGCTCGCTACTTTGGGCGACGCTCACTGGCAGCGTACAGAGCGACCCTAGCCATGTCGCCATACCTTCGATGAAGCCAGGGCTAATGTGCTGGGCAATCAAGATGGGAGCGGGAAACTCTTTGGGGAGCTTGCTTAACAGCCGCGCGAGTGCCTGGGGGCCGCCAGTCGAACAGGCAATGGCGACCACCCGCTGAAAACCGCGTGAGGCGGTCGGGCACACAGGGACAGCCGCAGGCCTGGCAGGCGCGAGCGCGGGTGTCGCAGGAGCGCGTCGGCGCAGTCGGGTGATCACGGACACGCCCGCCAATAGCCGCACCCGTGCCAGAAGGCGCTGAGCATCCTCGTCGTCCAGCCCCGGCTTGGGCAGCACTTCCAGTGCGCCGACTTCCAGCGCGCGATAGGCCGTTTGGGCGTCTGAACGGTCACTAATCACGACGATGGGCACCCCTTTGGTGTGCATGATCTCTTCGATGGCGCTGAGCCCATCCATTATGGGCATCGTCAGGTCCATGGTAATGAGCTGTGGGCTCAGCCGCCGCGCCATCTCGACGGCCTCTTGACCGTTGGTCGCTTCACCGACGATCTCGATATCACCATCCCGAGTGAGTATGTCGCGCAATACCTCGCGCGCTAGCGGGCTGTCATCGGCCATCACGACCCGAATTGCACTCATCGACGCCTCCTCAGGAAGGACGTGGCTTATCGTCGTTCGGTTTGGCGCTCTGCTCATCGAGAGTGAACTCCTGAACGAGCGCGTTCAGCTCGGCAGACATCTGTACCATGTCCTGGCTGATCTCCGTGATGCTGCGCACGGAGTGGGCATTGCGAGCGCTGGCCGTATCGATGTCTCGTAGGGCAATCACCACCTGACTGCTGGCGGTTTTCTGCTGTTGGGTCGAGAGCGAAATTTGCTGCGCGGCGCTGCTCGTTTGGCTAGCGGCTTTGAGCAGCGCTTCCAGGTCTTGCGCGGTGCTTTGGCTGGCCTCGACGCCCTGTTCGATCGATGTCGCGCCCTTTTCTGAGGCCACGACCAAGCGATTGATCGCTTGCTGGATATCGTCGGTGTGTCCCTCGATCTCTTGAGTGGAGTCGGTCACGCTATCGGCCAAGCGGCGTATCTCATTGGCGACCACGGAAAAGCGACGGCCGGACTCCCCTGCGCTGGACGCTTCGAGTGCGGCGTTGAAAGCGATCAGTTTGGTCTGAGCAGCCAGTGTATTGATCAGCTCCATTACTTTACTGATCTGTTTGGACTTCGCGCCCAGCGTCATGATTTCCGCGAGGCTCTGCTCACTGTCGCTTCTAATATCCTGCATTTTGGCCTGAAGCAGCTGCATGGCGGTACTGCCCTTGCGGCTGCGTTCAAGGGTTTGGTTCGCCACGTCCACCACGGACTGCGAGTGATCGGCAATTTGCGTGGAAGACGTGGAGAGTTCTTCCATGGTGGAGGTGATTTCGGCAACCGAAGAGGCCATCTCCTCGACCGCAGCAGCCATGGTCTGGTTGGCTTCATGTTGTATGTCGCCGCCCTGTATGCCGGAGAGCCCGGCCGTCTGTGCCAAGCGGTCGGCTACTTGATTGAGCGCTAGCGCGTTGGACGACACCGCCGCAATCGCGCGGGAGAGACGCTCCAATAGCTGATTGGTTTGGTCGGCCAAGTCGCCCAGTTCGGCGCGGTCGTCGGTTTCCACTCGGCGGGAAAGGTCCAGACTATGGGTAATCTCTTTGAGCTGGCGCTGAAAGCGATCGAGCGGGCGAATGAGACTGCCCGTCAAGGGGTAAAGCAGCAGCAGTCCGGCGATGAGAAGCAGTAGGCCAAGTTCAACCGAGCTCAAAAAGCGCTGGCGAATGCTGCTGGTGTACTCTTCTTTGGAGACCTCGACCATGAGATAGCGCTGTAACTCTGGCAGCCAGCGGGTGGTGACGAAATAGGGGTGGCCATTGCGCTCGATTTCACTGACGCGAATGTCATTATCCTGGCGCAGTAGCGTATCGGTTTCCTGGGGTTGAAGTGCCGAGATATTGGTTTCATTACTGGTGACCATGAAGGCGCCTTCGGCACTCAAGATCGACGCTCGACCGGTGTCGCCCAGACGATAGTCACGGATGAGCTGGGCCATGCGCGATAGGTCGAGCCCCGCGCCAGCGACAACGCTGGGACGGCCATTGGTAGCGGTCGCGCTGCTGCGGAAGTTCAAAAAGACGAAGGCCTCCTCTGGGGAGAAGGTGTCGCTGTCTAAATTTAAGTTGTACGGAGCGTCACTGTCGGTGAACTGATAGTACCAGTCGTCGTCGCCACCGGGACGCTGGAGCGTACGCTGCATGAAGTTGCCGTCACGGTACTGGAAGTAGACGCCGCGCCCTTGTGTTTGAGCGGCGATAAAGAGCAGCTCGGTGTCCAATTGGTTCATGAGGCGTGACAGGTAGCGCTCGATGTCCGGTTGTTGGATGGCTGGCAGCCCGTCGGCAACCCACTGCTCGATGAAGTAACTGTTGGCTAGACTTTCAGACAACGCCAACGCTGGACTCAAGCGGAGGTTGATGCGTGTGGCTAGCTCTTCAACCTGGGCAGGTAACTCGACGTTCAGCAGGTTATCCAGACGAGCTTGGCCGTGTGCCCGCGCCTGCAGGTAGAGCGCTAGAAACATGGCAATGGCCAACACCGTGCCGAAGGAGATAAACAGACGTAGCCGTAATGGCAGGGTTTTCCAGCGCGCTGTCATTATCGCGGTTGCTCCAAGTGGGACGAAAACGCTTAACGAAAGGCATGAGGCATCAGCATTGTTCATTGCTGAGTCGCCTCATACCCTTTGGCATGATAGCAACGATTTCAGCGGCGTTTGGCAAGAGCATCGACTATTTCTACCAACGATTGGCCTTCAGGTCCGGCTTATTTATACAAGTATTAGCTAGCAAGCTTGATATAAGTTAATACTTTGACAAAAGTGATACATGTGAGTAATCTGGCAACCTAATGGAACGACGATTTGCTAAGGAAGCATCATGTTGTCACTGACCTCACCCACTCTGATTGCCGTGTTGCGAAGTATGTTGGCGCGCTACGGCAACCCGCAAAGCGATATGCTGCCTGCCGCGGGGACCCCCGAGCGAGAAAGCCTGGTCGATTCGGTCAAACGTCGCTTTGGCCTGACGGACGCCGACGTACTTTCTGATTCTTCTATTACCGTGGATGAGTGGGCAGACGCGTTGAACGAGCGTGGTGACATTACCCACTTACAGTTATTCGATAGCGACATCGGCGGCGCGTTCAGCCATCGACTCCAACGTCAGCATCGCTACAGTGCGGCGTCGCTGCTGCAAGAAGCAGAGGCGCTCGCGACGTTGTTTGATCAGGACGGGCAGCCAGTTCGTAGCGTGGTGAGTTGGCTATCGGCACAGACGGCCGCAGGTTTTATGCTCGGTGCGCTGCTTCCGCAGCTGGCGGGCTGGTCGTCGCGCTCTCTCTTTGATCATGCCAACGCGCTTTGGGAACTCAATGCGGGTGACATCATGGTGACCAGTGCAGACCGCTGGCGTCAATTGGCGCAGCGGCTTCCCTCACTGCCCATGAACATCACGGCCGTCTCGACCTCGACATTGGATAAGCACACCTACCGTGCGCTACTGGCGAAAGGCGTTGCGCATATCATCGAACTGCACTGCCAGCCCGGTTTGGGTGTGCTGGCCGCACGTCGTTCGCCTCAAGCGCCCTTTGAGTTACTGACCCACTGGCACCCAACCGAGAGCGATGACTATCTCTTGAGAATGATGAAGGGCGGAATGCCTGAAGAGGTACAGCTAGCCGAGCCGTTGCGCTGGGTGGGAGCTCGCCACTTCTTACCCGGCCTAGCCGAGCCGAAGACCGAGCGCTTGGTCTTGGCAGAGGAGCAAGCTGCGAGTATGTCCCCTGTTTGGCGGTTGTCGCAGCACAGCGATAGCTCGGGGGCGAACGCCGCCTAGGTTGCCCTCCGTCATACGATTGCGTGGGGAACGAAGCACGACGTATCCTTGGTGATACGTCCCACGTCTTCGCGAATACCCATGCCACAAGCGCGGTCGCCCACCACCCAGCTACCGATGAGTGCGTGTTTATCGCCAAAGCGAGGCAACGGCTGATAGGCCTGACGAATCCATGGGCTATCGGTGTAAGGGCCGCTCACGCTCTCCGCTTGCCCGCCCGGCGTAACTAGGCTGACGTTGCTTCCTTCCCGCGAAAAGAATGGCTTGCGCACCCAGCCGGGCGCTAGCGCCGAGTGACTATCCTTCTCGAAATAGGCCGGTAGCAGGTTGGGGTGTCCTTCGTACTCTTCCCACAACAGCGGCAGAATTCCTTTATTGGAAAGAACGGCTTTCCAGGGTGGCTCGAACCAGTGGGTGTTGAGCTGCGTGACGGCCTCCCCAAAGGCTTCTACCGCCATCTCCTCCCACGGGTATAGCTTGAACAGCGCGGCAATCGGCTGGTCGTCCAAATCGACGAAGTGCTCGACCCCCGGCGCTACGCCGATGTCTTCGATGTAAATGAACGGCGCCTGCAAGCCCGCCTGTACGGCGATGTCTTGCAAGTAGTGAACGGTGGCTCGTTCTTCGTCGCTGCCTTTGACGCAAGAGAAGTAGAGCGTACGATTCGGAAGACGATCGCCAAGATGCGCCACGGCGTTGAGCAGACGCTCTTGTATCGAGTTGTACTGGTCGGCATGGCGGGGCAGGATGTCTTGCTCGATGGCTTGTTCCAACCACACCCACTGGAAAAAGCCCGCTTCATAAAGCGAGGTGGGCGTATCGTAATTGAGTTCCAAGAGCTTCGCAGGGCCGTCGCCTGAATAGGCAAAATCCATACGCCCGTAGAGCGGCGGCTGCCCGCTTCGCCAGGAGTGGTGGATGATGTCCCACATGTGCTCAGGAATCGCGAGACGCTGCATCAAGGCATTGGAGTGACACACCTTATCCACTAGCGCCATGCACATCTCGTGAAGGGCTTCGGTGGGTGCTTCGATCTCTCTCTCCACCTGTGCCAGGGTGAACTGGTAGTAGGCGTCCTCTTTCCAATAGGGCTCGCCATCGATGGTGTGAAAATGAAACCCCAGCTCTTTGGCCAGGGCTTTCCATTGCGGTCGTTCAGAGACGTTGATGCGCAGCATGGTCGCTCCCAAACGGTGGTCAATACCCCAAAACGCTAGGAACCCCAAGAGGCCGATCGTGTGCCCAAACCGCGACGGGTCGTGGCTTGGCGGTTTTGCACCACCGAGCTGCGCAGGGCCTCGTTGCGCTGATTGACCCGTTGCGTCGCCTGGCTGGCCGCAGCATTCCAGTTGCCCTGGTTTTGGCGGTTGCGGTAGACCGGCTCTTGATACACGCGCTCGAACGAGCGCCCTCGGCTGGTATTCGCCAGCATATTACCGACCATATAGCCCATCATGGCAGGCATGAACCAATTGCCGCCGCCCGCGGCCTGGGCCTGTGCGTCGGTGGGGGCTGCGCAGGCGCCTTCGCCGTGTTCGGCTTCGCAGGCTTCCAGAGTATCGAAGCGGGGGACGGACGCCAACGAGGCCTCGTAGGCGTCTTCGCAGGCACTGCGGGTGTAGACGTTGGCGGCCACGCACTCCTCGACGCCCTGATAGCTTCTAGGCTCGTCGAAGCGTACGTCGGTCAAATGCTCATCTTCGGCGGGCTGGGTGCAGGCGGTCAAACCGAATGCGCTCGCGCCCATCATCGCCAGCGAGAGGCGCGCGCTGCGCTTACGGCGGGGCAGGTGGGTAGGTTGGGTCTGCTTTTCCATGAGAGCGCTCCGTTACCAGGTCATTGAAGCCGCGTTGATCAGGCCCACGGCAATCGAGATGCTGCCGACCAGCGTGCCGTAGGCCTGGTGGCCTTCGGTGATGTGCTGAGACAAACTCTCGCCCTGACGACGCAGAAACAGTTTCAGGCCAAAGAAGGTGGCGATCTGCACGCCGAACGCCACCACGCCCCACAGTATGAAGTCGAGATAGCTAATCGAGTGGGCCATGGCGCTGTAGAGCGGGAGGGTAAAACCCAGGATAGAGCCGCCATAGGCGGTGGCCGCCGCCGCATTGCCTGCTCGAATCAGCGCCCACTCATGGTGAGGGGTCAGGCGACTATAGCAATACATAAACGCCACCAGCAGCGCGAGCGCGCCAAGCAGGTAGGCAAAGAAAGAGGGGAGTCCTTGTAAATAGTGCAGCACGGCGATGAGCATCCTTGTGGTTAATGACGTGCGGTCAATCAACAGCCGACATTGTGACATAGCTTAGCGGAGGAGCGGGCATTACCGCCCCTCTTTCGTTGTCGACGCTATACGTGGTTAAAAAACGTCTTTATGACAATTTATTAATACTAAAGGCTAATAGATGAAACGTGTCACCCGCTTAGAATCCCGCGATGATTGGTATTTTTACCTAAATTCACCGTGTCGTATCGCTTGATACCGCTCTTCGTGCCCGTGTTGGGCACCGCTTCAGACGCGACCGCACCGAAGGACTTTCCCCCATGCATGCCCTAACCCTGGCATCGTTTCTGTTTTTTACGGGCCTGGTGGCCTTTGTCACGTGGCGCATCACACGGCGTGACGATCATCGCAGCACCAGTGGTTATTTTCTGGCAGGCCGAACGCTGACGTTTCCACTGATTGCGGCGTCCATGCTGATGACCAACCTCTCCACCGAGCAGATGGTGGGGCTGAACGGTTCGGCCTTCACCGACGGCTTGAGCGTCATGGCCTGGGAAGTGATCGCCGTCATTGCGTTGGTGGCATTGGCGCTGTTCTTCCTGCCGCGCTTTTTGAAAAGCGGTATTGCCACGCTGCCGCAGCTGTTGGCGATTCGTTTTGACACGGGCACACAGCTGATTGCCAACGTCATTTTCCTGATTGCGTACGCGGTGGTGCTACTGCCGATCATTCTTTATTCCGGTGCCATTGGTCTTCAGGGCATGCTGGATTTACAGGGCTTGACCGGTATTGGCTCCAGCACGGTGCTGCTCTGGGCGACGGTATGGGCGGTGGGGCTGATTGGCGCGGTCTACGCGCTGTTTGGCGGCCTGCGCACCGTTGCCGTTTCTGACACTTTGAACGGTGTCGGCCTGCTGATTGGCGGTTTCATCATCGTTTACTTTGGCTTACAAGCGGTCAGCGGTGGCAGTGGTGTGATGGAGGGCTGGAGCATTCTAAAAGAGAGTGATCCTAGCAAGTTCAACTCCCTCGGCGGGCCGGATCAGCAGGTGCCGTTCTCGACCATTTTTACCGGCGTGCTGTTGCTTCACCTTTTCTACTGGACCACCAACCAGCAGATCATTCAGCGCACCTTTGCCGCTAAGAACCTGGCAGAAGGTCAGAAAGGGGTGCTGCTGACCGGCTTTTTCAAGCTGTTGGGGCCGCTGTATCTGGTGCTGCCTGGCATCATCGCCTACCACTTGTATGCCGACCAGGGTATTCGCGCGGACGAGGCTTACGGCCACTTGGTCTTCAACGTGCTGCCGCCTTACCTGACCGGCTTCTTTGCGGCGGTGATGGTCGGGGCGATTCTCTCCTCGTTTAACTCCGCGCTGAATAGCACCACGACGATCTTCAGCCTGGGGATCTACAAAGGCGTGCTGAAAAAGGACGCCACGGAAGAGCAGGTGGTGAAATCCGGCAAGGTGTTTGGCTGGATCATGGCGATTACGACCATGATCATTGCGCCGCTGCTGGCGGGCCAGGAGAGCCTGTTTGGCTACCTGCAGAAGATGAACGCAATCTACTTCATCCCCATTCTCGCCGTGGTGCTAGTTGGCCTGCTGACCAAGCGCGTTCCGCCGATGGCTGCAAAAGTCGCGCTGGTCGGGGGCTGTTTGCTGATCGCGGCAGGCTACTTCGTGCCGCCGTTCAACAAGCTGCCGATGGTAATGCACGAATTCCACTTCGTCGCGGCGGTGTTCGTGCTGCTGGTGGCGGTGATGCTGGTGATCGGTAAGCTGCGCCCTCGTGCCACGGACTGGGTGCAGGAAGACTCCTGCGATGTCGATCTCACGCCGTGGAAAGGCGCGGTGCCCACCGGTATCGTGCTGGTGATCCTGGTGGTGATCATGTACGCCTCCTTTGCAGGCGGCTAGACTCTGCCTGAAAACTGGCTGTGCTCGACCATACGGCGTTAAAAATCGGCTCAAAGTACTCATTTACGACATGTAAACTCCGTCTTTTCGCCGATTTTTGCCTTGTCTGGCCTTCGCGCGCCGACTTTTCAGGCAGAGTCGAATCACGCCAACATTTGAAAGTAGCGTTCAAGAAAAAACACCCACGCCCCGCACTGCGGGGCGTGGGTGTTTTTGGTGGGCCATTTTAAAGAATCGGCTAAGCGGCGTGGTAGGTGGTGTCGAAGCGCTTGCGTAGCTCGTTCTTTTGTACCTTACCCATGGTGTTGCGCGGCAGCGAATCGACGAAAAAGACCCGCTTTGGCTGTTTGTATTTGGCCAGCCGCCCGGCGAGATGATCCAGAATGGCGGCTTCATCCACCTGCTCGCCTGGCTGGGGCACCACCACGGCGGTGACGCCTTCGCCGAAGTCGGGGTGGGGCAGGCCAATCACGGCAGACTCGGCCACTTGCGGCAGCTCATCGATCACCTGCTCGACCTCTTTGGGGTAGACGTTATACCCGCCGGAAATCACCAAGTCTTTATCTCGGCCCACAATGTGCACGTAGCCCTGCTCATCGACCATGGCGAGATCGCCAGTGATGAAAAAGCCATCCTCTAAAAGCTCTTCACGGGTCTTTTCTGGCATGCGCCAGTAGCCAATGAAGACATTGGGGCCACGAATTTGCAGCATGCCGATTTCACCCTGTGGTACCTCTTCGCCGGTTTCCCGGCTGGTGATACGCATCTCGACCCCCGGCAGCGGCATGCCGACGGTGCCCGCTCGGCGTGCGCCGGTGTAGGGGTTAGAAATATTCATATTGGTTTCGGTCATGCCGTAGCGTTCGAGAATGGCGTGGCCGGTTTTGGCTTCGAACGCTTCGTGGGTTTCCGCGGTGAGCGGCGCCGAACCCGACACGAACAGGCGCATCTGGGCGGTCACTTCGGGGGTGAGGCGTGGGTCTTGAACCAAGCGGGTATAGAACGTGGGGACCCCCATCATCACGCTGCCTTTGGGCAGTTCGTCGAAAATGACATCCGCATCGAATTTGGGCAAAAAACACATACTGGCCCCGGCCATCAGCGTGACGTTGCACGCCACGAACAGGCCGTGGGTATGAAAAATAGGCAGCGCGTGGATCAGCCGATCGTCGGCGCTAAAGTGCCAGGACGAGACCAGCGTTTCAGCGTTCGAGGCGAGGTTGCGGTGGGTCAGCATGGCGCCTTTCGAGCGCCCGGTAGTGCCCGAGGTGTATAGAATCGCCGCTAAATCCCGTTCGCCCAGCGTGACGATGTCGTCTCGGGGGGCACTTTGCTGCGCTTTCTCCATCAAGCTGCCATCGGCATCGGTGCCCAAGGTTTCGACCGCCGGGCAGCCGGTATCGCGGGCTATGGTACGGGCGGTGTCGATATCGGCGGGCCTGCAGACGAACAGGGCGGGCTCGGCATCGTTCAAAAAATAGCGGATTTCATCGCCGGTATAGCCGGTATTGAGCGGTAAATAGACGCCGCCAATGCGCAGGCAGGCGAGGTAGAGCAAAATGGCTTCCGGACTTTTATCCACCTGCACCGCCACGCGGTCGCCTACGTTCACGCCTAGCGAGGTCAGCGCTCCGGCAAGCTGGGCACTTTCATTCAGCGCGTCTTGGTAACTGTAGTAGCGGCCCTCGCGGGTGGTGATAAAGGGGGCGTTGCCACGCTCGCGCATGCGCGCGGCAAAGGTATCGAATAAGTTGTGGTTCATTTGGTGGTCTCTCCCTTGGCCAGCTTGCGGGCGCGGCGAGCGAGGTCGCGCACCTCGCTCGAACAGGCAACGGTGGCCTTTGCGGTATAGTTTTCATGATTGCGCTCGATATCGTCGAGCACGTAGAGGTAGTTCACCATCAGCCCTGCCGCTTGTTTCATTCCCTTGGTCGAGACATCGCCCAGCCAGTTGATGCGATGCAGCTCGGCACCGTTGCCCAGGTGGAAACGCGCCACTGGGTTCAGCGGCAGGCCGTGGCGATTCTTCTGATCGACCAGATAGTGGGCCGCGAGCGGGCGAATGGCGGTTTTGAGGCGCTCTTCGCGGGCTTTATCCTGCTGCCAGTTGGGCGTCTCCAACGCGTCGAGCGCCTCGCGGATAGGCTCGGGCCACTGATCTTCCTGCTGCTGTTCGGCCAGCCACTGGGCGAAGCCGGGCACCGGGGAGAGGGTAACGAAGTGCTTGAGCTGGGGGAGCTCCTGACTCAATTCCTGCACGACTTGTTTGATGAGGAAGTTGCCAAACGAAATGCCGCGGAGCCCGGTTTGGCAGTTGCTGATACCAAAGAAGGCGGCGGTATCGGCATCATCGGGGTCCGCCAAGCCATCCTCTTCCCCTGCCAAAATCGGCTGTATGCGGCTGGGCAATCCTTTGTGCAGCGCTACTTCCACAAAAATCAGCGGCTCGTCGCCAATCGCGGGGTGAAAAAATGCGAAGCAGCGGCGGTCTCGGGCATCCAGTCGCCGCCGCAGATCGTTCCAGTCCTGAATCTCATGCACGGCTTCATAGCGGATGATTTTTTCCAGAATGGACGCTGGGGTATTCCAGTCGATTCGCTTGAGCATTAAAAAGCCGCGATTGAACCAGGAGCCAAACAGGTGCGCAAAATCATCGTCGATAGGCGCTAAGTCAGGCTCCTCGCGCAGCAGTTGCAGCAGATCTTCGCGCATTTTGACCAGGTCATAGGTGCCGTCGGTGGCGAGGTTCAAGCGCCTAAATAGCTCCTGGCGGCGCGGCTCGCAAGCCTCGAACAGCGCTTGAAGCGTGTGGTTGTCGCGGGCCTGTTGATAGGCTTGGTAGGCGCTATCGATCTGCTTGGGTTCAGCGGCAAAGTCGTCGGCCAGGCGCTTAAAAAACGCGCGCTTTTCCCCTTCCGAGAGCCGCTGGTACAAGGCCAGTGCGCGGCTGGCCAGCGCGATGCTGGAGGCCTCGCCGTCACTGGCCAGCAGCGCTTGGCAGGCTTTGACCAGTTGATGATGGTCGGGCGTCAGTGTTTCTGGATGTTTTCGCCGTAACAGCGCGTCGCGCTGGGTGATGCTGTTAAACATCTCTTGGAGAAAAGTCATGTTCACGATGCGTCCCCCGTTAACCCATGATCAGGTTGGGTAGCCATAGCGCAATACCTGGGAATAGGCAGAGAAGCAGAATGCCCAACACCATGCACAGTGCGTAGGGTAGGCTGCCCATCAAAATATCCCGCAGCGAGATATCGGGTGCGATACCTTTGATGATGAACAGGTTGAGCCCCACCGGCGGTGTGATCAGGCCGATTTCCAAATTGATGGTCAGAATCACCGCGAACCAATAGGGGTCGAAATCGGCCGCCAAAATGATCGGTAGCAGGATCGGCGCGGTCATCACGATCACGGCCACGGGCGGCAAAAAGAAACCTGCCACCAACAAAAACAAGTTGATGACGCCCATCAGTACCCAGCGATTCACCTCTAAATCGGCAATGGCGGCCGCTACGGTCTGGGTAATGAACATCGACGAAAGCGCGTAAGCGAATACTTCGGCAGTGGCAATCACTAGCATGATCATCACGCTTTCCCGCAGCGAGTCGCGCATGATTAGCTTGATGGGGCCAAGCTGCCACATCCGATAAATCAAAATCGCCAACGCCAAACAGAGGAATGCGCCGACACCTGCGGCTTCCGAGGGTGTTGCCACGCCTCCGTAAAGGGCGAACAGAATACCCGCGACGACGCCTAAGAAGGGCAGCACTCGTACGAGCGCCTTCATGTTGCTATCGACGTTCTGTTTGATGTTCTCTTTCAGTTTTTCAGCAGAGGCCGCCAGCGGGTTGTTGTAACCCCCGGCCAGCTTGCAGGCTATCATGGTCCAGATCATGAACAGGCCGGCGAGCATGAAGCCGGGCACTACCCCGGCAATGAACAGGCGGCCAATCGAGGTTTCGGTCGAGATGCCATAGATGATCATGGTGACCGAGGGGGGAATCAAAATCCCCAATGTGCCGCCTGCTGCAATACAGCCCGCCGCCACGCCGTCGGGGTAGCCACGAGTGCGCATTTCAGGGATGCCCATTTTACCAATGGCGGCGCAGGTGGCCGGGGAAGAGCCCGAGAGCGCGGCGAAAATGGAGCAGGCCCCGATATTGGAGACGGCAAGGCCTCCAGGCAGACGACCCATCCATAGGTCGAGCGAGCGGTAAAGATCGCGCCCGGTTGGAGAGGAAGCCACTGCTGCGCCCATCAGAATGAACATCGGGATCGCCACGAAGCCAAACTCGGCGATGCGATCAAAAAACGTTTCGCCAAAGTAGGTGAGTTCCGGCAATCCCCGGTCGTAGAGCAGCGCCAGCAGCGACACGCCGCCCAACGCGAACGCAATGGGGGTGCCAATCGCCATCAGTACGATCAAACCGACGGCGACGATGATGCCTAGTGTAATGGGATCCATGGTCAGCCCTCCCCGCGCATGATTTCAGCCACGTACTGTAGCGAGAGCAGCGTGGCTCCCACGGCCATGGGCAGAAGAGCAGGCCACAGTGGCGGGTTCCACACCGAGCCGGTGGTCCACTCGCCGTGCAGCGCTTCGAACACGTACACCCAAGAGGCGTAGGCCAGCGCCGCGCAAAACAGCAAGCCAAACAGCGATGCCACCAAACGCATGGCTTTTTGCGCCAGGCCGCCAAGGGCATCCGGCACGATGGTGATCGCCACATGGCCGCCAGTCATCAGGGCATACGGGCTGCCCATCAGCATGGCGCCAGTCACCGAAAAAATCGTGAATTCCGTCTGCCAGCTCGTGCTCATGCCCAACACGTAGCGAATGAACACCATTTGGCAGATCACCAAAACGCCCGCCACGAACATGGCGCAGGCCAAGTAAGCCGACACGCGCGATAGCGTATCCATCAGGCGGATGTAGCCGCCAAGAACCCCACTGCGCAGGGCAGGGGGGTGAGTGGTTGAAGTTGCCATAGTTCCCTCGTCAAGCTCAGCAAGCAGCGGACAAACGTGGCCACTCAACGAGTGGCCAGCACGGTCAAATAGCAAGCGCCTTACTCGACGGCGAGCGCCGCATCGATGATGGCCTGACCGTTGGGAACGTTATCGGCGAAGTTTTTGTAGGAGGTGTCGCGGGCAATTTCGAGCCAAGCGTTGTAGTCATCCTCGCTCATGCTGACCACCTCGACGCCATTCTCTCGGTACACGTCGACCATCTGCTGGTCGATGGCAGCCGCCTCTTCTGCGAAGTAGATCTCGGCAGCCTCGCCCGCTTCCATCAGCGCGGCCTGCTGCTCTTCGGTCAAGCCCTGCCACACCTGTTCGGAGATCAAGATGGGCTCGTACATGAACCAAAGGGCAAACTCGCCGGGTTCGGTCAGACACTCCACCTGCTCATACAGACGGAAAGAGACGAACGACATGGAGGAGGTGTTGGCGGCGTCCAAAACGCCGGTTTGCATGGCGGTATACACCTCGGATGAAGGCATGGAGGAGATCGACGCCCCGGCTGCTTCCAGCATCTCTTCGAACGCAGGTCCCGCCGCACGGATGTTCTGCCCTGCGACCGTTTCCGGTGAGGTGATGCACTGCTCGCTGGAGGCAAAACCGCCCGACAGCCAAGCATCCGCGAGCACGCGCGCACCGCCATCGAGGATGACGTCTTTGATCATCGTCATGTACTCGGAGTCGTTCAGCCGCTGGGCGTGGGCCTGGTTACGTACTAGCCCCGGCATCAGCGTGGCAGAGAATTCCGGGTGGCGACCGCTCGCGTAATCCAGCGGCAGCGAGGTGATGTCCAGGCGGCCCCGGGCGATGGCACCCCACTGCTCGCGCGCTTTGAACAGCGACTGGCCGGGATAGACTTCGATGGTCAAGCCGACATCCGCATCGGCAACGTGGCGGGCCATCATTTGCACCATTTCATCGCGAATATCGCCCTGACCACCAGGGAACTGGTGCGACGCTCGCAGTACGGTATCGGCACTGGCGTGGGAGGCGGCAATGGCGAGGCCGAGGGCCGCTGCGGTGGGTAGTAAAAAGCGTTTCATGTAGCGTCTCCAACCGTTGTTGTTGTGTTTTTGGATTAACGTTGTGTGTTTGGATTGGCATTGTGTGTTTATCAGGCGAGCTGATATATATTTCAATAGCGGTTATGTATGCTAATGTCAAATTTATGCCATATTAATGTCATCGCCTGCGGCGTTATTGAAGGAGGTACTCGATGGTGGATACAAAGCGCTCTAACGCACAGCGGCTAAGAGACTCGTTAGAAGATGACATCATTAACGGACGGCGTGCTCCTGGTGAGCGGCTAGACCCAGAGGCCCTAGGACGAGAGTTCAACGTCTCGCGCACGCCGGTACGCGAAGCGTTTCAGCAGTTGGTTGCCAGCGGGCTAGTCACGGTCTCGCCAAAGAAGGGTACGTTCGTCGCTAAGGTAGGGATCGATCAGCTCATCGAAATGTTCGAAGTGATGGCTGAGCTTGAGGGCATGTGTGGCCGCCTGGCCGCGCGGCGCATCAGCGACACTGAACTTGCGGCGCTCAAGGATGCGCACCAACGTTGCGAAGCGGCAGCATTGGCGGGCGACACGGATGAGTACTATTACGAGAACGAAGCGTTTCATGACTGTATCTACACCGCTAGCCACAACACGTTTCTAGCCAGCGAAGCCCGCCAGCTCAAGCAGCGCCTGAAGCCTTACCGCCGTTTACAGCTCCAGGTACGCCAGCGCATGCACAACTCGCTCCATGAACACCAGACGATCGTCGACGCCATCGAGCAGGGCGACGCAGCCCAGGCCCAGCAGGCGCTCTGCGACCACGTGCTGATCCAAGGCGAGCGGTTCAGCGACTTCGTTGCCAGCGTGCGCCGTATGGAAGCGCCGATGGAGCGTACGGGCTAACGCCGAGCCCAAGCACCCTCGTCATGTCTTTATCGGTGGGGTGATGGTCCTTGCCGACATAGGGCGTAGCACCGAGACTCTCTCTAGTTCCATTTTCTTATTGGAGAGAGTCTGTGACGCGACATGTTGCTCTGCTTGCCTACCCCGACTGCCAACTGCTGGATGTCAGCGGCCCTTGGCAGGTTTTTGCCAGCGCGAACGCGCTGAGCCCTCAGCCGCTGTACCAGTTGACGCTCGTGGCCGAGGCCACGGGGCCCGTGTTGACCAATAGCGGCTTGGGCGTCCATGCGACCCACACCTACCAACAGCTCCCTCAATTACGGCCGTTGGATACGCTGTTAGTGTCAGGCGGCAGCGGAGTGATGCAGCAGCGAGACGTCGCTGCCGTCAAGCAAGTGCTGTGTGAGATAGCCCCCGACGTCAGACGGCTTGGCTCCATTTGCTCCGGGGCGTTCTTACTGGCTGAGGCTGGCTTGCTGGATGGCTGCCGTGTGACGACCCACTGGCGGCATGCCCAGCAATTAGCGGAAGAGTACCCGGCGCTGTGGGTGGAGCCCGATGCGCTCTATATCGAAAGCCATGGCAGGTATACCAGCGCTGGGGTGACCGCCGGCATTGATCTAGCGCTATCGCTGGTGGAGGCCGATCATGGTGCAGAGCTCGCGGGACAGGTGGCCCGAGAGCTAGTGGTGTTTCTACAGCGCCCTGGCGGCCAGTCCCAGTTCAGTGAGGTATTGCGTCGTCAGCAGTCGGCAGGGCCACTGCGCCGTCTCTTGGACCGACTGCATGCCGATCCCAGCGAAGCCGTCGACCTGGAGAGCATGGCCGAACAGATGGCGGTTTCGCCACGTCATCTGACACGGCTATTCAAGCGGCATTTAAACACCACGCCGGGCGCGTATGTGACGCAGCTACGCTTGGAACAAGCCCGGTTGGCGCTGCTCAACGAGCGAGAACCACTCTCCCTGGAGCGTCTTGCACAGCGCTGGCGGCTGGGTGGTGCCGAACAGCTGCGCCGCCAGTTTCAGCGCTACTACGGCGTCTCCCCCTCGGTGTATCGCCAACGCTTTGCCTCTTCCCGAGCCGCTGTCTGTCAGGAGGCCCGCTCATGCCCATAACCGTCTCTCTCTTGTCACTGTGCCAAGCGCTACTGGTGACCGGCAATGTGCTGCTGATCGGTATCTCGCCGCTGATCGGCGCGTCGCTGGCGCCCAGCGCCGTATGGTCGACGGCTCCCGTGGCGACGCAATGGCTCGGCCTAATGTGTGCGACCATTCCAGCCTCGCTGATCATGGCGCGGTTGGGACGTAAACGAGGCTTTATGATGGGCAACCTCGTGGGGCTGGTGGGGGCTCTGTTGGCCGCTCAGGCACTCATCGGCGAGCGGTTTGGACTATTTTTGTTAGCGACCTGGCTGATCGGTGTGGGCATTGGGTTTGGTCAGCTCTACCGTTTTGCCGCCGTCGAGGCCGCGCCCGCGCCACTGCGCGACCGGGCGATTGGCTTGGTCATGGGGGGCGGCGTGCTGGCGGCGTTTGCCGGGCCGTGGCTGGCACGCGCAAGCCGTGAACTGGGCGACGTCCCGTTTTTGGGGAGTTTCATTGGGTTGGCGGTGCTTTACTCACTGGCTCTGTTGGTGTTGATCGTGACTCGATTACCGCCTGCTTCCAAAACCCACAGCGAGGGCACGCCGCTGCCGCTGGGTAAGATACTCCGCCAGCCGGGATTCATCGTGGCGGTGAGTGCCGCGATGGTGGGGTACGGGGTGATGAACCTAGCGATGACCGCCACGCCGCTGGCCATGGAGAGCGCGGGGCACCACTTTCACCATGTCTCGATGACCATTCAGTGGCATGTCGTGGCGATGTTTCTGCCCTCCTTCTTTACCGGCCACTTGGCCGCTCGCTTCGGCGCCAAGCCA
Source organism: Halomonas sp. BL6 (assembly GCF_006228115.1). NCBI lineage: Bacteria > Pseudomonadati > Pseudomonadota > Gammaproteobacteria > Oceanospirillales > Halomonadaceae > Halomonas > Halomonas sp. BL6. Next base: position 135,471 of record NZ_VDGL01000002.1, on the reverse strand, counting down.
GTCATCGTCGCGGGGTGCCTGCTGCTGGTGGCCTGCGCGCTGGTGGCTCAGGGGGAGTTCGGCTTGGCCGGTTTCAACGTGGCGCTGGTGCTGCTTGGGCTGGGCTGGAACTTCACCTTCCTGCTCGCCACGGGCCTGCTCACCGAGAGCTACCGCCCGGCGGATAAAGCGCGCACTCAGGCAGCCAACGAGTTTTTAGTGTTTGGCACCGCTGCTTGCACTGCCCTGTTGGCAGGCCCTCTGGTCAGCGGTTTAGGCTGGGCAACGCTCAATCTGGTGCTGATGCCTATTTCACTCGTGCCCGTGGCGGTACTCCTGTGGCAGCGGCGCTCGGGCCTCGCCGATGCTTAAAAGTCTCCCGGCGCGCACTGTAGGCAGGTCAGCCCGAGTGCGCGCCACTGGGCGACCACGGCGTCGCGATCGTCCAGCACGAGCCAAGGGGCAAAGCCGTCGCGGTGCATTTGATTCAGTAGCGCCGCTTTCACCTCTTCGTCATCCACATGGTCATCGCCTTCTGGGCGCAGGTACATGGCGTCGAAGGGGATTTCATGACGAGTAAGCCATGTGTGGGTGTGCTCTCTATGGCTGTCCGGGCGGCCGCTGCAAATGACGATCTGCTGGCCTTGGGCTTTTAGCAGCTTGACCAGCCGGGCGACGGGCTCGATGACCGGCGCGTTGGCCATGTGGGCGAAAAAGGGATCCCACTGTTTGGCGGGACCCAGTACCCATTCGTGGACATCGGCAGGATGAAATTCGGCCAGCGTGCCGTCGACATCGACAATGACTGCGTTCATAGAGATATTTCCTAGGGTGTTAACAGGGGCGAAGAGAGCACTTTCGTCTGCGCTTCGACGTCAAGCGAAGGTTGTGTGATGAGCCGTGTGCCCAGCAGGTCACGCCAGGCGGTCTCAGCATCGGCATGGAGCGGCGTAAAGAGCGGTGCCACTTGGACCGCTTGGAGCTGGTGGGCCAGGGCTACCAAATGCGAGGCGCGCAAATGGACGTTCCAGCGTTGCCAGAGCACCTCGCCCGCCGCGAGCTGTTGGCGACGCTGCGGCGTCAAATAGCCGGTGTGCAGCAGACGATGATGCGGCCAGTCGGGCGGATCATCGTCACGGTCGCTGACCAGCCAAAGCGCCGGATGGCGGGCATTGGGGCGCTGCAAAAGCGCCTGGATAGCCGCGTCCAATCCTTTTCGGCGAAGGTCATTGGGCAGCGCGAGTAGGGCGGCCAGGTTATCGCGAATGATCGGGTCAATCGCCAAAGGAAGGTGGCGTTGGTCCGCCTCTTCCGAGAGCCATAGCGCCATTTCCAGGGCACGCCCCGTTTCCGGTACCGGCAGCACCAAAGGGTGGTCCAACGCCTTGCCAATGGCGTGGATGCACTGCGCTTGGGGCTGGTCGTAGCGGCCATAGGAGGCATCTAGCAGCGCCGTGTGGGCGGGTGGGGGCGCATCGAACGGAAACAGGCGCGACTCGAAACAGGCATCGCCACTGTAAAAAATACCGCCCGCGTCGTCGAGATGCAGCCAGACACCGCCCAGCGAATGCCCCGCTTGACCGGTGGTGACCGCAATGCCTTCAACGTCAAGACGGCCCCGATAGGGCAGCGGCTGCCACGCCCGCTGCGGGGGTAGCGCCTTGGCGACTAACGGCGTGCAGTAAAGCGGTATCTGCGCAGGCAGTTCCACGACGCCGCCAATGTGGTCCACGTGGTCATGACTGATCAACACGGCGTCCACGGCGAGCCCCTGTGCCCAGGTAACCGGCTCGCCGGGGTGCAGTGCGCCGCCGGCATCCAGCAGCAGGCGTTTGCCTTGCGCTTCGACCACGATGGCCGCGGGCCCTTTGTCGCCCAGCCCGCTGAGGATCTGAACCGTGGCGCTCATTGGTCAGGCTCCAGGCACCAGCCTTCCAACAAATGCACCGCGACGTGCTGGCCTTCGTCGAGTGCGGTGTGATGATAGGCCAGCAGCGCTTCTCCCGTGGCTAAGCGCAGGTGCAGCTCATAGCGTTCACCGCGAAAGGTGAGCCGCTCGACGCGCCCGGTCAACGCGCTGGCGTTTGACGAGTGCGCGCGTGGCTCGACACGACTATGTTCAGGACGTATCAAAACGGGCTGAGTGCGCGCCGTGAGCGGCGCGGACAAACCCTGCATCAGCGCTGACTCATCCAGCCGCTGGCCCGGGGTACCGCCTGCGACCTTTAGCTGACTGCCTTGGCCAATGAACTGAGCGACCCACTCACTGCGCGGCGCTCGATAGAGCGTTTCAGGCGTCGCCCACTGCACCAGCGCGCCGTCACGCATCACCGCAATGCGATCCGCCATGGCCATCGCCTCGCTCTGGTCGTGAGTGACATAGACCATGGTGGCCTGGGTGCGGCGGTGGAAGTCGACGAAGCTGTGCTCCATGGAAGCGCGTAGGTTGCGGTCCAGGTTGGCGAGCGGCTCATCGAGCAGCACCACGTCGGGGTCGGTGACCAGGCAGCGCGCCAGCGCCACCCGCTGGCGCTGGCCGCCGCTGAGTTCTTGCGGCGAGCGCTGGGCGTAGGGGGTAAGCGCGACCTGCTCCAGCGCGTGAGCGACCCGGCGCTGATACTCGCTGCCCTGAACGCGGCGAAGTTTCAGCGGGTAGCCCACGTTGTCGGCCACGCTCATGTGCGGCCATAGCGCGTAGGACTGAAACACCATCGCCATATTGCGCTGCTCAGGAGGCATGTGATGCTGGTCGCTGGCGAGGAGGGTGCCGTTGAGTGTCAGGGAGCCGCTACTGATCTGCTCGAACCCGGCCAGCATCCGCAGCATGGTGGTTTTGCCGCAGCCGCTGGGGCCGAGCAGGGCGACGAATTCGCCAGGGGCTATCTCCAGCGACAAATCATCCACCGCCCGGTGATCGCCAAACTGCTTGGTAACACGATGAATCGCTAGCCCTGCCACGGCACGACTCCTTTAGGTAAACGGGGGGCCAGCAGGCTGAGCGATAGCATCAGCGTGGCGACCATGATCACCACCAGCACGGAAACGGCCGCTGCCAGCACGCTCTCGCCGCCCTCGTCCAGATTGAAAATCAGCACGCCCAGGGTTTCATTCCCGGCGCTCCAGAGCAGCGCGGAGACGGTCAGTTCGTTCACCGCCAGCAGAAACACCAGCAGCCCTCCGGCGAACAGCGAGGGCGCCATTAGCGGAAGCAAAATGGTGATGAGCCGACGCCAGGGGCCCGCGCCCGCCAGCTGAGCAGCTTCTTCCAAGGAGGGATCTAGCTGGGCCAAGCTGGCACTCACCGGTTTTAGGCAGACCACCAGAAAGCGCGCCAAATAGGCCACGAAAATCAGCCCGAGCGTGCCGTAAAGCGCTAGGTCGATGAGCGGTAAGGGGCGTACGAACAGTAGAATGCAGGCAATCGCCAGCACCACGCCGGGCAGCGCGTAGGGCAGCTCGATGGCGCTCAGGGTGAGCTGCTGCAGGCGCGGGGGAAGCCGCTGTAAACGGTAGGCGAGCGGCAGGCTGCAGAGCATGAGCACTAGCGCGGCACCGCCCGCCAGCCAAAGACTGTTACTCACTGCCCGCCAAGTGGCGCCTTGACGACCGATCACCTCGTGGTAGGCATCGAGCGTGACGGTGTCAGCGCTAAGCGGCACGCCCATCGCCGGTACCAAAGAGCTCACCACCAGAGCGGCCAGCGGCGCGACCAGGATCACCATCAGGACGCCGACCAGCAGAGCCGTGACCAGCGGGCGATAGCGGCCTAGCAAAAAATCGTGTGCGCGGCCGCTATGGCCGCCTAACCCAAAGCGGCTGCGGTTCATCCAATGCTGCTGCAAGGCCACGCACGCCAGTGCCAGGACGCCGATCAGCATCGAAAGCGCCGCCATCTCTGCCAGCACGCCGGTGCCAAAGCTGGCCATGCGTTGATAAATCAGCGTGGGCAGCACGTAATAACCGGCGGGAATACCGAGCATCGCGGGAATGCCAAAGTTACCCAGGCTGGAGATGAACGCCATGGCGGCTCCCGTCACCAAGCCGTGGCGGGTGATGGGCAAGATGATATGGCCCCACACCTGAGCCTGTCGCGCGCCGCTGATGCGGGCGGCTTCGATCAATTCGCGGGGTAGCGATAGCAAGGAGGTGCGTAGCGCCAAAAATACCAGCGGCGCACTCTGGATACCTAGCAGCAGGGCAATACCCTCTGCGGAGTAGAGCGGCTGCGGGCTACCCAGGGGCGGCGCCATACCGATGCTCTTCAATAGCGGGCTGGCCGGGCCGAATAGCTGCAGCCAGCTCAGCGCGGTGACCTGGGGCGGAATCATCATGGGCAGCATGAAGCAGAACACCAGCCACGCTTTGCCGCGAATGTCCGTCAGGGTGATCACGAAGGCGAACAGGCTGCCCAGCACCAGAGCGATCAGCATACCCAGGCCCGAGGTATACAGGCTGTGCCATAACGCACGCCACGTGCTGGCGGCATTGAGCACTTTCCACAGCGGTGCCTGGCTGCCCTGGCCAAGGTCGCTAAGCGCTTCGACGAGCAGACGCACACTGGGCGCGAGGCTGAGCAGAACGACGAGCAGGGTGATCAGGCTAAGCAGCCAGCGGTGCTGGCTGCCAAGGTTGAGCGAAGGGGTCATGATTAGCCGCCGAACAGATCGCTAAAACGCTGCTTGAGCGTCTCTTCCTGCTCGAGTGCCTGTTCGATATCCACCGGCATGAGGTCGATGCTGCTCCGCTCAGGGAAGCCCTCAGGCGGTGTCACGTCCGGGTGAGCAGGCAGGTAACCCTGCTGGCTGACCAGTGTTTGCCCCTCTTGGGAAAGCACGAAGTCGACGAATTTTTGAGCGGCGTCCAGGTTCTCGGCCTCCTGCATGATGGCCACGGGCTCGGTAACGGCGCTCACGCCCTCTTCAGGAAACACGAACGCCACGGGCGAGCCTTTCGCGGCTTCCCGGATGGGTAGAAAATCCACCACGATGCCGTAGGGCTTGGTGCCCGCGGCCACGGCATTGAACACGCCGCCGTTACCGCCCTGGGCTTCCGTGCGGTTGGCTTGAAGCGCTTCGTAGTACTCGAGTCCTAACGCTGGATTCTCCGCGATGGCTGCCATATGAATCAGCGCTGCGCCGGAGTACAGCGGACTAGGCATGGTGACGAGGCCTTCATATTCAGAGCCGGTCAGATCTTCCCAGCGCTTTGGCTGCTGCTCGGCGCCGGTGTTGTACACGATGCCGGTGGTGATGAGCTTGGTGCCGTAGAAGTAGCCCTCCGGGTCGTAAAGCGCTTCGTCGTAGGCGTCGCGCTCGGGGCTGAGGTAGGGCTGTAAATGGCCCTCTTGTTTCAGCGAGGTCATGGTCATGCTGTCGGCAATCAGCAGCACGTCGGGGTTGCTGACACCGGCCGCCAGCTCCGAGCGCAGCCGTGTCATCAGGCGGGTGGTGCCGTCGCGCACCCACTCCACTTCGATGTCTGGATAGGCGGCTTGGAAAGCATCGACCGTTTGCTGGGCATCGCTATTAGGCTGGCTGGTATAGAGCACCAGCTTCTCATCAGCGAACGACGAGGTGGAGAGGGCAATGCTTGCGAGAGTCACGGCGGAACACAACGAGCGCTTCAACATCGAGAAAACCTCCAGTAGGTGAACAGTCACCACACTACTGTCATCGGCTTACAACATCGTGACACTACGCTTTCGTTTGATAGCGAAAAGCTTTCGCTAGCGGGAATGGTTTTTTCGTTTTTCCAATGGAAACGATAAAAGGAAAGGTGGCACGGTATGAACGTGACAGAGAGGCGGCGTGCGGTATTAGCGCACGTGCGAGAAGAGAGGCGGCAAACGCTTGCGGCGCTGGCCCATCATTTTGGCGTCTCCGTGCAAACCCTGCGTGGGGATATTCGCGTGTTAGCGGAGCAGGGGCTGATTTTACGCCGTCACGGCGAAGTGATGCCCTTTCCCGACCAAGAGAACGTGGGCTACGACCAGCGCCAAATCGTCAATCAGGCGGGTAAGCGGCATATTGCGCGGCAGGCGGCGTCGTTGATTTCCAATCACCAGTCGCTTTTCTTGGGGACGGGTACGACGGTAGAGCAGCTAGCCGATGCGCTGCACGATAAGCAGGGGCTGCAGATCATGACCAATAACCTGCATGCGTTGATCAAGCTATGCGCGCTGGAGTGTGAGCTGGTGGTGGCCGGAGGCCGCGTGCGTCGCCGCGATCAGGATGTGATTGGCGGTGACGCGTGGCGCTTTTTTCAGCGCTATCGCGTAGATGTCGGCATTGTCTCTGTGGGCGGTATGGATAGCCACGGCCAGCTTTACGACTACAACGACGACGAAGTGATGGCCCGCGAGGCCCTGCTGGCCCATGCGGCGTACCGCATTCTCGTGTTGGACAAGACCAAATTCGACCTGCCGCTACGCTGTGCCGCCGGGTCCCTGGCAGATTATCACGCCGTCATCACCGACAGCCCCTTGCCCGACCGGCTGAGAAGCCCGTTAGCTGCCCAGGGCGTGCGCTTCATGAGTGGCGGTTAGGCATCGTGCTGCTCGTCGGGCAGACGTTTGAAATAGACGTAGCGATGCAGGCGGATCGCTGGGCGTATCAATAGTTGCACGCTGCCAATGACGAAGAGCCAAACCCCAGCGGTTTGTACTGCACCCTCGTAAAAAAAACAGACGCTACCGATGACGAACCAGATGCCGATTAGAAAGTCGTTGACGATACCGAGCACCTCATAACGGCGGTGAATGACCAGCTCTTCGCGGCCCATGGTAAAGGTGAGATCACGCTCTGACGAGACGGTTTGTCGGGTCATGTGTGCTCCTTTGTGAAAAAAAGAAAAATTTAAACCACTTTCTTGAATTGCAGTTTTTAGATAGTTGTAAGAGGACATGAAAATAGATTAACTAGTGCTATTAAGCGAGCGCTGACGGCTGTCATGATCGTCTGGCAACATGATGTCAAGTTCTCGTATCTGCACGATTGAGAAGCGCAGTTTCTTCGCGAGGTGTGAATGACCAGTGACTCTTTTGCTAGCACCATTGAGCACGAGTTATCTCACCCTAAATGGCATCTGCGTTTTTCGCGCGCGCTAGAAGCTCGTTTCGAGCGCGACACCCAGCCGCAGCGAAACCGCAATATGGTCGTGGCGGGCCTGATAGCGGCACTGATCTACAGCCTGTTTCTCATTAACGATTACAGCTTCCGCCCAGAGGTGTTTTGGCTCTCTGTGCTGATCAGAGGACTCGTCGTTATACCGTTTGGCCTGCCCATCTTATGGGCAGTCCACCAAGGGGTATCGGGAAGCGCACGCGAAACATTGATGGCAAGCACGGTCGTCGTCGGCATGGTGGCATCGTGCTTGATCTCTGTATCGTCGAAGTCGCCTTACTCTTATCTCGATATTTTTTCGTTTGGCCTTATTTTAGTCGTTGGGAATATTCTCTATTCACTGCGCTTTTCCTATGCCCTGGGGTCGTCGCTGTTGAGCGTGGCGATTATGGTGTACTTCGTCATTGGCTACGACCCGATGCCCACCGAGGTCAAGAGACTGGCGATTTTCTCGATCTGTGCCAAAGCAGTATTCACCTTGGTGGCCAATTACCGCCTGGAAGCCAGCGAACGTAAAGCCTACCTGCTGTTGCTGCGCGAAACCCATCGGACCGGGCATGCGCTGCGCAGTAATGCGGAATTGTCCAAGTTGTCGTTGACCGACCCGTTGACGGAGTTAGCCAACCGCCGCCAGTTCGATGCGCTGTTCAACCACTATTGGCAGCAAGCCGTGGAGGAGCGTGCCACGGTAGGCCTGATGGTGATCGATATCGACTGTTTCAAAGCTTATAACGACTACTACGGCCATTTGCAGGGCGATCACTGCCTAAAAAGTGTCGCCAGCACGCTAGCTACCCATGCGAGCAGCGCCTGCGTGGTGGCGCGCTTTGGCGGTGAAGAGTTCGTCGTATTGAGCAAAGGGCAGCCGCATCAAGCGGTGTTGGATCAAGCCGAGCAGCTGCGCCACTCGGTGGAAGCGCTGCAGCTACCCCACCTGGGCCGGGTCGCGCCTGATTATGTCACCATTAGCGTGGGTGGGGCGGTGCTGCAGCCCACTGTGGGCGTCAACGCCTCTCAGCTATTCAGGGCCGCCGACCAGGCGCTTTACGAGGCCAAGCGACAAGGGCGTAACCGCGTGGTGATGATCAGTTCACCGGATGCGCTTAGCGGCGATGGCTTAAGCATATCCATTCAATAGCCAATGGCATGGGCATCCAGACGGTTCTTTCAGTCCCTTTTGCTCTGCAGGGGACATAGCCGCGGGTGGCATGCGCCACCCGCGGCGCGGGGTCATACCGCTTGCGCTCTAGGGAATGCGGGGGCTTCTTTAGCCATGGGAAGCTGGTAAACGTTGTTGCTGGTTCGTGGCAGCACAGGGGCGGATGCCTGAGTGTTCGTGACCGGCATGAACGCGTGGGCGCTGTGGGCCAGGTAGTTGACCTCGCGAGAGAGCACGTCGACGGCGTTTAGATACGCATCCATGCTGGCGGCGCTCTCCTGGGTGCCTCGGTCGATCTGGGAAATGGCCTGACTGATCTGCGCGATGCCCTCACTCTGCTCCCGAGCGGCCGCACGAATCTCCTCCATCAAGTCGTTGACGTTATGGCTGGCCTGGCGAATGCGTCCCATGGCATCGCCCGCCGAGCCGGCTTTATGCTGCCCGGCTTCGATGCGCTGACGCGCGGTCTCGATCAGCGTTTGTACCTGATGGGCGGCTTCCGCAGACTGGCGTGCCAGGCGGCGTACCTCTTCGGCTACCACCGCAAAGCCACGGCCATGCTCACCGGCGCGCGCCGCTTCCACCGACGCATTCAGCGCCAAGATGTTGGTTTGGAAAGCAATGTGATCGATCGTTTTGACGATGCCCGCCATGTCTTGAGACGTCGCGGTGATGCCGTTCATCGCTTCGGCCAGCTCATGCATAATCGCCACCGCGTTATCGACTTCGCTGACGTTACCCACCGAGGCCTGGCTGGCAAGCTGGGCGTTGTCCGAGCTTTGCCGAACGGTCGAGGCGATTTGCTCTGCACTGGCGGCGGTTTGCTGCACGGCGGAGGCCTGCTGATCCACACGATGGCCCATGGCTTGGTTGTGGTGGGTCAGCGCTTCCACCGAGGGCATGACCTGGGCAATACGCTGGTCCACATCGCCAATCAGCGCTTCGAGCGAGCGGCGCATGAAATTCATGGTGGCGAGCGTGTTATCCATGGCGACATGGCCGACCGAGGGCACCTGCGCGTTGAGATCCCCCGCCGCGATTTGCAGCGCGAAGTCGTTGGCCTTGTGTAGAAAGCGCCGGAGTCGGCGCGCCTGACGCCACTGATGAAGGCTCAACAGTAAACCCGTGGCCAACACCATGGCGAGCAGCGGGGCGAGCACGCCGTTGGCAACTTGGCCGCCCAGCCACCAGGTGCTGGCTAGCATCAGCATGCCGGTGGCGGCCAAGGTGTACAGCACGCCCGATACGTTGGCCAGCCGAGGCGCCCACCAGGTGGCGCTCGCTAGCCGTTTTAGCGGGTTGCGGGCCATGACTTCGCCATGCTTGATCGTAAAGCGTCCCTGATTCTCACGCATATCGCGGTAGATGTGCTCGGCATTCTCGACGTCAGCCTGGGAGGGTTTGACACGGATCGAGACGAATCCGGTCACTTTGTCGTTTTCCCGAATGGGCACGACGTTGGCGCGTACCCAGTAGTGGTCGCCGTTCTTACGCCGGTTTTTGACCAGGCCGCTCCAGTACTGACCCGCTTTCAGATCGCTCCACATATCGGCGAACACGGGCGACGGCATGTCTGGATGGCGCACCATGTTATGGGGCGAGCCCACCAACTCGTCGTACTCGAAGCCGCTGATCTCGACGAATCGATGATTGGCGTAGGCGATGTAGCTGCTGTTGTCGGTTTTGGAAATCAGCACATCATCGTCACGGAGAGGATGTTCCACCTGGGTCACGGTGCCATTGTTTTTCATGATGGAGTACCTGATGGGATTGGTCAGGTATTCACTATAAAACTAGTACAAAAGTTGTCCATTGAGCGGTTTCCTGTTTAACATTTCTTTGCAACTGTCTCCGCAACCGTCTTCGCAACCACCGCCGCGCCCATCGACGGGGTTGACCGTGTCTCCGGCAGCGAATTGACAACGCTAACGGGGTATGACAAACACGACTTCATTTTGTGCGAGGAAGCAGCGGTGGCAAACGAGCAGACGTATCGAGCGCTAGCAGTGGAGACCCTGGGGCAGCGGCTAGGGGAGGTGGAGGCCGTCGCTAGCCGCGTGGGGGGAGATCCTGCCGAGTGGCGCATCCGTGAGGTGGGCGACGGCAACCTCAACCTGGTATTCATCGTCACCGGCAGCATCGGTAGCGTGGTGGTCAAGCAGGCGCTGCCCTACGTGCGCATGGTGGGCGAGAGCTGGCCGCTGCCGCTCTATCGCGCCCACTACGAGTACTTTGCCCTGGTGCGCCAAGCCGCGCGGGCGCCCGGCGTGGCGCCCGAGGTGTACTACTTCGACAAGCCCCAGGCGCTGATCGTGATGGAGTATCTGCATCCGCACGTGATTTTGCGGCGCAAGCTGATCAGCGGCGAACGGGTAGAGAAGCTGGGCGCTACGTTGGGTGAATTCTGTGCGCGCACGGCGTTTCGCGGCTCGGAGCTCTCCATGGCGAGCCCGGACAAGAAAGCCGACGTGGGGCTGTTCTCTGGAAATGTTGCGATTCCCGCGATCACCGAATCGTTGGTGTTCACCGACCCCTACTACGGCGCGGAGATGAACCGCCATACGCCGGAGCTATCGCCCGTGGTGGATGAGCTGCGCCGCAACGCCCGCCTGAAGGCCAAGGTGCAGCGGCTGTTGATGAAGTTCACCTCGAACACCGAAACCATGCTCCACGGCGACCTGCACTCCGGCTCCATCATGGCCACCGACACCAGCGTGCGCGTCATCGACCCCGAGTTTTCCCAGTACGGCCCTATGGCGTTCGACCTGGGCATGGCGGTGGCGAACTTCTTCATGGCCTACTTTAGCCAGCCCGCTCACCGTGCGGAAGCCGAGCTAGACGCCTACCAAGCGTGGATTTTAGAAGTGATCACCGAGTGCTTTAACCGCTTCGACGAGACGTTTCGCCATCTCTGGCAAACCGAGCGCACCGGGATTCTATTTCCCAAAGCGCTGTTCGAAGATCAGGGTAACAGCGCCGACGACGCCTGCGATGCGCTGCTGGATGAGATTCGTGAAGATGCCCTGGCCTACTGCGGCATCGAAATGCACCGCCGCGTGCTCTCGCTGGCCCACAACGCCGACTTCGAAGAGATCGAAGACACTGGCTTACGCGCCGAGTTGGAAGCGCGCAACGTGTTGATGGGGCAAACGCTGATCATGGAGCCGGAAGCCTACTGTGATCTCAACGCACTGGCAGAGCTGGCCAAAACGTTTAACCAGAAAGCGGTGTTGTAAGCGCACAACAAAAGAGGCCGCGTTAGTGCACAAACGCTAACGCGGCCTCCTACTATTCACGACTGACCATTCACTATTTAACCGTTAAAGCTGATCCAAACGATCGAACTTCCCGGCGATGTCGCTTTCGGTCCAGTGGGGCACCCAGCCTTCCACGTTGTCGAAGAAGCGCAACGCGGTGAATTCCGGTTCTGGCCCCATATCGAACCAGTGTGGGGTGTTGGCGGGTACGCTGATCAGGTCGTTGCGGGTGCAAAGCACTTGGTAGACCTTATCCTTGATGTGCAGGCAGAACAGCCCCTGGCCTTTGACGAAGAAGCGCACTTCGTCTTCGTGGTGGCGGTGCTCGTTCAGGAATTTCTGGCGCATCGCGTCTTTATCCGGGTGGGTGGGCACCATGTGCAGCACGTCGACGGTTTGGTAGCCGCCCTTGGCTTTGACCCGGTCGATGTCCTCCTGGTAGAGCGCCAGAATCTCTTCCTGGGTGGCATCGTCGGCAATCTCGCCTGGGGTTGCCCAGCGCTCGAACAGTACGCCTACCTGGTTTAGCTCAGCGGTAATCCGTTCGCCGTCGGTGGTGTCGATGAGGGCATCATGGGGATTGTTATCGGCAAATACTTTGAGTTGCGACATCGTAAGCTCTCCTTGAAAGTGACGAGACAGAAACGTTACAGGGGGATCTCGTCGAAACGGGTGACGCACGGGTGGCGGGTGCCCGCCTGGGTACCTTCACGCACCAGCTGTAGCGTTTGCATGCCCGCCTGCTGGGCCGCGTCCAGCTCTTCGACCACATCCGACAGGAACAGTACCGACTCTGCAGGTAGATCGAGCGCCTCGACAATGCGCTGATAGGCCGCGGCCTCACGCTTATGGCCAATATGGGTGTCGAAATAGCCGCTGAAGAGCGGGGTCAAATCGCCCTCATCGCTATAGCCAAACAGCAATTTCTGCGCCTGCACCGAGCCTGACGAGTACACATACAGCGCCTTGCCTTCCGCCTGCCACTGGCGCAGGGCTGGCGCGACATCCGCGTATAAATGGCCGGTGAAGTCGCCGCGCTGGTAGCCGTCGGCCCACACCATGCCCTGAAGGGCTTTCAGCGGCGTCACTTTTTGGTCGGTGTCGATCCAGTGCAGCAGCGTGGCGATTACCGCTTCCAGCGAGGCGTTGGCGTCCTTCATGACATCACGCACGGCATGGATCTGCTCGGCCACCGCCAGGGCCTCTGCGTTCTCGCGCAGAAAGTCGGGCAGCTTGGCGTAGGCGTAGGGGAACAACACGTTATGGACGAAATTGATATCGGTAGTGGTGCCTTCGATATCGGTCACGATGGCGCGAACGGTTGGTTGACTCATTAGGACCACCGGCTCTCTTCCAGTACACAGGCAAGTAAGAATTCAATCGCTTCCAGGTGACGGCGGCAACTGGCGATACTATCGCCGACGGCGTAAATACCGTGGCCCTCGACCAAAAAGCCCCAGGGCATCGGCCAGCCGAGTCGTACATGTCTAGCCAACTCAACCATATCTTGTTCATTAGGTACGACCGGCAAGCGAATAGTGGCTTCGTGGGTCTCATTACCTGTCAGCGCCTTTTGCATCTCGAAGCCGCTCAGTTCGATGCCGTCGGGAAAGCGCCGCGACAGCACGGTGCTGGCCACGGTATGAACGTGCAGCACACAAGCAATCGTCGGTTCATAGCGATAAAGCGCTGCATGCAAGTCGCTTTCTGCACTTGGCTTGCCATCGCCGGAGCGTACATTGCCATCAAAGTCGCAGTGCAGCAGATCGTCCGGCTGGAGTCGGGTTTTATCCCGCCCGGAGGCGGTGACTATATAGCCCGTCTCGGTACGCGCGGAAAAGTTGCCGCCGGTGGCGGGCGTCCAGCCTTGCTGCGCCGCCCAGGAGATGGCGTCCAGCAGTTCGGTGTGTAAGGTGTTCATCGGGTCAGCATCGCCTCGTCTAGTGGCGGCCATTCTATATGATAAGCTTCGCGCCTGATAAGCCGCGCGCCGCGTTCTCCGGTTCAAGACCTCAAGGAGCCCTTCATGGTCAATTTACAGTCACGCAGTTTACGGGTGTATGCCGACGCGCTCGAGTATTTGGATCAGACTCGGCTCCCCCAGGCCGAAGAGTGGGTGCGCTGCGACTCTCCCGAGGCGTGGCAGCACGCGGTCAAACGCCTTGCCATTCGCGGGGCGCCGCTGATCGGCTTGAGCGCCGCCTTCGTATTGGCCCAGTACGCGGCGCGCCATCCGCAAAGCGATTGGCAGTTAGTGAGCGACCGCTTACGGGCAACGCGCCCGACGGCGGTGAACCTAATGTACTGCCTGGATGCCATGGAAGCCTGTTTTGCCCAGGGCGCGGACGCCCTGGCCGAGCGTGCCAAAGCGCTGTTCGAAGAGGACCGTGCCCTGTGCCAACGCATGGCCGAGCGGGGCGCCGACCTGCTGGCCTCCGGCGACCGCGTGCTAACCCACTGCAACACCGGCGCGCTGGCCACGGCGGGCGTAGGTACCGCAATTGGCGCGCTGGCCATCGCCAAACAGCGCGGCATCGATCTGCATGTCTACGTGGATGAGACCCGCCCGCTGCTGCAGGGCGGCCGCTTGACCGCCTGGGAAATGGCGGACCTGGGCATTCCCTACCAGTTGATCACCGACAGCATGGCGGCCAGCCTAATGGCAGCGGGCAAGGTGGATAAAGTGATGGTCGGGGCGGATCGCATCTGCGCCAACGGCGACTTTGCCAACAAAGTGGGCACTTACATGCTGGCGGTGGCGGCACACTACCATCAGGTACCGTTCTACGTGGTGGCCCCTTACACCACGGTCGACCCCGCCTGCGCGACCGGCGCGGCGATTCCCATCGAGCAGCGCGATGGCGCGGAAGTGCGCGGTGTTGCAGGGGCGTTTGGGGAGGTGGAGTGGGCGCCCTCTGAGGCGCCGGTGTGGAACCCGGCGTTTGACGTGACGCCCGCGTCACTGGTCACCGCCTGGGTGTTGGATACCGGCGTGTTCGACTCAGCGGCGATTGCTCGGGGCGAGCATCTGCGGGGATGGCGCTAACCCTTGGCGGCCAGAGATGCCCGCACGCAGTGCAGAACCGAGTAATCGATACGGCCTTCCAGCGCTTCGAACACCACTTTCAGCCCCTGGCCTGGAAACTGTTCGAAGGCGGCGTGAATCTGCGCCAGGGTCGCCGGGTCCAGGCTGACCACCTCTTCCAGGGCCAGTTCGCCGCCTTGAATGGCATCGCTCAAATGGCGGTAGACCGTGTTGGCGGCCAGCCCGCGCTGCTCGGCGACTTGTTCGGGGGTGAACCCCTGGCGCAGCAGCGTGGCGGATTCCATGGCGCTATTGCCAATGTCAGTGGGCGTTTCCGGCTCATTGGGGTGCGCCAATACCACTGCAAGAAATCCTTCGCCGTAATCGGCCAGCTTGCGTGCGCCGATGCCTGAGATGGCGCCCAGTGCCTGCAGCGTTTGCGGTTTTTGTGCTACCAGCTCGGCCAGGGTGGCGTCGTTGAAGATCACGTAGGCGGGTACGCCCTGGGCATCGGCAAGCGCTTTGCGATGCTGGCGCAGCGCTTCCCACAGTACGCCGTGGCCCTTGGCGGCAGACGCCCCTTTGGCACCGCGCCGCGCGGGCTTGCTGGGTTTGCGCAGGGTGAGACGTTGCTCACCGCGCAGTATGGGCCTGGCGTTGGCGGTGAGCTTGATCGCGCCATGGCCCTCCATGTCCACGCTTAGATAGCCGCTGGCGATCAGCTGACGAAACAGCGCTTTCCACTCGCTGGCGGTGAGCTCCTGGCCGATGCCGAAGGTGCTCAGGCTGTCGTGGCCAAAGCGGCCAATACGCTCGTTGCGCTTGCCGAGCAGCACATCCACCAGATAAGTGACGCCAAAGCGCTGTTCGGTGCGGTAGACACACGACAGCGCCTTCTGCGCGGCCACGGTGGCCTCCCAGGTGTCAGGCGGGGTGAGGCAGTTGTCGCAGTTGCCGCAGGGTTCATCTAGCGAATCGCCAAAGTAGTGGAGCAGCGCCTGACGACGGCAGCTGATGATCTCGCAGAGCCCCAGCATGGCATCGAGCTTCTGTTGCTCGATGCGCTTTTGCTGGTCGGCGGCACTGGAGTCCTGCTGCATCTGGCGCAGGGTGATCACGTCCTGAAGGCCGTAGGCCATCCAAGCATCGGCGGGCAGCCCGTCGCGTCCGGCGCGGCCGGTCTCCTGGTAGTAGGCTTCGATGCTTTTGGGCAGGTTGAGGTGCGCCACGAAGCGTACGTCGGGTTTGTCGATGCCCATGCCGAAGGCAATGGTGGCGACGATCACCACGCCATCTTCGCGCAGAAAGCGGGTTTGGTGCTGCTGGCGCTGCTCGGCTGACAGTCCGGCGTGGTAGGGCAGCGCGGTGAGTCCCTGGCGGGCCAGCCAGGCGGCGGTCTCTTCCACCTTACGGCGGGAGAGGCAGTAGACGATGCCCGCCTCGCCGTCGTGATGCTCGCGGATGAAACTCAGCAGCTGCTCTTTGGCATTGCCCTGATTTTCAGCGATGTGGTAGCGAATATTGGGGCGGTCGAAGCCGTTGTTGTAGAGCGCGGCTTCCTGAAGCTGAAGATGCTCCATGATGTCGTGCCGGGTAGGCACGTCGGCGGTGGCGGTGAGCGCGATGCGCGGCACGTCAGGAAAACGCTGGTGCAGATGGGAGAGCTGGCGATACTCGGGGCGGAAATCGTGCCCCCATTGGGAAACGCAGTGGGCCTCGTCGATGGCGAACAGCGCAATGCGCGTCTGCTCCAGCAGCATCTGCATGCGCGCCGTGGCCAGCCGCTCGGGCGCGACGTAGAGCAGGTCCAGCTCGCCTGCGCGCAGGCGGTTCTCCACCTCCATCGCCTCATGCATCTCAAGGCTGGAGTTGAGATAGGCGGCGCGCACCCCGTTCTGAATCAGCGCGGCCACCTGGTCCTGCATCAGCGCGATGAGCGGCGAGACCACGATGGCAGTGCCTTCACGCAGCAGCGCCGGAACCTGATAACACAGCGATTTACCGCCGCCGGTGGGCATCAGCACCAGCGCGTCTCCGCCGCCCGTCACGTGCTCGATGATGGCCTGCTGCGGGCCACGAAAGCGCTCAAAGCCAAAGACGTCTTGCAGTACCTTGAGGGCTGCCGGGTCGCCGTGCATCGCTGCTCTCCTTGTCGTGTGCGTGAAGGAGAATTGTCGCACGAAAACTCGAGTGAGTTGGGTTAGCGAATCCCCGCCCGTAAAAACGATTGCAAGAACTGGCGCTGGAACAGCAGAAAAGCCACCAGCAGCGGCGCAATACTCAGCAGTGTGGCAGCGCTGACGGTGGCCCAGTTGACGCCGGTTTCTGGCGCGGAGAACACGCCCAATCCCACCGTCAGCGGGCGGCTTTCCACGGAGTTGGTCACCACCAGCGGCCACAGGAAGTTGTTCCAGTGGTGGCTGATCGACACCAGCCCGTAGGCCAGATAGGTGGGCTTGGCCAGCGGTACGTAGACCTTCCACAGGATTTCCAGCCAGCCACACCCCTCGATACGGGCGGCGTCCTCCAGCTCTCGGGGGATGGTCTTGAAGGTCTGACGCAGCAGGAAAATGCCGAAGGCGCTGGCCACGTAGGGCAGGCCAATGCCGGTGATGGTATTGATCAGCCCCAGCTCGCTGGCGATACGGTAGTTCTCGACGATCAGCACTTCGGGAAACACGAACAGCTGAATCAGCACCAGCATGAACAGCAGGTGCTTGCCGGGGATCGGAAAGCGGGCAAAGGCAAAGGCGGCCAGCGTGCAGACCACGAACTGGGCCAGTACCACGCCGGTCACCAGCGCGAAGGTGTTCAGGTAGTAACGCGCAAAGGGGGCCTGGGCCCAGGCGTTCGTGAAGTTGTCCAGCGTCAAAGGCGCCAGCAGGTCGAAACGTACCATGTAGGCGGGCGGGTGAATCGCGGCCCACACCGCGTAAAGCAGCGGAAAGATCCAGATCACGGCCAGCAGCCAGGCCGCCAGGGTTTCCAGGCGGGGCAGCGCCAGGGTGCGCCGTGGCGACACCGGAAAAGAGAAGGTACTCATTGGTAGTGCGTCCTGCGGTCCAGGATCGTGAACTTCAGCGTGGCCACCACCGCCAGTACCAGCAGAATGACCACGGTGATGGTGGCCGCCATGGTGCGGTCGAAGAAGGAGAACGCGTTCTCGTAGACGTAATAGAGCAGCAGGTTGGTGGCGTTATTGGGCCCGCCCTTGGTCAGAATGAACAGGTGGTCGACCACCCGCACTGCATTGATCAGCGCGTTGATCAGCACGAACAGCGTGGTGGGCATCAGTAGCGGAAAGGTGACCCGCCAGAAAAAGCTCCAACGGTTCGTCCCTTCAAGGTCGGCAGCCTCTTTTAACTCGGGTGGGATGCTCTGCAGCGCCGCGAGATAGAAAATCATAAAAAAGCCGGCTTCTTTCCACACCGACATGACGATGACCGAGCTTAACGCAACGCTTGGATCGCCTAGCCAGTTAACGCCGGAAAATCCCAGCGCACCGAGCACACTGTTGAACAGCCCAATCTGCGGCGCATAAAAAAACATCCAGATATTGGCCGCGGCGATCATGGGTAGAATGGTGGGCGTGAAATAGGCCATACGTACAAAACCGCGCCCCGGCAGTTTGCCGTTGACGAATAGCGCCATGCCCAAGGCCAGCGCAATAGAGGTGGGAATGGTACCCAGTGCATAGACCAGATTATTGCGGGCTACCTGCCAAAACGTTGGGTCATCGAACAGCACCTGATAGTTCTCGATGCCCACGAATTCAGGGGGCGCACCGCGGAAGCCGGGTAAGAAAAGGCTGTTAATGACCGTAGAAACGGTCGGCAAATAGGCAAACGTTGTCAGCAGCACCGCAGCGGGTAGCAGCAGAAGCGCGCCATAGAGCTGCATTTTGCGGTGGTCGTTGAATGACATAGAGCAGTACCAGACGTTGGAAAAGCCGGGGCATGCCCCGGCGAACAGTCATATGTCTGACGATTAGCGTGCGTAGCGGCGCAACACGCTGTCGGCTTCTTGTTGTGCTTGGTTAAGTGCTTCTTCTGGCGACATCTGTCCGGTCAGCGCCGCTTGTACAGCGTTATCCAAGGCGCGGCGAATGCGGCCACCTTGGTAAGTGGAAAGCTCCGCCGTGCCGTGTTCCAGCTGGTCACGGGCGACCGCTGCGGGTGGGAACTCTGCCACATAGCGTTGTAGCGCGTCGGTTTCGTAAGCGGCGGGGCTAACGCCCATGTAGCCGGTCTCGATCGACCATGCGGCGGCACGCTCGGGGGCGGTCATCCAGCGGATGAAGGTCATCGCCGCGCGTTGCTCCTCTTCACTGGCATCCTCGAAGATGTAGAAGTTGCCGCCACCGGTGGGGCTGCCGCGCTGGGTCTTCATGGGCAGCATGGCGACGCCAAATTCGAAATTGGCCTCGTTGCGCACGGCGGTCAGGTTACCCGTCGTGTGCCACATCATGGCGGTGGACTGCTCTAGGAAGTTCTGGCGCAGGGTGCCCCACTCGATGGTGCCGCTGGGCATGGCGTCGTGCTCGGTAGCCAGCGACACCCAGTATTCGAGAGCTTCGATGGCGGCCGGGTCGTCAAAATAGACCTCGGTGCCATCGTCGTTCATCAGGCGATGGCCGTTCTGGAAGGCGAACGCCTGGAACATCCAGTAGGGGTAGCCGGTGGACGGTACCATCACGCCCCATTGTTCTCCGTTCGAGGCTTCGCGCACGGCAGCCGCCATCTCGGCCATCTCTTCCCAGTTTTCCGGCGGCGTTTCCGGGTCCAGGCCAGCGGCTGCAAAGGCGTCCTTGTTCCAGAACAGCACGATGGTGGAGCGCTGGAAGGGAATGCCGTA
The DNA here is from genome assembly GCF_006228115.1 of Halomonas sp. BL6. Lineage (NCBI taxonomy): Bacteria > Pseudomonadati > Pseudomonadota > Gammaproteobacteria > Oceanospirillales > Halomonadaceae > Halomonas > Halomonas sp. BL6. Next base: position 116,076 of record NZ_VDGL01000002.1, on the reverse strand, counting down.
GGTCTTGCCATCCAACTGACCGTTCTCCATCAGGCCGGGGTAGAAGCCATCCAGCCACGCTTGCTCTTCCTCGGTGTCGATGAGGTCATCAAAGGCCACGATGGCGTTCTGCTCGATCAGCTCGTACAGGTCGATGGAGAACAGCACCGAGAGCTGAGGCGTATCCCCTGCCTCCATGGCAGACATGGCGCGCACGCGAGTGTCGTCGTAGTTGCCTGCGTAGATGGCTTCTACGTTGATATCCGGGTGTTCGCTTTCGAACTCGTCCACCAAGTTGTCAACGACCTCGGTCAGTGCGCCACCTACGGAAACAGGGTAGTACATCGTCAAGTCGACACTGTTAGCGCTGGCGTGACCGGCACCTAACAGTGCTGCGGCGATGGCTGTCATTGCAAAAGAGAACTGAGAACGCATGAGAGACTCCACAAGTGTTTGTGATGTTGTCAGGATGAGAGCGGTCAGTGTTGGAAAGAGCCCACGGCGGGCGGGCGCGGTACGCTTCGATGCGAAGCGGGTAAGGCAAGAGGCGCTAACGCTTGCTGACGCAGACCCTGTTGATCAAACAAATGGGCGCTATCTGGCGTCCAGTAGAGTTTGCAGGGCTTACCCGAGAGCGCTTGCTTACCGCTAAGGCGAACGCGCACGGTGTGATTGCTGACGGCGACATGGGCAATCGTGTCGGCACCTAAGTACTCATCACTGAGTACCTGGGCCGGAATGCCTGCCTCGGATGCTGGGCGCAGTTCGATATCTTCAGGGCGCACGCCCAGCTGCCCCCCGGCGGCCTCCATGGGAGCCACTGGAGTCGAGGGTTCGCCCTCGATAACGGCCCCCTGGTCACCTTGCACTAGAGGCAAAAGGTTCATGGCTGGGCTGCCAATAAAGCTGGCGGCAAACGCACTGGCGGGCTGGTTATAAAGTTCGTCGGGTGTGCCGTCCTGCACGATATGTCCCTGTTGCATCAAGATCACACGGTCTCCCATACTCATGGCCTCCACCTGATCGTGAGTGACGTAAACCACCGTCATATCGAGTCGTGATTGCAGGGCTTTGATCTCCCTGCGCATATCGCTGCGCAGCCGCGCATCGAGGTTGGACAGCGGCTCATCCATCAAACAGATGGGGTGCTCTGAGATAATCGCTCGCGCCAGCGCCACCCGCTGACGCTGGCCGCCGGAAAGCTGGGCCGGTTTGCGGTGCAGGTAATCCGTCAGGTCCACCAGCTCGGCCACCTGGGCCAGGCGCTGCTGCCGTTCTGCCTTCGCTACCTTCCGGCTGCGCAGGCCAAAGACGATGTTGTCGGCCACGCTCAAATGCGGAAATAGCGCATAGGACTGAAACACCATGCTCAGCCCACGGTCGCCAGGTGGCAGGCGTGTCACATCGCGCTCACCAATATGAATCTCCCCTCTGCTGGCTTCTTCCAAACCTGCGATCATGCGCAGCGTGGTGGATTTTCCACAGCCTGACGGCCCCAGCAGGATGACGAACTGCCCAGGCTGAATGTCGAAGGAAATGTCGTTGACTGCCGTGGTCGCGCCCCAGTGCTTGGAGACGCTTTGAAGGCGTATTTGCGGCTGTTGTGACATAGCACCTCCAAGATTGGCCGTGGGCTTATAGGTCAATCATGTGATGGAGGTGTTGCGGTTGAATGACGCTCGTGTGGCAGGGGTGTGACGTATGGGGCTAAGCATCAACGAGAGATGTTAATGCCGTAACGCTGCAACCGGCGTACGACGCTGGACTGGCTGATACCCAGCCGCTTGGCGATGGCGTAGGTGCTGGGCAGCGTGTGACACAACGTTCGTAGCGCGTCCCGCTCTAACCGCTCTAGGTACTCTTTCAAGCTTTCGCCTGAGGCGAGCGGTGCCGCGATAGGTGAAGCAGATACATTCGCCAAGCGGTGGGTATGCTGTTCGGTATAGGCCTGCGTTGCAGGCACTTCAATTTGATCGGTGGGGCTTGAAAGCCAGGCTCTCTCCAGCCAGTTTTCCAGCTCCCTGACATTACCCGGCCAGTCGCTGCCCATGAGGGTCGACCATACGTGATTACCGAGAATTTTCTGCCGCCCATAGCGCTGGTTTAGCCGTTGTAAGCATGCTTCCACCAAGTCGGGAATATCCTCACGTCGGTCGCGCAGCGGTGGCAGGGTGACCGGGATGACGTTGAGGCGGTAGTAAAGGTCGAGGCGGAAACGCCCCGCTTCCACCTGCTTGCCCAAATCCTGATTGGTCGCGACCACCAAGCGAAAATCGACCCGGCGGGAGCGCGTATCCCCAAGGCGCGTCAGGCTGCCATCCTGGATGACTTTCAACAGCTTGGTTTGCATTAACAACGGCAGCTCGCCGATTTCATCCAGAAACAGCGTGCCCCCTTCGGCCTGTTCCAGCAGCCCCGCTTTGCCTTGCCGTGCTGCACCGCTAAACGCGCCGGGCTGGTAGCCGAACATCTCCGACTCAAACAGGTTGTCGGGAATTGATGCGCAGTTGACCTCGATGAAAGGGCCTCGATGGCGCGCGCTCCAGCGGTGTAGCTGCTTGGCAAAGGCTGTCTTGCCCACACCGGACTCCCCCAGCATCAGTACATTGGCATCCGATGGTGCCACGCGCTTGAGCAACAGGGCGATTTCCCGCATCACATGGCTTCTGACCTGAAGGTGGTCCAGCGCAGCATCCAGCGCTTGCTCTTCGGCATCGGGGGCGGCCTGGCTGCGTTTCAAGTGCTCACTAAAGCGTTTTTGCAGCAGGGCGTATTCGTCCTGCAGCAGCTGAAGGTCGGTCAAATCCCGTGAGCGGCTGACAATGCGCTCCAGCTTGCCGTTGACGAACACGGGGTAGGCTTCTGCGATGACGCGGCGACCCGTGCCGGTGATTTGCATTAGCTGAGCGGGCTGGCGGGTGCGCATCACTTCCAGGGTGATGGAAGGTTTCAAAACGCCGGCCGCCTGCAGCTGTTGAACGCTGCTGGAGAGCAGCTCTTCCCGCGAGACGCCGTACACCGCCTCGGCACCTGGGCTTATATCCAAGATTTGACCGTCGCCACTGACAATAAAAAAGTGGTCATTCGCGGTTTCCACAATGGTTTGCAGTACGCGCCTGTCGATTTCACTCATGCGTCCCTCCTTATCTACCGCCGCCGCTTTTATAGCGTTGGATGAACAGAGTGATGCAAAGATGACTCGTTGATTCATTTTTGCATCGTTTCATCGGCTAATCGATTCATTTTTGCATCGATAAAGCAAGAAACCTACCTATTTATCAGCGCGGGTAACTTGGCATGGTCTGTGCAGTACCTGTGTATGAGCTAGATAAATCGCTAGGCCGTCAGGCTAGCCACAATAAATCCAAGGAGAGAACGATGTCGGAATTCAATCAGCCGCTGGGCGGCAACACCATGCCGCGCTTTGCAGGCCCTGCCACCATGATGCGCCTGCCCACACAAGAGAGTGCCGAAGGGCTGGATGCAGCGTTTATCGGCATTCCCATGGATATCGGTACATCGAACCGCCCCGGTACGCGCCTAGGACCCCGCCAGATTCGTGACGAGTCGCGCATGTTGCGTCCTTATAACATGGCAACAGGCGCTGCGCCGTTCGAGCACCTTCAGGTTGCCGATATCGGTGATGTGCCCATCAACACCTTTCATCTACCGAAAAGTGTCGACATCATCACCGCTTTTTACGATGACGTACTGAAGCACGGCTGCATTCCGCTGACGCTGGGCGGCGAGCATACGCTGACGCTACCAATCTTGCGTTCTATGGCGAAAAGACACGGCCCGGTGGGGCTGATTCATATCGATGCCCACGCGGATGTGAATGAGCACATGTTTGGCGAGCCCATTGCGCACGGCACGCCGTTCCGTCGTGCCCAGGAAGAAGGCTTGCTGGCTCATGGCAAAGTCGTGCAGATCGGCCTACGCGGCACCGGCTACGCCCCCGAAGATTTCGACTGGTGCCGGGAGCAGGGTTTCCGCGTAGTGCCCGCCGAAGAGTGCTGGCATCGCTCGCTGGCCCCACTGATGGCCGAAGTGCGTGAGCAAATGGGCGATACCCCGGTGTACATCAGTTTCGACATCGATGGTCTGGACCCTTCGGTCGCCCCCGGTACCGGCACGGTGGAAATGGGCGGGCTGACCTCTGCCCAAGGCTTGGAAATCGTGCGGGGCGCTGCGGGCTTGAATATCGTTGGTGGCGATCTAGTGGAAGTGTCGCCACCCTACGACCCCAGCGGCAATACAGCGCTCATGGGGGCCACGCTGCTGTATGAAATGCTCTGTGTCTTGCCGGGCGTTAAACGTAATACCTAACCCCAATACGCACGGATTCATGAAAACGCGCTGACCTAACAAGGCGCAGATGACAATACATGAGAAGGGAAGTCTCGCTTCCCTTCCGGACGCCGCCAGCCCACCTCCAATAATCACACTCAAAAGGTGAATCGTATGTCTCATTCTCAAGCGAAGTCGGAAGAACCGACATCGACGGCCCCCATCCCTAGCCGAGATTTACTGAAGTTTCTGATCCCTTCCATCATTGGGGTAATGCTGTTTTTGGTGCCTTTCCAAATAGGTGATTCGATCAATATTGGCATGGGGATCATGGCAGATGGGCTGCAATCTCTGCTGGAGGACGCCTTACCCGCTATCGCGTTGTTCGTATTGTGCCTATCAGTCGTCGTGACGCTCTACGTTAAAGTCACCCAACCTGCCTGGGCGAAAAGTGGGCCTTTCCACGATATGTTCAATGTGGGCGCGATTTGGATAGCCATGCGGGTCTTGGGTGCCGTTTTTGTCATCATGACTTTTTTCCAGTTTGGGCCTGAGTTCGTCACTGCGTCGTTTACCGGCGGTGTCATGCTCAATGACTTAGCCCCCGTGTTGTTGACCTTTTTCTTCTTTGCTGCCGTATTGCTGCCATTTCTGGTCGAATTCGGTTTCATGGAGTTCATTGGCACCATGGTACGCAAACCGTTTCGCATCATTTTCAACTTGCCTGGGCGAAGCGCTATCGATGCGACTGCCTCTTGGATGGGGTCGGGAACGGTGGGCGTGCTGATTACTGCCCAACAGTACGAGCAGGGCTATTACAATGGCCGCGAAGCCTCGGTGATTGCAACGAACTTCTCTGTCGCGTCCATCGCTTTTAGTCTGTTAGTAGTCAATTTCGTCAATCTCAATCACCTGTTCGTGCCGTTCTACTTTACCGTCGTGGTGTCGGGCTTAATTGCTGCGGTGGTTGTCTCGCGGATTCCGCCGCTGTCGCGTAAATCCGATGACTACTACGAGCCGGTCGGCTGCCAGTTAAGCGAGGAGCGCACCGAAAACGTGGGCCTGTTCCGCTACAGCCTGTTGCAGGCCACCCGCCGCGCGGCAGGCGCGCCAGGGCCAAAAGAACTAGCACGGTTGGCGCTGCTCAACGTTATCGACATCTTCTTGACGCTGTTGCCGCTGGTGTTTGCGATTGGCACCGTAGCGCTGATTCTGGCCGAGTTCACGCCGCTATTTACCTGGCTCTCTTACCCCATGGTGCCGGTGCTGGAGCTGCTGCGGCTTCCCGAAGCCCAGGCGGCCGCCCCTGCCACGCTGGTAGGATTCGCGGACATGTTCCTGCCTGCCGTGCTGGCCACCAACATCGATAGCGAGCTGACCCGCTTCGTGATTGCCTGCCTCTCCATGACGCAGCTGGTGTATATGTCGGAAATTGGTGCGCTGCTGCTCAAGTCGAAGATTCCCATCAGGTTCTGGGAGCTAGCCGTGGTGTTTCTGCTGCGTACGGCCATTACGCTGCCAATCATTGCCTTCATGGCCCATACGTTTTTCTTCTAAGAGGTCATGTATGAACGAGTCAACGACGATGACCTGCGCCGACCTGTTGATCCGCCTGCTGCGCGATACCTACGGCGTGCGGGCACTGTTTGGCATTCCCGGTGTACACACGGTCGAGCTGTACCGTGGCCTGGAAGGCAGTGAGGTAGAGCACATCACCCCGCGCCACGAGCAGGGGGCTGGCTTCATGGCCGATGGCTATGCCCGTGCCAGCGGTCAGCCGGGGGTGTGCTTGATCATCACCGGGCCGGGGATGACCAATATAGCCACCGCCATGGGCCAAGCCCTGGCGGACTCCATTCCTATGCTGGTGATCTCCAGCGTCAACCGACGCGATACCTTGGGTTTAGGTCAGGGGCGGCTGCACGAACTGCCCAGCCAGCAGCAACTGATCAGCGGCGTGACGCGGTTTAGCCACACGCTGCTGGATGCCAGCACGCTGCCGGAAGTACTGGCCCGCGCCTTTGCCGTGTTCAGTGGTGCTCGCCCAGGCCCGGTACATATCGAAATCCCTATCGATCTGTTTAATGCGCCTGTCAGCGTGCCGACTAGCTGGCAAGCGCCCACGCTATACCGCGCGGCTCCCGACCCGGAAGGGCTGGCCGAGGCGGCTCGGCTACTCAAGGCGGCGCAGCAGCCTCTGGTGCTGTTAGGGGGTGGTTGTGTGTCAGCGCCAGACGCCGCCAGGGCCCTGGTAGAGCAGCTGGATGCCCCCACGGTGACGACCATCAACGCCAAGGGACTGCTGGGGCGTGATCACCCGCTGGACCTGGGAGCCAATGCCGCACTGCCCGCTGTGAGGGAGCTGGCTGCCAGTGCCGATGTGATTTTGGCCATAGGCACCGAGCTGGGCGAAACCGACTATGACGTCGTTTTCGACGACGGCTTTCATCTCAACGGCACGCTGATTCGTATCGACATCGATCCCGAGCAGCTGGTGCGCAATCAGCGTACTACGCTCGGCCTGGTGGGCGATGCCGGGCGGAGTTTGCAGCTTCTGCTCAAGCATTTTTCTGAGCCTCTGAAACGTCAGGGCGTCGAGCGAACGGCCTCTACTCTGAACGCTTTGGATTTGGCCAACGATCCCGCGTTTAGCGATTTCGTGCCCCTCTACGCAACGCTGGCCGACCATTTGCCTGACGCCATTCTCGTGGGCGACTCCACCGCGCCGGTGTATGCCGGCAACCACCTCGTCAGCCAGCCCGCGCCGCGCCGCTATCTCAATGCGTCTACTGGCTACGGCACCTTGGGCTATGGGCTACCTGCGGCACTAGGGGCGCAGCTAGCCCGGCCAGATTTACCCGTCGTAGCGTTGGTGGGGGATGGCGGGGTGATGTTTACACTCTCGGAACTCGCCACCGCCGTGGAAGCTCGTCTGCCCGTGGTCGTCGTGCTATGGCATAACGCCGGTTATGAAGAGATCCGCCGCTATATGGATGCCAACGGCGTAGCTCGCTTGGGGGTCGATATTCAAGCGCCCAACTTCCTGACTCTGGCCGAAGGCTTCGGCTGCCCGGGCATGCTGGTAGAGAGCCCCGACGAGCTTTCCGAGGCGCTCGCCAACCGTGCTCCCAGCGGGCCGCTACTGATCGAGATCGACGCCGCTGCCTGGCAGCGCGCGTGCTCACCTTCTGACTAGGACGTTTCCATGCAGACACTCAACCAGCAGTTCATCAACAACCAGTGGGTTGCATCGAAGGGCACCCGTTTGCTCGACGTGATGAATCCTTACCTCGAGGAGCGTATTGCCCAGGTCACAGCGGGAGATGCGACAGATGTCGATCTTGCCGTAAACGCCGCTCAACAGGCTCAACCTGAATGGCAGGCGTTGGGAGGGGCCGCACGTGCCAACTACCTCGATGGATTTGCTGATGCACTAGCGTCTCGTCGAGAGGCATTGATCACCCTGTCGGCCACCAATAACGGTAAGCCTCTGGTGGAAGCAGGTGTTGATCTGGACGATGCGATTGCCTGCTATCGCTACTACGCCAAGCAAGCCAAAGCGCTGGATGCCCGGCAAGGGGAACGGGTCAATGTCGACATGGACGGCGTTGAAGCACGCACGTATCACGACCCTGTCGGCGTCGTGGGGCTGATCGCACCCTGGAACTTCCCGCTAGTGACCAGTGCCTGGAAGCTGGCGCCTGCCTTGGCTGCAGGCTGTACTGCCGTGCTCAAACCGTCGGAAGTGACGCCACTGCCTGAACGGGTGCTGGCGGAGATCGCGCTGGAAATCGGCTTGCCCGCAGGGGTGTTGAATCTGCTCAATGGTGACGGTAAGGGCATCGGTGCGCCGCTGACGAACCACCCTGGCGTGGATAAAATCTCCTTTACCGGCAGTAACCGCGTGGGCGAGGCCGTCATGCAGGCTGCCAGTACCCGCACCGCGAGCGTATCGCTGGAGCTGGGCGGTAAATCGCCCATTGTAGTGATGGAAGACGCAGACCCTGCCCAAGCCGCTGACTGGGTGATGGCCGGTATCTACTTCAACGCTGGGCAGATCTGCTCAGCCACGTCGCGTCTATTGGTACACGAAGACATTGCCGAAGCACTTTATGCGGCGCTTGCCGAACGGATGGATGCGCTGACACTGGGCGACCCGCTTGCCGAAGGTACCGACTTAGGGCCGTTGACCAGCGCCAAGCAGCGCGATGCGGTAAAGCGTTATCTGGATATTGCCGAGCAGGAAGGCCTCACGGTAGTGCGCGATGGGCGGCACCGCACGCTACCCGCGCAAGGCTATTTTCTAGCACCCACACTTTACCGGGATGTGCCGGTAGAGAGCCGTTTGTGGAAAGAAGAGATCTTCGGCCCCGTGCTTTGCGGCCATAGCGTGACCAGCGATGCCGAAGCCATTCGGCTTGCCAATGCCAGTGACTTTGGCCTCGCCGCCACGGTGATCAGTGGTGATCCGGAACGCGCCAAGCGCATTGGCCGCCAGTTGAGGGCAGGCAGTATTTGGTACAACAGCGAGCAGCTCGTACTGCCCGAAACCGCCTGGGGCGGCTTCAAGCGTAGCGGCATTGGCCGCGAGTTGGGGCCTTGGGGACTGAGTGCCTACCTAGAGGTGAAGCATGTGGTTGGCCCAGCGACGTAATGCGCCGAGCCCAACACTCACGTTTGATTGCGCAAAATGGTCGGTGCTGACCACTGCTGACACACGGGCATGACTTCCAGGCGGGTGATGTTGACGTGGGCAGGCAGGGAGGCCACATGCAGCGCCTGCGTGGCCACGTCTTCCGGCTGGAGCGGTTGAGCACCTTCGTAGTAGCGGTCGGCGACGCTCTGGTCGCCCTTCATGCGCACCAGGGTGAACTCGCTGGCCGTCATGCCGGGGGCCAGGTCCGTGACGCGAATGCCCAGCGGGCCCACGTCACAGCGTAGGTTATAGCTGAACTGCTCCACGAAAGCCTTGGTGGCACCGTATACATGGCCGCCCGGGTAGGGCGTATTGGCGGCAATGGAGCCCAGGTTGATGATCGTGGCCCCTGAGGGAGAAGCGCACAGATGCGGCAGCAAGTGCTTGGTGACGTTGACCAGCCCTTTGATGTTGGTATCGATCATACGGTGCCAGTCATCCAGTGATGCTTGCGGTGCCGGATCCTTGCCCAGCGCCAACCCGGCATTGTTGATCAGCGTGCGCACCCGCTGAAAAGGCTCGGGCAAGGCCGCCACGACGTTGGCTACCGCTTTGGCGTCGCTGACGTCCAGCGTCGCCGTATGAGTCGGCACTTGTTTTTCAAAGGTCGCCTGTAGCTGCTCTAGACGTTCCTGGCGCCGGCCTGTCAAAACGAGTGCCCAGCCTGCCTGGGCAAAGAGGTGAGCGCACGCGAGCCCAATGCCGGACGTCGCACCGGTGATGAACACGACCTGCTTGGTTTCGTGCATGGAGAATACTCCCACAGTGACTTGTTATTGAACTGCTCGGGAAAGCGTCATTGGGTGACGAATCCGAGCGCTTGAGTATCCATCTTTAGTCGCACTCTTTTGCCGCATCTTTGAAAAGGCGCCATTCTCTGGGCGATTGCAGCCATCGTCATTGACGAAGCCTGCCTTCTCGAACGCCGATTTGAGCACCTTGGCGGCTTGTTTCAAGATCGAGCCAGCATCACACCCAATAACGACAACCATAGAGAGCCTTCCCATGCGGAAACACCTGCTTGCCACGCTGGCGACCTTAGGCATGTTGACGACAGCCCCGTTCGCGCTGGCCAACCCCATTGAGATTCAAGTCAATAACACCATGAGCGAGGGTGGTTCCGAAAGTGCCGCCGTAGAGCGCTTCGCTGAGTATTTGGAAGAGAAAGCGCCCGGTCGCTTTGACGTGCGGCCTTTCCTAGCCGGTTCGCTAGGCGGCGAAAACGCCGTGCTGGAACTGCTCAACTTGGGTCAAACCCAGCTCTCCATCACCGGCGGTAACTGGCGCCAGCAGTATGCGCCTGAATATGACGCCATTACGGTTCCTTTCGTATTCACCACTTGGGAGGACGTGGATGCCTACATGGAGAGTCCCTCCGGCCAAGCGCTGGTGGAGCAAGCCGAAAGCCAGGGCGGCTTGAAGTATTTTGGTTTGCAGCACCGCGGGCCCCGCCATATGACGGCGAATAAAGAGATCCACACGCCGGACGATCTGGAGGGTTTCCGCCTGCGCCTACCGTCGCTGCCAGTATGGCTGGAAGTGTGGGAAGAGATCGGTGCTCAGGTCGTCAACGTGCCCGCGCCCGAAATTTATCTTGCCATGCAGACCGGTCAGGTCGATGGTCATGAGAACTCGCTCTCCTCCCCCTACACTCGCCGTCTCTGGGAAGTACAGGACTACCTGATCATGACCAGCCACGTACAATTCCCGTGGAGCTGGGTGGCCAGTTCACGCTGGTGGGACGGCCTCGAAGCCGAGGACCAAGCGCTGATCGAAGAAGCGATCGACGTGGCCCGTCAATACGGTTCAGAGCAAGAGCGCGAACTCGACGAGTTCTATCTCGAGGCCCTTCAAGAGGAAGGCATGACCGTGATCGAGCCAGACGTTACGCCTTTCCGTGAAGCCGCGTTACCGGCCATTGACCGCGTCATGGCGGATATGGCCGACGGTGTTCGTGAAGACGCGCTGGGTCATCAAGACCCGTAACACACGTAGCACAGCGCTCGCGACGGCCCCTTGGGTCGTCGCTGTTTTAGACGTCAGGTCAATACGCTATCAACGACTGGTTTCCATAGGCGATCAAAAAACGTTCAGATAAGGAGCTTTCTGGTGGAAGACGCGGTAGCGCCCAGCAAAGGGTTGGATCGAGTGGCTTTCTATACGCTAAGGAGTGTGACTCGTCTCTGCGACGGGGTGGGCGTTGCGCTCATGGCCGCTATTCTGCTGCTGATCGTGGCGGCCGTGATTGCCCGCGACCTGCTCGGCATTGGGATGCCCTGGACAGAAGAGGTGGCTTCGATGCTAGCCATCTATGCCATTGGTTTTGGGTCTTTATCGGCTTGGGTGCGCGGCGAGCACCTTGCCGTTGATCTGTTTAGTCACAAGCTTTCCGGCCTGGGTCGGCATGTTCAATATCGTCTCACAGCGCTGATCTCGTTTGGCTTTTTCGCGCTTGCCGCTTGGGGGGCGTGGATCATGTCGGACGTGAGCGCCAACAATAAAACCGTCTCGCTTAGCATCAGTTTCAGTTACCTCTATTACGGTGTCTTTTTCAGCTTTGTTGGCATGGCGCTGATCGCCCTGTGGCAATGCGTGCGTGGTCCCGTGGTGTGGTTGGGCGCGGCCCGTGAAGAGGAGGCCTCTCGGCCATGACCGAACTACTGATATTCGTCGGCGGCCTGCTAGTGCTCATGGCAATAGGCTTGCCTGTCGTGGTCGCCATCGGCGTGACGTCCTTTGTTGCCCTCGTCGTGACGGGAACCGGCGGGTTGCCCGTCGAACTGTTGCCGTTACGGATGGTACAAACCCTCAATAACTTTACGCTTTTAGCAATCCCGCTGTTCATCTTGGCCGCCAATATCATGAATATCGGCTCCACCACGACGCGCATTTTTGACTTTGCCACCGCTTTGGTGGGCTTTACCAAGGGTGGCCTGGGCCACGCTAACGTGGTCGCCAGCTCTATTTTTGCCACTATGTCGGGCACTGCCGTGGCCGACGCTGCCGGGCTTGGCAGCATCGAAATCAAAGCCATGAAGGAGCGTGGCTACGCACTGGGGTACTCGACCGGCATTACGGCGGCCTCTAGTGTGATCGGCCCCATCCTCCCGCCCAGCATCGCCCTCGTGGTCTATGGCTGGCTGGCCAATGTGAGTATCGGTGGGCTGTTCATGGCGGGGCTACTGCCGGGCATATTGATGGCGCTGCTGCTCATGGGCATGACGCTATTGCTATCGACCAGTGGCAAGGTGGTGATGCCGAAGCCGGTTCCCTTCGATGCGTGTGAAGTCGTCCGCACGGGAAAACGCGCCATTCTTCCGTTGATGATGCCGGCGATCATTGTCGGTGGCATCTGGGGCGGCTTTTTCACACCGACGGAAGCAGGCGCGATTGCCTCGCTCTATGCGGTGATTTTGGGTGGCTTGATCTATCGCGATTTGAGTTGGCGGGATCTTTTCAATGCTTTCCGTCGCACCCTGATGTTCAGTGCGGTGATCCTGCTGATTATCGCGGTATCTAGCTTCTATGGCTGGATTCTCGTGCGTATGGGCATCCCCCAGGCGCTGGCGGGCCAAGTGGCTAGTATCGATATGCCCATGTTCGTGCTGCTGCTCTGCTTTGCGCTGTTCTTCCTGCTGATCGGCTGCTTCATGTCGGTGATCGAAAGCATCCTAATTTTTACCCCCATTGTGGTACCCGCCGCGCTGAGCGCCGGGCTGGACCCCGTACACTTCGGTATCGTCATGGTGATTACGCTGTCGGTGGGTGTGATTACACCGCCCTTCGGCACCGTGCTGTTCTTGATGGTGGGCATTACACGCTTACGCTATGACCAAGTGGTGACTGCGATACTGCCCTTCTTGCTGCCCATCCTGGCGACCATTCTGCTGCTGATTGCCGTACCTGGGCTGGCCACATGGCTGCCCGATGTCATGGGGTATTGAAGAAGAGTCGTTTGCTTCGCCCCTTAGACGCCGGTGACGTGAGGGGCGAAGACGAGGTGGGTATTAGAAGAACGAAGGTAGATAAGTAGCTTCTTTACCCATCCGCTCTAATCTTCTCGATAATCTCCGCCAGCGCTTTCTCTGCCTGGTCGTTATCGACTTGGCAGGTGCCCGCGTTCAGGTGACCGCCACCGCCGTAGCTTAGGCACAGCTCGCCTACGTTGGTGCGGCTGGAGCGGTTGAGGATCGATTTACCAATCGCTAGCACGGTGTTCTGCTGCTTGAGCCCCCACATTACGTGAATCGAGATATTGCAGTCGGGGTACATGGCGTAGATGACAAAGCGGTTGGTCGCGTAGATGATCTCCTCGTTGCGTAGGTCCAGCACCACCACGTTGCCATGTACGGTAGCGCAGCGCTTGATCTGCTCTTTCGCTAACGTTTCGTGTTCACGGTAAAGCGTAGTGCGCTCGTTTACATCGTCGAGGGCGAGGATTTCATCGATGGTGTGCTCTCGACAGTAATCGATCAACTTCATCATCAACTGATAGTTGGAAATACGAAAATCGCGAAAGCGGCCCAGGCCCGTGCGGGCATCCATGATGAAGTTCAGCAGCACCCACCCCTGAGGATCGAGAATCTCGTCTTTATTGAACTGGGCAGAATCACCTTTATCGACGGCGTCCATCATGTCGTCCCAGCGGGCGGGGAAGGCCTCATGTCCGCCGTAGTACTCCCACACCACGCGGGCCGCAGACGGGGCGTCTGCGTTGATGATGTGGTTGTCGGCCCGCTCGACGTTACGCACCGTTTCGCTCAAATGGTGATCGAAAGCCAAGTGGCAGCCAGGCACGTAGGGCAGGTTGGTGGTGATGTCGTTGGCATCGATCTCGATGTTGCCGTCCTGCATGTCCTTCGGATGCACGAAGGTAATGTCGTCGATGAGGCCCAAATGCTTGAGCAGGGCACCGCAAACCAAACCATCAAAATCGCTGCGGGTCACTAAACGAAACGTGGATGCTTGTTGGGTAGACATTTGTTTTCTCGATACGATGAACGGTGACCAAAAGATACCAGCAGTTATGTTGGGTTAAAATAAGCCTTTCTGGCCTTGCAACCTCTCCCGCCAACGCTTCTGCTTTGACCGCTATCTCTGATGCTTAATTAGCCTGCGTGCTGAATGGCATGAATCGCTGGGTCCCATGTGTCAAACATAAACAAGTTTTCGCTAATTAAAAGTCGCGGATCAGCGGATATATAGTTGCGTATTTATTCAATAAGCTTCTGAAAAATATATGATACATGGGTTTTGGGTATGCTCTGGTACGGTGGCTGCAATGACTGGGCAAGAGCGAAAAGTTAGGACGACTCGCCGCTCTTATCGATCGTGAAGATGCAACGTTGTGAATATTGAACGCTGAATTGAACGAAAGAGTTGCCATTAGGAGGCACGACCATGAAAAAGGAAGCTCTCAAGAAACTGGGTATTCTGGGTGTATCGTTTGGTCTGGTAGCAAGCCCGTTGGCGTTTGCGATGGAAGAGCACGAAGAGCAGCCTACAACACCGCAAGAAGAGACCATGCAGGACGAGCAAGGCACCTATAACTCCTACGACACCGGTCAGGAGCAGGATGCCACGACGGATGACGTGACCACCGAGTACGAAGAGGAAGAGCAAGAATTTACGTATGAAGAAGAGGAAGAAGAGCAGGAGCAGTGGGAAACGGAAAAGAACGACACGTCAGGCCAGTAACCCCCTCTTAGCGAAAGGAAGTCCTTCACCTCACGCTCATGGATGAGCAGCACAGTGCCCCGCCATTGCGGGGCACTGTTGTGTTGGAATTATTGTGTTGAAATTATTGTGTTGGAAGAGTGGCAACGTTTAATAACGCGCCGTATCACACTAGACGGATAGGCTATGGTAAAAGCAACGCTTCACTAACACGAACACCCTACAAGGACGTTGCTAACGTGTTTACCTGGCAAGAAGTGCCGCACCTTCCCCGTGCGGAAGGGCGTATAGATGCGATCGATCTCGCCCGTGGTATAGCGATTGGGCTGATGATTCTCAGCCACACGGTGAGCGGGCTGATTGGCATACGCAACGTGCCCGATTGGGGCATGGTGCCCGTCCACTTTCTTACCAAGTTCTCTTCTTCTCTGTTCATTTTAGTATTTGGGATTGCGCTGGCCGTGGCGTTTTTAGCGTCTACCCAAACGGATGCATGGCCAAGAAGGCGGCTAAAACTGTGGGTGCGCGCGATAGAAGTGTGGTTTTGGTACAAGGCGCTCACCATCGTCGAGATGCTGCCGTATTACGCGCCTGGCGATATTGTCGATGCGCTGCTTTACCAGCGCTTTGCGATTTGGGTAGAGATTCTCGGCTTTTACGCCATTGCGCTACTCTGGGTGCCGCTCGTGCTGCCGCTATGGGCGCGCGCACCGCTATGGAGTCGGTGTACGCTCATTATTGGCTTGACCGCGCTTTCTGCTTGGCTGCAGGGGTTAAGCTTTGGCGGTAACGATACCTTGAAAGCGTTGCTGGTCGATCATGAAGACCACTACACCTGGGGGCAGCTCAGCCGCGCGCCGCTGATTTTGACGGGCCTGCTGATCGGTGAAGCCCTGCTACGCTGCTATTTTGATACGGCGCTGCGGCGACGGCTGGTGCTGACGCTGTTGGGCGCAGGGGCGGTGATGGTCGCCGCGTTCTTTGGATTGGCCTTGTCCGAAGGCGATGTGTCCGCTGCGATGTTGGCGGTGGCGAATAACGATGGCAAGCACCCGCCTGGGCTAAAATTCACGCTGTACAGCGTGGGTGGTGCGCTGGTGATTCTAGGCATGGCGCTGGCGGGTGGGTCGGCGGCATCTCGGGTGTTGACACCGCTGACGGTCGTGGGTAGCGATGCCCTCAAAGCGTTCATTTTTCACATTGTAATGATTTTTCTGGTGCTGCGTTTTCTGCTGGAAGGAGAAGGCATGTACACCTATCCACAGGCGCTTGGCGTCGGTGGGCTGTTGATTATTGGGGCCGCGCTGTGGATTTGGCTAACGCGCTGGATCGCCCGATACAAATAATTCGCCACCATCAGCGGTAGGAGGTACGGTTGCGACAGTTTAAATGCTGGCTAGCGGCAGCGCTGGTAGGTGTTTTATTGCCCGCCAGCGCCACGGTATGGGCTAACACGAACTGGTATTACGAGGTCGATAAGCAGAGCCCTTGGCAAGGCGATCTAGACGCCCGAATAAGCGCCATTGAAGACGTATTTGGCGGAGCACTTGGCGTTTACGTTCAGAATCTCGCAACGGGCGAGGCGTACGCGTGGCAGGCAGACGCCCCCTGGTATTTGGCATCGCTGATTAAAGTGCCCGTGGCGGCTCAGGTGCTGGCCGAGCGTCAGGCGGGCACGCTCTCCTTGGATGAACGCCTGATCCTGGCACGTAGCGACTTTGTCGATGGCGCAGGGCCGGTCAATTGGCACGACCCCGGCACGCCGATCTCGGTGCGCTACCTGCTCGAGCAGATGCTTACCGTCAGCGACAACACCGCCACGGACATGCTGATCGACCGCGTCGGCCTGGATGCCGTGAATGCTCGTGCCCGCCGTATGATCGCTGCCAGCAACGGCAAGCCGGAGCATCTCGGCCCCATCAGCAAGCTGGTGGACGTTCGCCAAGGCGTGTATGGCCAATGGCATCCCGGGGCTCGCCAGCTGAGCGGGTTAGATTTTATCGCCCTGCGACAATACGGTGTGAACCAGCGCTCCGCTGCGTTGGCCCGTGTGCTGGACGTGAGCGAAGAAAGCTTCGGCCAACCCGACTATGACCACGCCTTCGATGCTTATGAAGCCACGGGTGAAAACGTCGGCACGCTGCGCGCCTATGGCGACCTACTGGCCAGCTTGCATCGCGGTGGCATGGAGGATATGAATGCCGAACAGCGCCAAACGCTGCTTGGCATCATGCAACGAACCCAATCCGGTGAGCACCGTTTGAAACGGGGCATGGGCCGCGCATTTACCTTTGCGCACAAAACGGGCACGCAGCATCGGCGAAGCTGTGATGCTGGCATTGCCTCTCGCGAGGTGCTCGCCTCCCAGGAGAGCCGCGCCGGAAACGGCCCTTGGGTCGTGGTGGCGTGTACCCGTGGGCCGCTCTCGGTGCAGGCGCACGAGCGCGCTTTGGCGAAGGTGGGCGAGGCGCTTCGTTATAGCGGTGCCTTGGGTCACGACTAGCGGCAGGCGTGGTAAACTGGCCCGCCAAATTGGTTTTATTAAAGGAGTTCGTTATGGCACGTGCCAGCGCCCGTCATATTTTGGTAAGCAGCGAAGAGCAGTGCAACGCGCTGAAACAAGAGATCGAAAACGGTCGTGATTTCGCCGATGTCGCCAAGCAGCACTCTAGCTGTCCTTCTGGTCGCCAAGGCGGTGACCTGGGTAGCTTTGGCCCCGGCCAAATGGTGCCTGAATTCGACAAGGTCGTCTTCAGCGGTGAACTCAATAAAGTGCATGGGCCGGTACAGACTCAGTTTGGTTATCACTTGCTCGAAATCACCAGCCGCACCTAGCACTCTGTCTGACTGGCGGCGCACGCCGCTTTTCCAGACATCGTCTAATCCCTTTTAAAGGCCGTCATGCACCGCGGCTGCCGTCGCGGTGCCATTGGCATCGTGCTGTGCCGGTACTGCGCTGGCCCGCGATGTAAGGAGCACGCCTTGAACGACCCTATCATCACCATCGATGGCCTGAATAAAACCTACGAAGGTGGCTTTCAGGCGCTCACCCGTGTGGATTTGACCATCCAACGCGGTGAAATCTTTGCTCTGCTCGGCCCGAACGGGGCGGGTAAAACCACGCTGATTAGCGTGGTATGTGGCTTGGTTAACCCAAGCGAAGGCCATGTCATCGTCGACGGCTTCGATAGCGTGCGCGATTACCGCCAAGCCCGCGAGCGGATCGGTCTCGTGCCGCAAGAACTCACCAACGAAGCGTTCGAAACGGTGTGGAACACGGTGAGTTTCAGCCGCGGCCTGTTTGGCAAAGCCCCCAATCCAGCCCATATCGAAAAAGTGCTCAAGTCGCTCTCACTGTGGGATAAGCGTCACAACCGTTTGATGACGCTCTCCGGCGGTATGAAACGCCGGGTTTTGATTGCGAAAGCACTCTCCCACGAGCCGCGCATTCTGTTTTTGGATGAGCCGACCGCCGGGGTGGATGTCGAGCTTCGCCGGGACATGTGGGACGTGGTGCGCGGGCTGCGCGATGAGGGGGTGACGATCATTCTCACGACCCACTACATCGAAGAAGCCGAAGAGATGGCCGACCGCATTGGCGTCATCAATCGCGGCGAGATCGTACTGGTGGAAGAAAAAGCCGCGCTCATGAAAAAGCTGGGCAGCAAGCAACTGACCCTGCAACTGCATAGCCCGCTGGCGGAATTGCCGCCCGCACTGGCGCAGGAAGCGCTCAGCTTGGCCGCCGACGGTCATGAGCTGGTGTACACCTACGATGGTCGCCAGGAAGAGGAAGGGCGCGGGATCTCTACCTTGTTAACGCAGCTAGAGCAGGCGGGCATTGGCTTTAAAGACCTACACACCCGGCAGAGCTCGCTGGAAGACATCTTCGTTGACTTGGTGAAGGAGCGTTCATGAACCTCTATCCCGTTCGCGCGATTTACATGGCGGAGATGGCGCGCACCCGCCGCACGCTACTGCAAAGCGTCGTCTCGCCGGTGATCTCCACCTCGCTCTACTTCGTGGTGTTTGGCGCGGCGATTGGCTCGCGGATCACGGAAATTGGCGGCGTGAGCTACGGCGCCTTCATCGTGCCTGGCTTGATCATGCTCATGCTGCTGACCCAAAGCGTCTCGAACGCCTCGTTTGGCATCTTTTTTCCCAAGTTTTCCGGCAGCATCTATGAGATTTTGTCGGCGCCGATCTCCTATCTAGAGATCGTCGTGGGCTACGTAGGGGCGGCGGCCTCGAAATCGATACTGCTGGGGCTGATCATTCTCGGCACGTCCAGCTTCTTTGTGCCGTTGCAGATCGCCCACCCGTTCTGGATGCTGACGTTCCTAGTGCTGACCGCCGTCACCTTCAGCTTGCTGGGGTTCATCATCGGCATCTGGGCAGATGGCTTCGACAAGCTGCAGCTCGTGCCGCTGTTGGTGATTACGCCACTCACGTTTTTAGGCGGCAGCTTCTATTCCATCGATATGCTCCCGCCGTTTTGGCAGAGCGTGACCCTGGCGAATCCGGTGGTCTATCTGGTCAGCGGCTTCCGCTGGAGCTTCTACGGCATCAGCGATGTCAGCTTAGGGGCCAGCGTGGCGATGATCTTGCTGTTTCTGGCGGCCAGTCTTGCCACCATTGCCTGGATTTTCCGCACTGGCTACCGCTTGAAGCCTTGATATCGATGTGCGCTAGTCGACGTTTTTTCAAAAGGTGATGTTTGTTTATGCCGCTGCTACACAGTACCGTTTACCGCTTGGAGCCTTCCCTCGACGGCGAACGCTTGAGTGTGACTGCCCCACCTACCGAGGCCGACACCGCTAGCGATGACGCGGTGATGGCAAGCTTGGTGAACGCGCTAAACGACACTTACAACACCAAGACAAAAGGCTGGGGGCGTTTTGCCGAGCAGGGTGAGCAGGCGGGCCCCTTGGTGGCGTGGCTCAAGGCGTATCAAGCCGACGAGCAAACCTTTGCCCAGTTGGCCAGCGCCATGGCCGAGCGGCTGGCTCAAACGCTGCAGGGCCAGCTCTCGGTGGGCGGTTTCTTGGTCATCGCCCACCTTCGTCAAGGTGACACCGAAACGCTGTTCATGGCGCTCGTGCATCAGCGGGAAGGCATTGGCTTCAACGACGCACACCAGGCGGTGCCCGCCGCCCAACTCAATACGAGCCAGCTCACCCTGGCGGCCCGCATCAACCTGACCCAGTGGCAGAGCGGTACGGAAAGCACGCAGTACGTATCGTTCCTGAAGGACCGCGGCGGTAAAAAGCTGGCCGACGGCGTCGCGTCGCTGCTGGGGATGGAGGAGGGCATCGATGCTCCTGCCGAAACCCGTGCGCTGCTGAAAGCCTTTAGCGACTACGTCGAAAAAGAGGACCTGGACGACGATGCCAGCCGTGAAAAAACCGATACGCTGGTCGACTACGCCAACGAGCAGTTACGCCGTGGCGAACCCATGACGCTGGAAGAGCTCTCCGAGCTCGTCGACGAGCAGCAGCCCAAGGCGTTTTACGACCATATTCGCAACGCCGACTACGGCCTTTCGCCGGAAATACCGCCGGACAAACGCACCATTAGCCAGTTTCGCCGCTTTACCGGTCGCTCTGGCGGCGTCTCGATCAGCTTCGATTCACACCTGCTGGGTTCCAGTATTGAATATGACGAAACCCACGATCGGCTGATCATCAAACAGGTGCCCAAACAGCTCAAAGAGCAGCTTGCCAAGCGCAAAGATTGAGGCGGCACTCTCGAGGCATCTTGGAGTCCTAAGCTAGCCACTGACAGGAGGAGTTCGCCATGCTGGATGCTATTCACTCTTTTTTTCAACAGGCCCTCTCTGCGCCTGAGCAGCGTGATGACCAAAGCCTGACCCTGGAGCTAGCCTCGGCAGCGCTACTGTGTGAGGTGATGCGCGCGGACTACGATCAGAGCGACGTAGAGCGCGCGGCCCTCAAGAAGATGCTGATGGCGCGCTACCGGCTCGATGAGCAAGATGTCAGCCAGTTGATGGCATTGGCAGAGGCGGAGGTCGACGATGCAGTGGATCACTATCAGTTCGTTAGCCTGATCAAACAGCACTACGACTACGATCAGCGCCTGGAACTGGTGAACCTCATGTGGGAGCTGGCCTGGGCCGATGGCTCGCTTGACCCGCTGGAAGAGCATCGCATCCGTCGGCTGGCGGATCTACTTTACGTCAGTCATAGCGACTTCATTCGCAGCAAACTCAGCCACTCACCCGACGAGCGCGCTATCCATCACAACACTCACGGCAAAGGAGCGCCGAGACGCCCATGAGCGATACGCAGGAAGCAACGAATTTAACCGAACTGATCCACACCATGGAACGGATGGAGCGGGAAAACGCGAAAGTGAGCGTGGATGATGTGGTGCATGCGGTGGGGCGGCGCTCGTTTGGTCCGCTGCTGCTGTTGGCAGGCTTGATTACACTGGCACCGATCATTGGTGATATCCCCGGGATGCCCACGCTGATGGCCGCCTTGGTGCTGCTCACGTCGGTGCAGCTTTTGATCGGTCGAGCAACGTTTTGGCTACCTAGTTGGTTGCTCAACCGCTCTTTGTCTCGGCATAAATTCGATAAAGGGCTGCACTATATGAAAAAACCGGCCCGTTGGGTCGATGGACTGCTGGGCGTGCGCTTGGCGTGGATGACGGGCTATATCGGTATTCGGGTGACGGCCTTCGCTTGCCTGCTGGTGGCGTTAGCGATGCCACCCATGGAGTTCATCCCTTTCAGTGCCAATGGCGCTGGATTGGCACTTTCGCTGTTTGGGCTGGGGCTGGTGGCGAGAGATGGACTGATGCTCGCGCTGGGGTTTTTGCTGACGGGCGTGACGTTTACGGTCGTCTTGATGAATCTTATTTAATGCTTACCAAGCGCTGCTTGTGAACTGGCTCCGCTGGTCGACGTGTTAGGCAGAGTCAAGGTATGTTTGTGATGGGCTTGGATACCATAAGGAGCAATGCGTCTACGATGAGTCACTCACCTTCACCTCAGTCGACACCGCCACCCAAGCCGCCTCACGAGCAGTCTACTTGGGAGAGGCGTATCGAGACGGCGCTGTGGAATTCGCGCTTTTTGGTCATGCTGGCGGTGGTGCCAAGCCTGCTGGGCTCGCTGATGCTGTTTATCGTCGGTACGTTGGATATTTTCAAGGTAGTGGGGGATGTGCTGCACTACTACTTGGTGGATGACAGCCAAAATATCCATGACACCCTGGTGCCCGACATCATTATCGCGGTGGATATCTATCTGATTGCCATCGTGCTGCTGATTTTCGGGCTGGGCGTGTATCGATTGTTCGTCTCGCGTATCGACCAAGCCGAGGTGCGTTACCCCGCCCACCCCTTCAACGTCGCCTCGCTGGATCAGTTGAAAGACAAAATCGCCCGCGTGGTGATTCTGGCCGTGATCATCGAGTTCTTCCGCGCCGTGGTGGACATTCGCTTTGCCACACCGCTGGATGCGATCTACTTGGCACTGTCCGTGCTGGCGCTGGCCGCTGCGCTCTACTTGATGAGTTTGGCGCATAAAGGGGAGTAGTTGGCGAGGGCATGACGTTTCTTGCGCCGCGCTACTCATCCTCCAATAAACCGACGACCAGCTCATTCAACCGTTGCTGAAATTGGCCGCCGGGAGAGGGCGGCGTTGGGTCTGACGTGATCACCACCGTCATGTCGCGCTCAGGAATCACATACAGCGCCTGCCCGCCATATCCTCTCCCGTAAGCAACGTCTTCACCCGCGAGCGTCGTCATAAACCAGCCAAAACCGTAGCCATCGCCTGTCCAAGGCGATTGGCCTCTGGGCGTCCAAGAGTCTTCTACCCAACCCTCTGGCAGCACGCGCTGGCCATCGCTCTTGCCGTCATTACGGTATAGCTCCCCAATCGCAATGAGCGCGCGTGGGGAAAGCTGCATGTCGTTCCCACCAAAATAGATCCCTTGAGGGTCCTGCGGCCAAGGGGGAATCGCAATACCGAGCGGCTCGCCCAACAAGCGCTGCGCAAGTGCAAGCGTGCTTTCGCCGCTGGCCTGAGTCAGCGCTGCCGACAGCAAATGGCTGGTGCCAGTAGAGTAGAGCATTCGACCACCAGGACGGTCGACGAACGGGCGTGTAAGCGCATCGTTTACCCAGTGAGCGCTAGCTACCCAAGCGCCGTAGTTGCTGCCGGAAGTGCGCTCCAACCCAGCCTGCTGGGCCAACAGGTGAGCGACCGTGATGTCGTTGACTCGACGATCGGCGCTGCTCGGCACGTTATCGAGTAGCGCCACGAGGGGCTGATCCACCGATTCGATAATGCCTGATTCGATGGCCGCGCCGGTCACGGCGGCCAATACCGTTTTAGAAAGCGACTTGACGTTGGCAGGCTCCGCGACGCCGGGACCGCCCTGATGATGCTCATGAATGATCGTACCGTCATGTGCCACCACGACGGTGTGTAGACGATCGAGGGTTCGGGCCTGTCGATCGAGTGCTTGCAGCGCCTCCGATGAAGGGGCTGACGCAAGGACCGGCGTAACGGTCAACGCACTTATTGCACACGCCAGCATAAAAGCCGTCGTTTTCATGGCGATACCTGAGAAGAGAGTGGTACGGCTCTGAAAGCCATGCACAGACAAGGTTCCCTCAGCGGAACGCTGACGGACATTACGCAAATCGATAAAAAGCCTGCTACGCTAAAAGCACCCGTTGAAGGGAAGCAACCCTTTGATTTCCATGAAACGCAAAAGCAAGGAGTGCCATTATGCGTAACATCATCTATATCATCGGCCTGATCGTTGTCGTGCTGTTTATTCTTTCGCTGTTAGGGCTGCGCTAAGCGGTTCTCTCAGAATCGAAGCATTAGTACTGAAATATCAGTGCTAACGCAGCGCGACATCAGCATCTGCCAACGCCCGCTTTCTCAGCGGGCGTTTTCATATCGCTAATGATGCTCAAGCGCAGTCGGCGGCACCTTGACCAAACATATCGAACATTAGCTCTCGGCCCAATGGCGTCAACACCAAGCGGCCATAGTCATTGAACATGGCGGCGTCGCTCTTTTCCAAGGTGGTTTGGCAAATCGCCCAGCGCGGGTGCTGCTGGCGAAGCCTATCCAGCTCTTGGCGGGACAGACCTCGCTGTGTCAGTGTGATGGTTTCGAGCACGTGTCCGCTCTCATACAGCATTTCGGCTACGCTGGAGAGACAGTGTCGTAAGCTGCGCTGAATATGGAAGGAGGCGGTCGACGCAGAGGGTAACGCTTCGGCGGGCATGGGGGGAGGCTCCTGCATTCGCAGCAAAATGGGTGTGCTGCAGTGCATTATAATGCAGGAGGGGGATTAGACCAAGGTCTATATTTCGTGAGGCTCTCAGCGCTTTCTGAGCGGTACCCATAGCTAACTGTCAAGAAAATGAAGTCTTTAAGGTCTATGGTTGATACAAGTTATCCAATGACTGGCGTGAGATTCTTCACGTTACTTGTATTTACATATAGAAACTTAAAAGTTCGTCATACTGGTTAAGTAGTGCTGTGCACTGCCGAAAAATATAAGATAAAGAAAACGGTTAATGATGTTAAGAAATGTCGACTGCGCTAGAAAATACGTTGCCTCTTGATTAGGAGTGACTAATAGCGAGTAAAAACGCACCAATAAAGGCTTGATTATGGCTTCTATTACATCGTTAGGTATTGGTTCTGGCTTGGATCTCAATGGCTTACTGACGCAACTGCAGCAGGCGGAACGTGCCAAACTCGAACCCATCCAGCAACAGATCGAAACAGAGCAGGCGCAAATTTCTGCTTATGGGCAGTTGCAAAGCGCGCTCTCTGCTTTTCAGGCGTCGGCTAAAGCATTGAACGAGCAGGACGCTTTTCAAAGTCTAAGTACGAGTGTGGAAGGGGGTGCCGTTGCTGCTGTGAGTAGCAATGATGCCCAGCCAGGCCAGTACGATATCCAAGTCGATCAGCTAGCCACGGCAGGCAGTTTAGTCACGGAGCGTTTAGACGCCCCGGATGTGGCACTTGTCTCTGGTCAACAAACGCTGTCTTTTTCTCTCGCTGATGGTGCCATAGACCCCATTGTGATCGAGGATGGAAGCACGCTCAATGACATGCGGGATGCTATCAACGCACAAAGTGATGGACGTTTGAGTGCCTCGATCATTAATGATGGGGAAGGGTATCGTCTTTCTGTGAATGCAACGGAAACAGGAGCTGCGGCCAGCATTCAAAGCACTAATTTTTCACAAATTTTAGACGCGAATGTTGCCACTAGCGACACGCAGGTGGTGCAAGCAGGTCAGGATGCGGCGTTCAATGTCAACGGTATTGATATCGTCAGTGCCACCAATCGCATTGAGGATGCTATTCAAGGCGTGACGCTGACCCTATCAGAAGCCAACGCCAGCAGCACTTTGACGGTGTCTCAGGACAGTGAGGCAATTCGTGAGCAGATCACGGCGTTTGTCGATGATTACAACGCGCTGAAAAATACCATTGGCAGCCTGACTGCCTATAATCCGGAAAGCGATAGTGCGGGCGAGCTGAATGGTGACAGCGCCACACGGGCAGTCGAAACTACCTTGCGCCAAGCACTAAGTCGTAGCCTTGGAGGGGATGGCTTCAATATGCTTTCCGATATTGGCATCTCTCTTCAGTTGGATGGAACGTTAGCAATCGATGATGAGCAGCTTGATGGCATCATCGCTAATCAACCCGATCAGTTAATGGACTTCTTTGCAGGCACCTCCAGTGAGGATGGCATGGCAGGACAAATTTCAGCGACGATCGAACAGCTCGTCGGGCCAAGCGGACGACTGGAAAACGCTGTGAGCAGCTCAGAGCGTCGGGTTTCGTCGCTAAACGATCGCTTCGCGACAACGGAAAGCCGTATCGACCAAACGGTTGAGCGCTACCGGGCTCAGTTCGCCGCGATGGACAGCATGGTAGGTCAAATGAATCAGACCAGCGCCTACCTGACTCAGCAGCTTGCGACACTAGGCCAGATAGGCCAAAACTAAACTCGAATACGAAGTCATGTTGGCCTAGAGTATCCTCTAGGCCTTTTTTAGCTCTTTGATCCTTGCAAAGCTAAAGTTTTTTTCCACCCTGCCGATAATCTACTCAGTCTATAACTTTTAAACGAAAAGGAGCTGAGCCACATGGCGACGATTACCTCTCTTGGCGTTGGTTCAGGTTTGGATTTGAATGGCCTGTTGACTCAGCTGCAAGCGTCTGAGCGGCAGAAGCTAACGCCGCTCACGCAGCAACAGAATACTCAACAAACCAAAATATCGGCGTACGGTCGCCTGCAGTCGGCAATGGATCGTCTGCAAGAGTCGATTACCGCGTTGAACGATGCTTCCACGTTTAATCAGCAAAAAAGTACGGTGACTGGCGAAGGGGTCAGCGCGACAGCAGGAGAGTCGGCCAACGCTGGACGTTACGATATCAATGTGACACAGCTGGCACGGGCGGGCAGCGTGGCGTCTAACAGCGTCACGATGGATCAAGTCCTGGCTGCCAGCGACACCACCCTAACGTTAGATTTTGGCGCCACCTATACCGACGGCGCGTTCGATCCGAATGCGCCGGCCTTGAGCAGCAAAACGATCAATATTTCTGCAGGCAGCACATTAGCTAGCGTGCGCGATCAAATTAATGCCGATGCAGACGCTGGCGTGACGGCCTCTATCGTGAATGACGGCACAGGCTACCGGCTAGCCTTGAGCTCAAAAGAAACCGGTAAAGAAGCTTCGATTATTGGTTTTTCGGGTCTAGATGGCCTGTCCATGGATACCAGTACACGACGTGCAGGCCAGGATGCCGCTCTGGAAGTGAATGGCATTGCGATTACAAGCAGTGGCAACCGGGTGGAAGGTGCTATCCAAGGCGTAACGCTCGACCTGACAGCGGCTTCACAAACGCCCGTTAGTCTTGTCATTGAGCGCGATGAAGACTCTTTAAAAGAAGCCATTAAGGAGTTTGTCAGCACCTACAATGAAATGAAGTCCACCGTAGGCCGTATGACAGCGTTCAATGGTGAGGGAGAGACGTCTGGCGAGCTGCTAGGCGACCGCACCGTACGCACTGTTGAAACACGGCTAAGCCGTGACGTGACAAATCCAGTGGGTACTGGCGACTTTACTCGTTTGGCGCAGTTTGGCATCGCGATCGATGAGCGTGGCCGTCTTCAGGTAGATGATACGAAATTGGACGAGGCAATCTCCAACAGCCCTGAAGCTCTCAGCGCTTTTTTTGCAGGTGAGTCATCAGAAGAGGGGTTTGCGGGCAGGTTGAGCGCGACGCTCAAGTCGATTACCGGTGACGATGGTCTGATTCAAACTTCTGTGAACAGCGCAGAGCAGCGAATCGACAATCTCAAGGAACGGAAGGCCAGAATGGAGCTGAGCATCGAGCGCAACATCTCCCGCTATCGTACTCAGTTCGCTCAATTGGATGGCATGATCGCACAGATGAACTCGATGGGCTCCTACCTAGCACAGCAGTTCAGCATGCTGAACGCCATGCAGAATAATAACTAAGCTGGTTACATTGTTTTACAAAAAAAGCGCTTAATTTTTTAAAGATTCTGACTGGCCTGCCGTTAATTAAAATAACGGCGGTTGACCGCCGCAAAGCAGGCCTGATGGCCAGTTAATCTTCAAGGAGCACTTCCATGTCTGTGATCAATACGAACATCACTGCCCTGATCGGTCAGAACAACCTGTCTAACTCCCAGGCCATGCTGGCCAAGGCGCAAGAGCGTCTGTCTTCTGGCCTGCGTATCAACAGCGCTGCCGACGACGCTGCTGGTCAAGCCATCGCCAACCGCATGAGCGCTCAAATCACGGGCATGCAGCAAGCTCAGCGTAACACCAATGACGGTATTTCTCTGGCACAGACTCAAGAAGGCGGTCTGAACCAGATCAGCGACAACCTTCAGCGTATTCGCGAGCTGGCGGTTCAGGCAGCTAACGATACCAACACAGCAGAAGACCGCTCATCTATCCAGCTAGAAATCGACGAGCGTATTTCTGAAATTACTCGTGTTGCCAACGCGACTACATTTAACGGTACTAACTTGCTGAACGCAGACGGTACTTTGAACATTCAAGTGGGCGCCAATACCACCGCTGATGTTGATAACCTTTCCATTAGTACCGTGGATGCTACAGCAAGCACTCTGGGAATCGATGCTCTCAGCGTTGCTGATTTCGATTCTGCACAGTCGGCAATCGATGCTGTTGATAGTGCTCTACAAACCATCGATGACAACCGCGCTACACTAGGTGCGACCATCAACCGTTTCGAATCAGTACTTGAGAACCTGACCACTGACGTCACTAACCTGTCAGAAGCTCGTTCACGTATCCAAGACGCTGATTACGCCGAAGAGGTATCCAACCTGACTCGTGCACAGATTCTGCAACAGGCAGGTACTTCTATGCTGGCTCAGGCGAACCAGACGCCGCAGTCGGTACTGTCTCTGCTGGGCTAATTGCTACGCAGTTAAAGCAAGAAATAGAAGCGAAGGCTGGCCATTGGCCAGCCTTTTTTGTATGCCAGATCGCGTTACAATGGCATCTCACTTCATGTCTGCAGGGTTAGGAAAGAATGTCTCGGAAAAAGTCGAAACGTACAAATAAACCAGCTAACTCTAGTGCGCTGAAACCAGCTATGCATCACTACCTGAAAGAGTTTCAGGAGCATTTCGACAACCGACGTTATGCCCAAGCACTTGCTATAGCAAATCGCTTGATAGATGCTTTTCCTAAGTCTCCAGAATCATGGGAGTTAAAAGCAAACGCTTTGGGTAATCTTGATCGAATGCGAGAAGCGTCTGCTGCCATGGCGACTTCATGCTCTTTACTGCCTCATCAAAATACAAAAGCGTCAATAAAATATGCACAGTATCTTTTGCTTGCTGGTTTTGCTGAAGAAGCATTGAAAGTACTACTGCCATTGCACAAATATGAGCCTCGTAACGTCAAGGTGTGGACATGGACAAGTCGTGCTTACCATGTTTTGGGGCGTATTGAGCATGCACTAGATGCCAATGATAAAGCATGCGATATAAGCCCCAATGACCCTGAGGCACTTTTGTGGCGAAGCCGAATCATGGATCAAGCCAAAAGACCTACGGAGGCCCGCAAAGCAGCTGTCAAGCTAAAAAAAATTGCGCCTGCCCGTTTAGGTATTAGCAATCATATTGCTAGTCTAGACCTCCGCGAAGGACTTTATGAGAGTGCTGAGCAGCATTTCAATGATGAGCTAAAGCTCCAAGATAATTCAAGTGTGGCTACTAATCTGTTGGTGGCCAAACATTATAACCCCACATATACAGTAGATGATATTTATAAATCTGCTCGTGAGTGGCAGAAAAAGTATGTAAATAGTGATCTGGTGAACAGGGCGAGTACAAAAAAATATTCGAATAAGCGGGTGCGTATAGGACTATTGTCGGGCAGCTTTAGAATTCACCCTGTTGGACAAATGATCTTGCCAGCACTGCAGAATTTGGATAATAGAGAATTAGAGCTCTTTGCTTATAGTACTAATCAAAAAACTGATAATTTAACTCAGAAGATTAAGAAGTGCGTCAATAAATGGATTGATGTGGCTGGCTTAAATGATGATGAGCTTGATAATCAAATACGTCAAGATGCGATTGATATCCTGATCGATTTAAATGGTGGTGGTGAAGGGTCTCGCTACCAAGTGATTTCAAGAGAACCAGCGCCATTGATCGTCAAATGGGTGGGGATGTTGATCAATACTACAGGGCTTGACTGTTTCGATTATCTCCTAAGCGACGGCATTGAGACACCTTTGGGCGTAGATATGCTATATACTGAAAAGCTGATTCGC
Organism: Halomonas sp. BL6; assembly: GCF_006228115.1. Taxonomy (NCBI): domain Bacteria; kingdom Pseudomonadati; phylum Pseudomonadota; class Gammaproteobacteria; order Oceanospirillales; family Halomonadaceae; genus Halomonas; species Halomonas sp. BL6. Next base: position 86,560 of record NZ_VDGL01000002.1, on the reverse strand, counting down.
CTGCCAGACGATTACGTTTGCTACCATATCCCTGATTATATCCCCGATGTTAATGGTCTGCCTGCGTTAAAGAATGGCTACATAACATTTGGCTGCTTGAATAACCCTGCTAAGTTGTCACCTCTACTAATAAAAGAATGGGCTGATTTGCTCAAAGAAATTCCTAATAGCAAGCTGTTATTACGTGGCATTCAGTTTGAAGGAGAAGAGTTCTGTAAACGTATGGAGTCTCGATTCTTTGAGCATAGTGTAGATCGTGATCGTTTGATATTACAGGGGCCCGCTAGACACCAAGAGTTTTTAACTACCTATCAAAGCATTGATATTGCATTAGATACATGGCCATACTCCGGTGGTTTAACTACGTGTGAAGCACTCGCAATGGGAGTTCCGGTAGTGACATGCATGGGGCCGACCTTTGCCGGTCGACATAGTGCAACGCACTTAGCAAATGCGGGCTTACCCGAGCTTGTTACCGATAACTGGTATGACTTCCGGAAACGAGCAAAAGAGCTTGCCAGCGATTTACCTAATTTAGCGGTCATACGCGCCGCGTTGCGCACGATTTTAAAAGAGTCTCCTGTATGTGACGGTGCTCGTTTTGCTAAAAATTTTACGAAGGCGATGCGTGGTATATGGCAGCGTCACTGTGAAGGCAAAGCGCCAGAAGCACTCACTTTTAATAAAGAGGGAGATGCTTGGTTTACTGATGAAGGTCAGCCAATTGAGCTAGCGAAGGTAGAAGCAAAACCAGAGTTTCAAGAAGCGGATTTTGAGTGGAACCTGGAAAGCCCCATTACCGTCATTGACAATGGCACATTGTTTGCCAGACATCCAAAATTCACCGAGTGGATGCAAACAGGCAACTTTGCCGTCATTACCTTCGATCCTGGGAGTTTACTAACTAAGCAGGCTGGTGATCTAAAACAGCTTGGCGAATGGCACCACTACCCTCACGCTACATTAGGAGATGGTAAGGATGCTACGTTGTACGCAACGTTGGACCCTGAGTTAACAGGTACACTCCAACCTTTAGAGGAGCAGCAAACTGGTGAGCAGGATGATCCTCTTCGTGTGCTGTCAATGCTGCCTACGAGTACGGTGCCGCTTAATGCTATTGAAGGGCTTCCAGGTATTGATTTACTTTTATTAGATAGCTTGAACGATGCTATAGCTATTTTGGAAAATGGCCATATATATTTGGCTAATACCTTACTTGTGCAGGTGAAGTTAGCTTTTCAGCCAACCCACCAGCGCCAGCCCAACTTAGCCGAAGTGCAGAATTGGATGGTTCGCCACGGTTTCCGCTTTTATCGTTTCAACAACGAGCAGTACCGCAGCTACCTACCCTTAAGTATGCCCGCAGAGAAGCGACAAGCGACAGAATTGGCAAGTGCCGATGCTATTTTCCTGCCAAATCATGAGCGTATGGCGGAGTTGAGCCAAGAACAATGTATGAGGCTCGCGTTCTTTTTGTATACGGTGTACGGCATCAAGGATATGGCGTATGCGTTGTTAGCTCAGGTGGATGGGGAGAAAGCTCAGGGGTACTTGGTGGTGGATGGCTTGGCTAATAAAATGAAACAGCCAGAGTTGAAGCGTGAAGTGATTTATGACCCCAGCGAGCTTGAGTGTAACCAGCGTGAATTTACCCTGTGTGTAGGAGTGCCGGTTTATAATGAAGAAAAATATATACGTGAAACCATTAAGTCATTGAAAAAACAAGACTTTGGCGATGTAAAGTTTCTGATTTCAGATAACTGCTCCACAGACAATACGTTGAATATCATTTGTGAAGAGGTGATAGGGGATGACCGATTTGAAATATTTCAACACCAAGGTAATGTAGGAGCTGCTGGTAATTTTGAGTTCGCATTTAAGAATAGTCGGTCGAAATATTTTATGTGGCTAGGTGGACATGATTTTCTGTCAGACTCTTATCTTTCAACGGTTATTGAAAGTATAGTGAGAGATTCGGGCGTATCCATGGTGATGGGTAAACCAGTGGCGGTAGCTGAAAACTCAAAAGAAATTGGCTTTTTAGAGAGCGGGGTTTATGATTTTTTTGATGATAAAAAGGAAAGTCGCTATTTGAAGTCTGTTGCTGAGCTTTCAAATTGTACTGTGGTACACGCAATTTTTCTTCGTGAGGCTTTGGAGAATTTTGAGTTTAGAGTGACCTTGTCGCCTGATCATGTTTTGATAAGTCATCTTCTTTGGCATGGAAAGCTAAAGAACTTGTCAAATGTTTTTTATTATAGACGCTTTTTTGGTAAAAGGAAGGAAAGTCAAGATGAAAGAATTGCAGGAAGACCATTGAAGCTTGAGAGGAAAGATTTCTTTGATTATTACTTAGATGATTTGAGTAAGTTGTCTAAAGATTCTGACCCCTTGATTCGTAAAAAACTTATTGTGAGTGTGGATGACATTCTCAGGGCTAGGTTCGGTTAAAAGGAGACGTTTATGAAGTGCGTGATATTAGCTGGCGGGCTTGGTACCAGAATATCTGAAGAAACACACTTAAAGCCAAAGCCGATGATTGAGATCGGTGGTAAGCCGGTTCTCTGGCATATAATGAAGTTGTATTCTATTTACGGGGTTAATGACTTTATTATTTGTTGCGGGTACAAAGGCTATGTTATCAAAGAGTATTTTGCTAATTATTTTTTGCATATGTCAGATGTAACTTTTGATATGTCAAGCAATACAATGCAAGTGCATGATAAACATGCCGAACCATGGAAGGTCACATTGGTTGATACAGGGGAAGAAACTTTAACAGGCGGGCGCCTCAAGCGGGTCGCAAAATATGTACGTGATGAAGTATCTTTTTGTTTTACCTATGGCGATGGAGTGGCCGATATAGATATTGCCGCTCAACTTGCTTTTCATCAGCAGCATGGAAAGCTCGCTACTGTAACGGCAGTACAACCTCCAGGTCGTTATGGAGCATTGCTTCGAAATGGAACTACGGTAAGTGGTTTCCAGGAAAAGCCACCAGGTGATGGCGCTTGGATTAACGGTGGTTTTTTTGTACTCCATCCAAAAGTTTTGGAATTTATTGATGGGGACCAAAGTTCATGGGAGGGCCGTCCACTGGAAAACATTGCTAAAAGTGGACAGTTGGAAGCTTTTGAACATATTGGTTTTTGGCAACCCATGGATACTCTGCGTGAAAAAAATTATTTAGAGCATCTTTGGGATTCCGGTAAAGCTCCTTGGAAACTGTGGTCATGAATAAGGAATCATCGTCTTTCTGGCAGGGCAAGCGAGTGCTGGTGACCGGCCACACAGGCTTCAAGGGAGGCTGGTTAGCCTTGTGGTTGCAGCGCTTGGGTGCTGAAGTGACAGGGCTGGCTTTAGCGCCTTATACGCACCCAAATTTGTACATGCTTGCCAATGTAGATAACAGCTTAAAGAGCTACGAATGCGATATCCGCGATGCTCATAACGTCTCGCGCGTTGTACAAGAAGCTAAACCAGAAATAGTATTTCACTTAGCTGCACAATCATTAGTGCGTGCTAGCTACAAAGACCCGCTGGCTACATATGCTACCAATGTTCAAGGTACAGCCAATGTGCTTAATAGCTTGCGAGGATTGGAGAACGCGCGTGTAGTTGTTACGGTTACTACGGATAAGGTTTACCGCAACCTAGAGCAGCCATATCCGTATCGCGAAACTGATAATCTTGGCGGCCATGATCCCTATAGTGCTAGTAAGGCTGCTGCTGAGCTGGTAGTAGCCAGTTATCGGGATGCTTTTTTGTTAGAGCAAGGTGTTGCTGTGGCGACGGCCCGTGCCGGTAATGTAATTGGTGGAGGTGATTGGGCGGAGGATCGCTTATTGCCTGATGCCGTGCGTGCCTGGAGCGCTGGGCACTCATTATACATTAGACGGCCAAAATCGGTTCGCCCCTGGCAGCATGTGCTAGAGCCACTTTATGGGTATTTGAATCTGGCAGAGCAGCTCTATAAAGATCCCAAAAAAGCAGGTGCTTATAACTTCGGCCCCCGCTCTCATGAGGCAGCTACTGTAAGAGATGTCATTTCACAGGCGTGCAAATCATTTGGGAGCGGTAAGATTGAGTGGGGTGATGGTTGTGGAGGGCCGCATGAAGCAAATTGGTTGGCTCTAGAAACAGCAAAAGCACGTATTACACTAGGTGTTGAGTCGCGATGGGACTTGGCGAAATCTATAGCCTGTACGATGAATTGGTACCGACGACAGCTTGCAGGGGAGTCAGCGCAAGCCCTTTGTCTAGAAAATATTACTACCTATGAGTCACATATTTAAGGTATGAAATCATAATGCGCTTGCTGAACGTGAGCAACACCCCGTTGAATGGATTAATGCTTGTGCAAAGGCATCAAGTTGGAGATCATCGAGGCTATCTTCAGCGATTATTTTGTGCTGAATTTTTAAAGCAGGCCGGTTGGCATGCTCCTATCATGCAAATTAATCATACTTTTACATGTCTTAATGGTACTGTTCGTGGCCTACATTTTCAATATGCACCTTACACTGAAATGAAATTAGTGACTTGCTTGAAGGGTGCGGTGTGGGATTTGGCTGTCGATTTACGTCACGGTTCACCTACTTTTCTCCATTGGCACGCGGAAAAATTGAGTGCAGATAACCAGAGATCCTTGATGATACCGGAAGGTTTTGCACATGGATTTCAAACCTTGAGTGATGACGTTGAAATGCTCTATTTTCATTCTCAAAGTTATATGCCTGCTATGGAAGGAGGGGTGCATCCACAGGACCCTCGTCTAGCGATTAATTGGCCACTACCTATAAAAAAATTATCGGATCGAGACGCTTCTCATAAACTAATTGACAATAATTTTGAAGGAGTTGTGCTTTGAACTGTCGACATTGTGGGGCATCTTTAAATCACACGTTTCTTGACCTAGGTTTTGCTCCACACTCCAATGCCTATCTTACGCTAGCTGATCTTGCTAAACCCGAAAAATATTTCCCGTTAAGAGTTAAGGTTTGTGATGAATGTTGGCTAGTGCAGACGGAAGATCATGCTCATGCCAGCGAACTTTTTAGCCCAGATTATGCTTACTTCTCCAGTACTTCTAGCAGCTGGCTGGCACATGCTGAACAATACGCTACACAGATATCTAGTGAGCTGAATCTTAATACTGACAGTCTAGTTATCGAAGTGGCATCTAATGATGGGTATTTGCTGAAAAACTTTGTTGCCATGGATATACCATGCCTTGGCATCGAGCCAACCGACAGCACTGCTATGGTCGCGGAAGAGAAAGGCATTCCTGTTCTGCGTGATTTTTTTAGTGAAGCGCTGGGTAAACAACTGGCTCATGAAGGCAGGCAGGCAGATTTAATTATCGGTAATAATGTTTATGCTCATGTGCCTGATATTAATGATTTCACGCGTGGGCTTAAGTCGGTGCTTAAGTCAGGTGGTACTATCACTCTAGAATTTCCCCATCTAATGCGATTGATTGAGCATTGTCAGTTCGACACTGTTTATCATGAGCATTACTCTTATTTATCGCTATCCACTGTAAGCCGTATTTTCCAGGCCACGGGCCTACGTATTTGGAATGTTGAAGAGTTGGATACTCACGGGGGAAGTTTGCGTATATACGGCTGTCATGATGATGATGATAGAGAAGATCATCAATCAGTTTCGAAAATATTGCACCTAGAGATAATCCGTGGTATGCAGCAATTGGATGTTTATCTTGACTTTCAATTTCGCGCTAACAAAATCAAGAATGACCTGCTTTGTTTTCTAATAAAACAAAAAAATGCAGGAAAAATAGTTGCTGCTTATGGCGCAGCTGCTAAAGGAAACACTTTGCTTAATTATGCTGGAGTTAAGCCAGATTTGCTTCCTTTAGTGTGCGACGCTGCGGCATCCAAGCAAGGGAAATTTATGCCAGGCAGTCATATTCCAATTTTTTCGCCGAATCAGCTTTTTGTTAAAAAACCAGACTATGTTTTGATTTTACCGTGGAATATTTGTGAAGAAGTCAGGCATCAGAATGCAGATCTTGAAAAGAGTGGGGTGAAATTTATAACAGCTGTTCCAGAGCTGAGGGTCTTATGAAAACGAGAATACCGTACACTAAACCTTCCATCACGGATCTAGAAGTGCGTTATGCAACCGATGCTGCTGCTAATGGCTGGGGAGAGCAGTGTTATGACTACATTTACCGTTTTGAGGAGTTGTTTAAACAGCACTTGAATGTAAATTACGCTATAGCGACTTCTAGTTGTACCGGAGCACTGCATATGGGGATGGCTGCGCTCGGTATTGGCCCTGGTGATGAAGTGATTATGGCTGATAGCAACTGGATTGCTACTGCGGCTCCAATCGTACACTTAGGTGCAGAACCTGTCTTTGTGGATATATTGCCTGATAGCTGGTGCATTGACCCAGAAAAAGTAGAAGCTGCTATTACCCCTCGCACAAAAGCCATAGTCGCTGTGCATCTGTACGGTAACCTGTGCGAAATGGATCGGTTATTGGAGATTGGTGAAAAATACGGTCTTCCTATAATTGAAGATGCAGCTGAGGCTATCGGCTCCGTATATCATGGTAAGCGGGCAGGTTCTATGGGGAGTTTTGGTGCTTTTTCTTTCCATGGCACCAAGACCCTCACGACTGGGGAGGGGGGGATATTCGTTACTAACGATGAGGGACTTTATGAGCGAGTGCTAACCTTAAGCAATCATGGCCGAGCGCGTGGTCAGGTAAAGCAGTTTTGGCCTGATGAAGTTGGTTTTAAATACAAAATATCTAATATTCAAGCTGCAATAGGGTGTGCGCAAATGGAGCGTATCGATGAGTTAATAAATAAAAAAAGAGAAATATTGGCTGCTTACCATGAAAAGCTAGCTTACGTTACTGAAGTCAGTATTAACCTTGAGCCCCCTGGGACAATAAATGGGGCATGGATGCCGACAGTCGTCTTTGCACCTGAGACAGGTATTTCGCGAGAAATGCTACAGAATGCTTTTGCCGCCGAAAATATAGATGCTCGTGTGTTTTTTTGGCCGCTATCTAGCTTACCTATGTTCAAGCCAGTTTTGTCTAATGCCTATTCTTACACTCTTCATCAAAGAGCGATCAATCTTCCAAGCTATCATGATATACATAGTGACGAAATTGAGAGAGTGATAGAAGTACTTCTGAAAATGCTGGGAAAAGCGCGGAGTTCTCAATGAATGTTTATCTTCTTGGAGCGTCAAATCCTGAAACCATGCGTGTGATACGTGCTGTAGAGCGTGTCTCTCCAAATGTTAAATTTCGAGGTATGCTTGATAATAATCCTGAAAAAAAGGGCCTTTCTTTTTATGGGCTGCCTATTTTAGGTGGTGTGGAGAAAGTTTCAGATTTGAAGGCAGAAAATGTTGGCTTTGTCAATTTGATTACAAGGAATACGGCTGTCCGTCACCAAACAACTCAATCAATAATTGATGCCGGTGGGCGATTAGTTAATTTAATCCATCCAAGTATAGACCTGGCGATGACGGAGATAGGTGTGGGTGTTTATTTGCAAGAATCAGTTATTCTCCAGGCAGGGGTTCAAATAGGCGATAATACAAGCATTCATATGGCTTCTGTTGTCGGTCATGAGTCCAAGATCGGGTGCTCTGTTTTTATAGCCCATGCTGTTAGTATTTCAGGCTGCTGTAAAGTCGGCGATGGAGCATTTATAGGCACAAATGCAACTATTCTTCCTCGAATTAATATAGGTCGTTGGGCCACTATCGGTGCTGGTGCAGTGGTTACTAAAGATGTCCCTGATTATTCAGTAGTCGTAGGTAATCCTGGGAAAGTAGTGAAAACTAATAAATGAGGCTTGATGATGTTGAATCAAAAAGAAATCTTTCTTGATGAGTTTAAAAAAAACACTGCTGCTTTGGGGGATGATGAGGTTTTGTTGGAGAAGTCATTAGACTGGATAAATAGAAGTGCTGTTCATAAATATACATATCATTTTTCGTGTCTTGGGCGCCCTATAATCCAGTATCCTCAAGATATGATTGCTATTCAAGAGATTATCTGGGAGGTTAAGCCGGATTTGATTATAGAAACCGGTATTGCGCACGGTGGTTCATTGATGCTAAGTGCATCCATGCTCGCGCTACTAGATTTGTGCGAAGCCATCGAAACTGGCAAAACCATTAATCCCAAGTATTCTAAACGCAAAGTGTTGGGTATCGATATCGATATTCGCGCGCATAATAGGGAGGCTATTGAAGCTCACCCATTGTCCTCACGTATCGAAATGATTCAAGGCTCCAGTATTGCACCTGAGGTGATTGAACAGGTTCAACAAATAGCTAAGAGGTATGAGCGCGTGTTGGTATGCCTAGATTCTAACCATACCCATGACCACGTCCTGGCCGAGTTGGAAGCTTATGCGCCATTGACGAGTGTTGGCAGCTATTGTGTAGTCTTTGACACTATCGTAGAAGATATGTCTGCTGATATGTTTCCTGACCGCCCCTGGGGGCCTGGCAATAACCCAAAAACAGCTGTATGGGAATATCTTTCAAAGCATGACGGATTTAAAATAGATAAGGATATCCATAATAAGCTTATGATTACGGTTGCCCCAGATGGGTACTTGAAGCGTATGCTTTAATTTAGTTATAAGAAGGCTAGACGTTACTCTTTAAAAGATTAATGCCTAGCCAAACTATCATCTCGTTTTGGTGTCTTTAAGATTTCGTGTGGTGCCTGTTTTTAAGCATCATCGTTGGTTGTTGCTGATTTGACTAATGTGTTTCAGAGTTCGTAGCTAAAGATTATTTTTTTTGATGCCGTTAGCGAGTGAGCATTTTGGATGGTTGTCTTCATTATTATATTTGATTTTCTTTACGTTTTCGCTCATTTCTTTCTTATTTTACTTCGTTCAACCTATTCTGCTTGCTAACTAATTTCCTGCTAAATTCTCAACAGGGCATCGGGCCCGACGGCGGAGAGACACGGATGGGTAAGGTTCACTTTATTGGCGGTGAGAAGGGTGGGGTGGGCAAGTCGATGACGGCGCGGGTGTTGGCGCAGTACTACATCGATCACGAACGGCCGTTTTTGGGCTTTGATTGCGACGCCTCCCACGGTACGTTTTCACGCTTTTATCAAGAGTACGCCTCGCCGGTGGTGGTAGGCGACGACGACAGCCTGGACGGCATGCTCTCGGCGGTCGAGGAGCACCCGGATCGCGATTTGATCATCGACTTGGCTGCGCAATCGGCCCAGCCCATCAATCGCTGGATCGATGAAACCGATGTGTTCGGCCTGCTCGATGAGTTGGGTATGCAAGTCGTGTGGTGGCACGTAATGGACGATGGCGCCGATTCGGTGACGCTGCTGTCTCAGGTGTTGGCGCGCTACGCATCGCAACCCGTCGACATCGTGGTGGTGCAGAACAAAGGCCGCGGCGAACATTTCGAGCGCTTTCTGCAGTCAGATACCTATACGCAAGCTCTTGACCAGGGGGTGGCGCTCATCGAGCTTCCAAGACTGCATGCCAAGCTCACCCAAAAAATCGATTTCAATAACAGTAGCTTCTGGGCGGTGGCCAACGACCGCCGCCTGATGAACATTGCCGAGCGCCAACGTATGAAGGTGTGGCTTCGTCATGCCTATGAGCAGTTAGAGCAGGTCGTCGGCCTGGGCGGCGAGTCGATGCAGTCAACTTGAGATATGGCTAGTTCCAAAAAACCATAAGCAGGCGGTTTATTATTTCTTTTTTGCTGGTATCTTGTCGGCATTGCGCTGGTGACGGGCACCCCGACGCCAGTGCCCCTGTCTCTACGAGGGGCCTAAGGCCCGATGAGGAAAACCGTATGATGAACGTAAGCCGTTTGAAAAAGACTGTGATGGCGCTCTCCTTGGGCGTTGCGGGATGGGCATCCATGGCTGCTCAGGCCGACACGCTGCGTGTCGGTATGTCGGGTGGCTACTTCCCGTTCACCTATGTCGAGCAAGATGAGCTGAAGGGTTTCGAAGTCGATGTGATGAATGCAGTAGGGGAGATCACCGGCGACGAGATCGAATTCGTGACCGCGAGCTTCTCGGGCTTGGCGGGCATGTTGGAATCGGGTCGCATCGATACCATTGCCAACCAAATCACTATCACCGATGAGCGCAAAGCCAAGTATGCCTTTACCGCGCCTTATGTATACGACGGTGCCCAAGTGGTCGTACGTGCCGGTAACGACACCATCGAAGGCGTCGACGATTTGTCCGGCAAAAGCGTGGCGGTGAACCTAGGCTCTAACTACGAGCAGCTGTTGCGTGAGCAGCCGAACGCCGACGAGATCGATATCCGCACCTACGAATCCAATGTGGAGCAGGATGTCGCGCTGGGCCGTGTCGATGCTTTCGTGATGGATCGAGTGAGCGCCAGCCAGGTCATTAGTGAGCGCGGTTTGCCGCTCGCCTTGGCAGGTCAACCGTTCACCACCATCGAAAACGCGCTGCCGTTCCGTGACGACGAGGAGGGGCGGGCGCAGCGCGACCGCGTCGACGCTGCGCTGTCTGAACTGCGTGAAAACGGCACGCTGGGTGAAATCTCCCAGAAATGGTTCGATACTGACATCACGACGCCATAAGCTCGGCGAACCTCTGATGATGGCGGCCGTGGCATGACCACGGCCGTTTTGTTGATAAGCGATACGACGATGCTAAATGTGGAGTATATGTGGGGCCTGTTGCCGGTCCTGCTGAGTTATTTACCGCTGACGCTGCAGATGGCGAGCATCGCCATGGTATTTGCGTTAGTCATTGCCTGCTTGTTGGCGGTCGTGCGGGTGTTGAAGATTCCCGTATTGAACGGCGCCGCGCTGCTGTTCATTTCGTTTTTTCGCGGCACGCCCCTGTTGGTGCAACTATTTCTGTTCTACTACGGTCTGCCCCAGCTCATCGATGCGCTGATTTCCATTAATGGCGTGACCGCAGCGGTATTGGGCCTGACGCTGCACTTTTCGGCGTATATGGCGGAATCCATTCGTGCGGCCATCGTGGGTATCGACCGTAGCCAAACCGAAGCGGCGCTCTCGATAGGTATGACCCAGCCGCAGCTGATGCGGCGGATTATCCTGCCGCAAGCCACCCGCGTGGCCACGCCAACGTTGATGAACTACTTCATCGATATGATCAAGGCAACCTCGCTGGCCTTTACGCTGGGCGTGACGGAGCTGATGGGGGCCACCCAGAAAGAGGCATCGGGCAGCTTTTTGTATCTGGAAGCCTTCCTGTTGGTGGCGATCATCTACTGGGTCGTGGTGGAAGCACTCTCTTGGGGCCAGCGCCGCTTGGAAACGTATTTGAATAAGGCGTACCAGCGATGATCACGCTTGAATCTGTCAGCAAGCAGTTTGGACAGCAGCCGGTCTTCAGTCATGTCGATTTACACCTAGAGCAGGGTGAGATCATCGTGATCATCGGCCCATCGGGCACCGGTAAGTCGACCCTGCTGCGCTGTATCAATTTTCTAGAGCGCCCAGAGGCAGGGCATATTACCGTCGGTGATGTGCGCGTCGATGCGCGAAAGGCGAGTCGGGCGGATATTTTGGCACTGCGCCGTCGCACCGCCTTCGTGTTTCAGAATTACGGCCTGTTCGCCAATAAAACCGCGCTGGAAAACATTAGCGAAGGCATGATCGTGGTGGACAAGCTACCCAAGGTGCAGGCCCACGCTCGCGCTAGGGAGATTCTGGCGCGCATCGGTTTGGCGGATAAAGCGGATGCTTACCCTGCATCGCTCTCCGGCGGCCAGCAGCAGCGGGTGGGCATTGGCCGTGCCATGGCGGCGAATGCCGACGTCATTTTGTTCGATGAGCCGACCTCGTCGCTCGACCCGCAGTGGGTGGAGGAAGTGCTGGCTCTCATGAAGCAACTGGCGGCCGAGAAGCAAACCATGATCGTGGTCACCCACGAGATGCAATTTGCCAGAGACGTCGCCGACCGCGTGGTATTTATGGACGAAGGTCAAATCGTCGAGCAGGCCCCCCCAGAGCAGCTTTTCACCAATCCCCAAGACGAGCGCACGCGGCGCTTTTTGCGCAAGGTTTTGGCACCCACGTGCCAGGCACTGCCGTAAGTACACCATCGAAAAGCATTGACACCGGCTAGTAAGCCCGCTTTGCGCGTGATAGACTACGCCATCCTCTCAGACAAGACCCGTGAGCGGGCAGCTATAAGACTGCTCGTTACACTATTTAGCAGTGTTGAAAACCCTGCTAGATCAATTGGTTGTTACGGAAATGTCGTGATTTGGCAACTGCCAGCCGACAAACACATAGTAAATTCGTTGCCGTTGATAGGCAGCCCTTATTCTCCAAGGAGATACCTGTGGCGAACAGCAAGCAAGCACGCAAGCGCGCCCGCCAGGCCGAGACTCGTCGCGTCCTGAAAGCCAGCCAGCGCAGCATGGTCCGCACCTACATCAAGCGTGTGATCAAAGCGATCAACACCGGCGACCATGGCAAAGCGATGGAAGAGTTCAAGGCAATGCAGCCGGTCGTTGACCGTATCGCTGACAAAGACGTTCTTTCCAAGAAGAAAGCTGCACGTCTGAAAAGCCGCTTGAACAAGCGCATTAAGGCTCTGGCGGCGTAAGCCGGCAGGCGCCATAAAAAAACCGGCTGCGGCCGGTTTTTTTGTGCCTGAACGTCGCCTAGCAGGCGATGTGCGAGTCTCTATTTAGCCTCTAGCCGCCTGTAGGAAAGTACTTGATGAGCGCCGATACATCACCGCATGCCAATATGCCGCCACCCCGCCGAGGACTGATGCGTTCTGGATTGGTGGTCAGCGCCATGACCATGCTCTCCCGGGTGATGGGGTTGGTGCGCGATGTGGTCGTAGCGACGTTCCTCGGGGCGGGCAATGGCTCCGATGCGTTCTTCGTGGCGTTCAAGATTCCCAATTTCCTACGCCGTCTCTTTGCCGAGGGCGCATTCAATCAAGCCTTCGTGCCGGTGCTCTCGGAGTACTCTTCTCAGCGCACCAAGCAGGAGATCCGTGAGCTTTTGAACGCGGTGGCGGGCAGCCTGACGGCCCTGCTAGCGCTGATCACGGCGCTGGCGATGCTGGGCGCGCCCTGGCTGGTGTGGCTGTTTGCCCCTGGCTTTGGTCGCGACCCTGATAAACTAGCGATGACCGCCGATATGCTGCGGCTGACGTTTCCGTATTTGCTGCTCATTTCGCTCACCGCGTTCTCAGGCAGCGTGCTGAACACTTGGAACCGCTTTGCAGTGCCCGCATTTACCCCAGTACTGCTGAACTTGTCGTTGATCGGTGCGGCGCTGTTTTTGATGCCCCTGATGGAAGAGCCCGCCATGGCGCTGGCGTGGGGCGTGCTGATTGCAGGGGCGGCTCAGCTTGCGTTTCAGGTGCCGTTTTTACTGCGTTTAGGGCTTTTGCCCACGCCGTGGCCCAACTTTGCCCATGACGGCGTCAAGCGTATTTTAAAACTGATGGCCCCGGCGCTGTTTGGCGTATCGGTGTCGCAGATCAATTTGCTGTTGGATACGGTGCTGGCATCGCTGTTGGCGGCGGGGAGCGTTTCGTGGCTCTACTACTCGGATCGGTTGGTAGAGCTACCGCTTGGCGTGTTTGGAGTGGCGATTGGCACCATTATCTTGCCTGCACTTTCCAAGCGGCACGCGGAGCAGTCCACCGAGCACTTTTCCGCCATGCTTGACTGGGGGCTTCGCGTGGTGCTGCTGCTGGGCGTGCCAGCGGCATTGGCACTGGCGGTACTGGCCGAGCCGTTTTTGATTACTCTGTTTCACTACGGGGCGATGACCGATAACGATATTCAGATGGCGGCCATGAGCCTGCGTGCCTACGCCTTCGGTTTAGTGGCCTTTATGCTGATCAAGGTGCTCGCGCCGGGTTTCTTTGCTCGCCAAGACACCAAAACGCCAGTCAAGGTAGGCATTATCGCCATGGTTGCGAACATGGTCTTCAACCTGCTGCTGATTTGGCCGCTGGCCCACGCGGGTTTGGCGCTGGCGACGGCGCTCTCGGCGTTTTTGAATGCAGGGCTGCTGGGGTACTTGCTCTATCGCCAGCAGGTGTTGGTGTTCCAGCCGGGCTGGGGGCGGTTTGGCGTACAGTTGATCGGTGGCAGCGTACTCATGAGTCTCGCGCTCCTGATCGTCTCGCCTGAGTGGCAGGCATGGCTCGACTTCGGCCTATGGCAGCGCGTGGGGTGGGTGGCGGCCCTGGTCGTGTTGGGCGGCGGGCTCTACTTCATCTGGTTAACGGCGCTTGGCCTGCGGCTGCGCCACTTTAGAATGAACGGTTAAGTTAGGCGTTGGGGGCGATGATCTACTCCTGCACCTGGCCTGCGTGTTCGCTATAATCAAACGCTTTGATCACGGCCAGCGCTTTTAAAACCTAACGTTTTTAAAACAGGGGTGCCATGCACGTCATTCGAGGTCTGCACAATCTGACAGCGTCCCATCGTGGCTGCGTGGCGACCATTGGTAATTTCGATGGGGTGCACCGGGGGCATCAGGCGATCCTGCAGCAGTGCCGTGAGCACGCTGCGCGCCTGGGCGTTCCGCTGACCGTGGTGGTGTTCGAGCCTCAGCCCCGCGAGTTTTTTGCCGGTGATCAAGCGCCGCCTCGCCTGACACGGCTACGCGAAAAGGTGCGCCTGCTACGCGACCACGGTGCCGAGCAGGTGCTCTGTCTGCCGTTCAACGATGCGCTGCGTAGCCTGACCGGCCGTGAATTCATCGATCAAGTGCTCATCGAGGGGTTGGGTGTCAAGCACTTGGTGGTGGGGGACGACTTTCGCTTTGGCTGCGACCGAAAGGGGGACTTCAGCCTGTTGGAAGCAGTCGGGCGTACCCACGGTTTTGGCGTCGAGCACACCCGCACCTTCAAGGTCGATGACGAGCGCGTGTCGAGCACCCGTGTGCGCACCCTGCTGGCCAGCGGCAACTTCGACGTAGCTGCCCGTTTGTTGGGCCGGCCCTACTCGCTGCATGGCCGCGTGGTGCGCGACCAGCAACTGGGGCGCACCATTGGCGTGCCAACCGCGAACCTACCGCTGCTGCCCCAGCCGCTGACGCTGCGGGGCGTGTTTGCGGTGGTGGCCGAGCTGGCGAATGGCGAGCGCCACCCTGCCGTGGCGAATGTCGGCTTCCGGCCCACGGTAGGTGCCAAACGCCCGACGCTGGAAGTTCACCTGTTGGCGTTTAAGGGCGACTTGTACGGCCAGCGGCTGACGGTTTACCCCTGCGCACGGCTACGGGGGGAAGTGAAGTTTGACGATTTCGAGGCACTGAAAACACAGATTCACCATGACCAAGCCAGGGCGCGCCGTTACTTTGCGGCCGTAGAGACTGGCATTGCACTCTCTCTTCCGCTGGCCTCGGCCCCGCTTGGGCGTGAGACCGCTTCTTCTGATTTCACTTCGGCGGATGACGCCGCCGATACAAACGACGGCTGACCGGACTATGGACTATAAGCACACGCTAAACCTGCCAGAAACCGACTTTCCTATGCGCGGCATGCTGCCGAAGCAGGAGCCAGGGCGTGTTTCCCAGTGGCAGGACATGAACCTATACCAGCGCCTGCGCGAAGCCCGTGCGGGTGCGCCGCTGTTTGTACTGCACGATGGCCCTCCCTATGCCAACGGCAGTATCCATATCGGTCACGCCGTTAATAAAATTCTCAAAGATATTATCGTTAAGTCCAAAAACCTGGCGGGTTTTGATGCGCCTTACGTGCCGGGTTGGGACTGCCACGGCCTGCCCATTGAGCACAAGGTGGAAACCACCCACGGCAAGCACCTTCCGGCGGATAAAGCCCGTGAGCTGTGCCGTGAGTACGCCGGTGCCCAGATCGAAACCCAGCTGGTGGATTTCGTGCGCCTGGGCATCATTGGCGACTGGAACCACCCTTATCGCTCCATGGATTACGCCAATGAAGCGGGTGAAATCCGCGCGCTGGCCGACATGGTCGACGCGGGCTACGTTTTCAAAGGTTTGAAACCGGTGAACTGGTGTTTCGACTGCGGCTCGGCGCTGGCCGAGGCGGAGGTCGAGTACGCTGACAAGAAGTCCGATGCCATCGACGTGGCCTTCCCCGTGGAAGACGCCGACAAGCTGGCAGCGGCGTTCGGTCTGAGCGAGCTGGCCAAGCCTGCGGCGGTGGTCATCTGGACCACTACGCCTTGGACCATTCCCGCCAACCAGGCGCTGAACGTTCACCCCGACTTCACCTACGCGCTGGTCGACACCGGTGAGCGCCTGCTGCTGCTAGCCGAAGAGCTGGTCGAGAGCTGCTTGGAGCGCTTTGGTTTACAAGGCGAGGTGGTCGCGACGACTCAGGGCAAACATCTGGACCTGATCAATTTCCGCCACCCGTTCTACGACCGTCTATCGCCGGTCTATCTGGCGGATTACGTCGAGTCTGAAGTCGGCAGTACCGGTATCGTTCACTCTGCCCCTTCTTACGGTATGGATGACTTCGTCACCTGCCGTGAGCATGGCATGAGCTTTGATGACATGCTGAATCCGGTACAGGGCAACGGCGTTTACGCCGATGACCTGCCGTTCTTCGGCGGCCAGATGATCTGGAAAGCCAACCCGAACATCATCGAGAAACTGCGTGACGTGAACGCGTTGATGGCTCACACGCCAATCACCCACAGCTACATGCATTGCTGGCGCCACAAAACGCCGGTGATCTACCGCGCCACGGCCCAGTGGTTCGTTGGCATGGATATCAAAGGCAAAGATGGCAAGACTCTGCGCGAGCGCGCGCTGGCCGGTATCGAGGCCACCGAGTTTACCCCGGCCTGGGGTCAGGCGCGCCTGCACAGCATGATCGCCAACCGCCCAGATTGGTGTATCTCTCGCCAGCGTAACTGGGGCGTGCCGATTCCGTTCTTCCTGCATAAGCAAACCGGTGAGCTACACCCGAACACCGTGTCGCTGATGGAAGAAGCCGCCAAACGCGTGGAACAGCAGGGCATCGAGGCATGGTTCAAGCTCGACCCCGCCGAGCTGCTCGGCGCAGAGGCGTCGGATTACGAGAAAGTCACCGACACGCTGGACGTATGGTTCGACTCGGGCACTACCCACCGTCATGTGCTGCGCGGCTCGCACCCCCACGGTCATGAAAGCGGCCCGCGGGCAGATTTATACCTGGAAGGTAGCGACCAGCACCGCGGTTGGTTCCACTCGTCGCTGCTCACCGGTGCAGCGATCGATGGTCATGCCCCGTATCGCCAGCTGCTGACCCACGGCTTCACGGTGGATGCCCAGGGCCGCAAGATGTCCAAATCCATTGGTAACGTGGTCGCGCCGCAAAGCGTGATGGATAAGCTGGGGGCCGATATCTTGCGCCTATGGGTAGCGTCGACCGACTACTCCGGTGAAATGGCCGTTTCGGATGAAATCCTCAAGCGTACCGCCGATGTCTATCGCCGTATCCGTAACACTGCCCGCTTCCTGCTGTCCAACTTGAACGGGTTCGATCCCGCGCGGGATCAAGTCGCGTTTGGCGATATGCTGGCGCTGGACCAGTGGGTGGTGGACCGTGCCGCACAGCTTCAAGGCCGCATCGAAAACGCCTATGAGGAGTACCGCTTCCTGGATGTGTATCAGCAGGTGCACGGCTTTTGCGCCCGGGAGCTAGGCGGCTTCTACCTGGACGTGATCAAGGATCGCCAGTACACCACCCAAACCGACTCGCTGGCCCGCCGCAGCGCGCAAACCGCGCTCTATCACGTGGTGGAAGCGCTGAGTCGCTGGGTGGCGCCGATTCTGTCCTTCACCGCCGAAGAGATTTTCGAGCATATCCCCGGCGAGCGTGGCGATAGCGTGCTGCTGGAGACCTACTACACTGGCCTCTCCACGCTGGACGAGGGTGCCGAAATGGGCCGGGCGTTCTGGGAGCAGGTGCTTGAAGTGAAGCACTCGGTGAACAAGTGCCTGGAAGACGCGCGTAATGCCAAAGTGATCAAGGGCAGCCTGGCGGCCGACGTGACGCTGTTCGTCAATGAGGAGCTGCACGCAACGTTAACCAAGCTTGGCGACGAGTTGCGCTTCGTGATGCTCACTAGTGAAGTGCATTTAGCGCCGCTCGCAAAGGCCGCCCATGCCGAAAGCACCGAGCTTGCTGGTCTGAAGGTCGCGGTGAGTGCCAGTGAGCACGCCAAGTGTGAGCGCTGCTGGCATCATCGGGCGGACGTAGGCAGCATTGCCGAGCATCCTGACCTGTGCGGCCGCTGCGTGAGTAATTTACCCGACGGTAGCGGTGAGATTCGTCATTATGCCTAACGCCTCTTCAGCGAACGATCTACACTCCCAGCGGCCGCCCATGCGGCGGCCGCTGCGCTGGTTGTGGCTTGCCGTCGCGATCATCGTAGTGGACTTGGCCACCAAGTACGCCGCTAGCCATTTCCTGAACTATGCTCAGCCGGTCGAGGTGCTGCCATTTTTCAACCTCACGCTGCTGCATAATACGGGGGCGGCGTTTAGCTTTTTAGCCGAGCATCCCGGCTGGCAGCGCTGGTTCTTTGCGGCGATTGCCATCGGTGCCAGTATCGGTCTCACCGTGTGGCTATCTCGGGTGCGCGCCGATGAGACGCTGTTGGCCATCGCGCTGCCGCTGATCATCGGAGGCGCGTTGGGCAATTTGTACGACCGCTTGATCCACGGCTATGTGGTGGATTTTCTCTCCTTCCATGCGGCGGGCTGGTACTACCCTGCCTTTAACGTGGCGGATATCGGCATTACCCTAGGGGCCGTGGGCTTGATTTGGGAGTCGGTCATGGGTGAGCGTCGGCGTAAGAAAGCCGCGCAGTCATCCTCTTCTTAACATCAATGAGTGAGGCACCATGGACTACCTAATTGACGATGGGATGGAAATCACCCTGCATTTTACCCTGAAGCTGGAAGATGGCACGGTCGTCGATTCCACCAAAGAGAAAGCGCCAGCGACGTTCCAATTTGGCGATGGCAATCTGCCGCCCGGCTTCGAGCATCCCATCAAAGGCATGGCCGCAGGCCAGAACGGCTCGTTCGATATCACGCCAGAGCATGCGTTTGGCCAACACAATCCGCAGAACATTCAAACGCTGAAGCGGGAAGACTTTGGTGACGAATCGCCTGAGATCGGCATGGTGATGTCGTTTGCCGATAAAGCGGGAACGGAATTGCCTGGCGTGGTCAAAGCCATTGATGGTGACCGCGTCGAGGTCGACTTCAACCATCCGCTGGCGGGGCGCACATTGACATTCGATGTCGAAGTGCTCGACGTCACGCCGATCACCAAACACTAATTTCCTGAGCGATGCAGGTTGCATCAAGGCGCTTTTATGCAGTCATCAGAGTCATCTCAGCCCGTACAGATCAAGCTAGCCAACCCGCGCGGGTTTTGTGCGGGCGTCGACCGCGCGATCGATATCGTCAACCGTGCGCTGGATGTCTTCGGTCCGCCGATTTACGTGCGTCATGAGGTGGTGCACAACCGCTTCGTGGTGGAAACCTTACGTGAACGCGGCGCGGTCTTCGTTGAAGAGCTTCACGAAGTGCCCGACGATGTGATCGTCATCTTCTCCGCCCACGGCGTTTCCCGCGCGGTGCAGCAAGACGCAGAACAGCGTGGCCTAAAGGTGTTCGATGCCACCTGCCCGCTGGTCACCAAAGTGCATATGGAAGTGCTGCGCTACGCCAAGCGCGGCCAGGAGTGCATTTTGATTGGCCATGAAGGCCACCCGGAAGTCGAAGGCACCATGGGGCGCTACGACACCTCCCATGGCGGCAAGATTTACTTGGTCGAAGACGAGCAGGATGTGGCCAACTTAGTCGTGAACGACCCCTCGGCACTGGCGTTCGTGACGCAAACCACACTCTCCATGGACGACACCGCCAAGGTGATCGACGCGCTACGGGAAAAATTTCCCGACATCCAGGGGCCGCGTAAGGACGATATCTGCTACGCCACCCAAAACCGTCAGGACGCGGTGCGTGAGTTGGCGGCGGATAGCGACCTAGTCTTGGTGGTCGGCAGCCCCAACAGTTCGAATTCCAACCGGCTGCGTGAGCTTTCCGAGCGAATGGGCACTCCTGCCTATTTGATCGATAACGCTGAGCAAATTGATGCGACTTGGCTCGACGGCGTCAAGCGTATTGGCGTCACTGCCGGGGCGAGCGCCCCTGAAGTGCTCGTCAAAGGCGTCATTGATAAGTTGCAGACACTGGGCGCGGAAGCCCCCGTCGAACTGCAGGGGCGTGAAGAGACGATTACGTTCTCGATGCCAAGAGAGCTGCGTGAACGAGTGATCGTCAGCGAGTAACGCGCTTTACAAGATGAGTGTGCTGAAGCGCTCATCGGTGAACTTGCGTGAGTGAATAGACGTCAGCGAGTGATGCAAAGCGTATCGGTTTCCGACATACTCGAAGTATGGTTTAACCGATACAGGAGCTGACTCGGTGTCTAGCCCTTCATTTTCCCTTGCTGGCGAGCAGGAGACTCACCAGCAAGGTTTTACCCTCATCGAAATGCTGATTGCCGTGGCCATCATTGGCATCGTCGCAGGTATCGCCTATCCCAGTTACACACGCTATGTAGAACGCTCGCTTCGCACTGATGCGCATGCGGGGCTGCTGCAAGCCGCTTCTGAAATGGAGCGCTGCTACTCTCGTCGATACAACTACACCGGCTGTGCCATCACCACGACGTCGCCTGATGGCAACTACACCCTCTCTGTCGCGGCAGGGGGGGAGAGTGACGGCGGTTTTCTTCTCATTGCGACCACCCCTCAGGCCGATGGCTGTCATGGCGATATTCAACTCAATGCGCGCGGCGAGCGCACGCCGGTAGTCTGTTGGTAATGCAGACACACCAGCGAGGACTCTCTATGGTGGAAGCGCTGGTCGCGCTCGTCATTTTGTCAGTGGGAGTGCTCAGTGTGGCCGCAATGCAGCTGAAATCGATGCAAAGCGCTCACAGCGGTTATCAACGGTCGCTGGCCTCCGTGGCTGCATTGGACGCGCAAGAGCGTGTGTGGGCCGCCATCTCTCATATAGAAGCGTGCCAAGACGTACCGGTCGCCTCGATTGAAAACGCGTGGCGTGACGCCTGGTTTCTGGCGAAGGGGGCCCCTCTACGACATAGCGTGAATCCGGGCCAAAGTGGGATTGGCCGGTCGGGCTGCCAGTTCGATGTCACGGTGCAACTCGATACGCCCCAGGATGAGAACGGGGGCAGAATGGAGTATCGGTTCTTATTACCGCTTTGAAGTAAGGGTCGAGGAGTCTCTGTGCTAAAGGAAAGGCAGCGCGGTTTTACCCTAACGGAAGTCATGGTAGCGATGGCGATAGGGCTGGTCATCGTATTAGGGGCAGGGCAGCTATTTCTAGGCACGCTGAAAACCCATCGCCATGTCGATATGCTGAGTCGCCAGCAGGAAGCGCTGATTTTTGCAGTGACGACGATGACGCAAACCCTGCGACGGCAGGGGCCTTATGATGCGTCGGGGCAGGCGTTTTATCATTTACGTTGCCAGAGCGTCGCCAAAGAGTGCCGCTGTACGTTGCAAGACATGTCGCGCGCTCAACCCATGGTCAATTTTGCCACCCCCTCGACGAGTACGTGCGAACGCGATGTACCGTTGGGAAGCCAAACGGCTGACGGCGCCGATAGCCTCGTGTCATTGCCATTAGGCCCCGGCGGCAGCGAATTGCGTTTTCATGTAACGCACCGTGCCAGTCTACTGGCACCCCAAGGGGAATAACCATGGAGAAGAGCGGAGTGAAGCAACAGCAGGGCGCGGCTTTGGTCATCGTCATGGTACTGCTGGCCAGCGCGTTGGTCATGGCGCTCGTTAGTATGCAAACGGCACTGATCGACGAGCGCTTGGCAGGTAACTTTCGTGCATCGATACAAGCGCAAATGCGATCTGAAACGGCGGCGTCAGAAGCTTTGGCCCGTTGGGAGGAACTCGATTGGCAGGGCGCTCCACTGCTGGATGCGCCCGAGACGGCACGTTTTGAGGAGTATGGCACGCACGCCAAAGTATCGACATCGCATCACTGTCCCCAGCACAGCTGTTTCTATATGCCGGTCATTTACCATAGCGAGCGATGGGTCATGGCCATGGGAGCCACCTTCGAAGGGAGCGGGACGGTGGTCGCACAAAGTGCGCCGCTGCTCATTCGCCGCGAAAACCCTCATGAAGTAGGAGCAGAGGCAGCGGTGGTTTGGCAATAAGCGTACAATAGCGTATCGTTTTTGACCTTCATTCAGTTGGATTCAGATCATGAGTCAGACAGCCAAAACCCGCGTGCTGACCGGGATTACCACGACCGGAACGCCGCACCTTGGTAACTACGTGGGCGCTATCAAGCCTGCCATCGAAGCAAGCCAAGACCCGAGCGTGCAGTCGTTCTATTTTCTCGCTGACTATCACGCGCTGATCAAGTGCCAAGAGCCCAAGCGTGTGCAAGCGTCGCGTTTAGAGATTGCGGCCACGTGGCTGGCGCTGGGTCTGGATACCGACAACGCCATTTTCTATCGTCAGTCGGATATCCATGAGATCCCTGAGCTGATGTGGATGCTCTCCTGCGTCTGCGCGAAAGGGTTGATGAACCGTGCTCACGCGTATAAGGCCGCCGTGGCCGAGAACGAAGAAGCGGGCGACCAAGACCCCGATAAAGGTATCACCATGGGGCTGTTTGGCTACCCGGTGTTGATGGCCGCCGACATACTGATGTTCAACGCCAACAAGGTGCCGGTAGGGCGCGATCAGATTCAGCACATTGAAATGGCGAGAGACATCGCGGGTCGCTTCAATCATCTTTTCAAAGGTCAGTACTTCACTCAGCCAGAAGCGGTGGTGAGCGAAAAGGCCGAGGTCTTGAAGGGCTTGGATGGTCGCAAAATGTCCAAGAGCTACAACAATACGATCCCGCTGTTCGTTAGCGAGAAAAAGCTGCAAAAGCTGGTGCGAAAAATCAAAACCAACTCGCTCGAGCCGGGTGAGCCGAAAGATCCTGATACCTGCACGCTGTTCCAGATTTACGCTGCTTTCGCCAGCGATGCTGAGACGGCGAATATGCGCGAGCAATACGCTGAAGGCATTGGCTGGGGGGAGGCGAAAGACCGAGTGTTCGATTACCTCAACGCGCATCTCAGTGAGCCAAGGGAGCGCTATAATGCGTTGATGGAAGATCCCGGACATATCGAAGCCGTACTTCAAAAAGGCGCCGAGCGTGCCAGAGAAGAGGCGACGGTCACGATGGACCGGTTACGTTCTGCGGTCGGTCTAGGCCGGTTCGTGTGATAGGTATGAGTTGGCGGTAATAACGAGAAAGGCCCTCCATAAGGAGGGCCTTTTGCGTATCGAAAGGGGACTTAGCTTTCGATGGGCGCGCGCCAGTCGTCGGAACCCGACGTGCCGGCCACGGTGTGTTCCCAATCGATTTTGCGGTAGGCGAGGGAAACATCCATGAGCTGGGTGAATTCGGCTTTCGTCATATCCTGAGCGTGCGGCATGCGCAGGTTGATATCGACGATCGTGGCATCGGTCAAGGTCGTGGTGAAGAAGTGCTCTTGTTTGCCTTCTACCGACGTGCGGTACCACTTGAGCTCTACGTTCGGCAGCATCTCGCCGGATGCCAGCGCGTTGTACATGAGCGGCACGGCTTTATTCAATGCAACGGTAAAGATAAATGGCTTGTGGGCGCGTTGGCCAGACGGTTGACCAGACTGCGGATCAGTAGGAACTGTGACGACGTGTTTGAATTCCTGAACCAGCATTTGATCTTCGTGGCCCTCCACGTAGATGTTACCCACTGAATCAGGGGTAAATGCGCCAGCAGTGATATTGCCCTGAGTTTGGCCTTCGATACTGATATAGCATGGAGTTGGCATAAGTCTGCTCCTTGACGGATTGAGTTAACGTTGTCCGATGGACGCAGTGTTATTGCAATACAGATGCCATTCTGGCTGTTCGATTTAAAAACAAGCACTTGAATTTTTATATCGAGGCTATTTATTTTTAATTAGGCAATTTTTTGCCTGTCATTAAGCAACCTCTTGCCATTGGCAAAAGGTTGCCTAATCCATACAGGGCGTATTAAGTCTTTGTGGCAGATCGCACGCAGATGTTAATAAATGTAGCTTTAAATGAAGTCAAAGACATGAATGATGGGGGATCATAGTTGACTAATTGGCCGGATCAAACGGTCGTTTTTTATGGCTGTTGTAAGTGATTTCTGTCTATTAGCTTAAGAGATTGCCGATAGTTTTTGTAAGAAATATCTTACAAATTATACTTTGCAAGTATTTTTGTTTTATAAAGCTGCTAACTCCTAAAAAAATGAATGAAACGGTAGCTATCTAGGCAGTAGTTGGCGATTAGGTTGTCAGGATCTGATATTCAGAGCGGTTGGCATGGAGAAGAATAATTCGGTAATTTTCACTGATTGAGAACCGTTCGCGGTTACATTCGGTCACTTTTCTCTAGGGCTTATCCGCATGGCTAAACAAGGAACTGTCGCGCCAAAAGAGCGCATCAACATCAAGTATGTGCCGGCAACCGGGGATCAACAATCAGAAACGGAGCTTCCTCTCAAGCTATTGGTCGTGGGTGATTTCAAAGGCGGTGAGGAAGAGACGTCGATTGAGGAGCGCCAAGCAGTTTCCGTCGACAAGAATAATTTTCAATCGGTCATGCGTGAGGCTGGGCTAACGCTTCAGGCCTCTGTTCCGAACCGCCTTGCAGACGATGAAACGCCTAGCGATATGGCGGTCGACCTGTCGTTCAAGTCTTTGGATGACTTCTCCCCTGATGCCGTTGCCAAGCAGGTACCCGAACTGCGTAAGCTGGTCGAGCTGCGTGAAGCGCTGGTCGCCTTGAAAGGGCCGCTGGGCAATGTGCCCGCCTTCCGTGATCGTTTGCAAAAACTGCTGGAGGACGAAGACGCTCGCCAGCAGCTATTAAGCGAGTTGGAGCTACTGGAGTCGGACCGCCAGGGCGAGTGAGCCTTGGCAGTTCTCTTAGCGATCCCACCGTCAACGATTTCGAGGCATGGCAATGAGCAAAACGGCAAAGCAGCAGTCTGCAGCAGTGACAGAGACAGAATCAGAGCTTTCCCTGCTAGATCAGGTAATGGCTCAAACGCGTATGGCACCCGCCGATGAAGGCTATGATGTCGCCAAACAAGGCGTGGCCGCGTTCATTGCAGAGCTGTTGAACAATAGTGATTCGGTGCAAAACGTCAATAAGTCGCTCGTCGACGGTATGATCGTCGAACTCGATCGTAAAATTAGTCATCAAGTCGATGAAATTCTCCATGATCGTGGCTTTCAACAAATGGAGTCTGCTTGGCGCGGTTTGAAGCTGCTAGTAGATCGCACGGATTTTCGTGAGAACATCAAGCTCGATGTGCTCCATGCCACGAAGCAGGAGCTGTTAGAAGATTTCGAGTTTGCCCCCGAAATCAGCCAGAGTGGCCTTTATCACCACGTTTATAATGCAGGATATGGCCAATTTGGCGGTGAGCCGGTCGCGGGCATCATCGGTCATTACGATTTCTCACCCTCGACTCCTGATATGAAGCTGCTGCAGTACACTTCGGCGGTGGGCGCCATGTCTCATGCGCCGTTCATGTCTTCCGTGGCGCCCTCCTTTTTTGGGATCGACAGTTTCGAAGAGCTGCCCAACATCAAGGATTTCAAAGCGATCTTCGAAGGGCCGAAATATGCGCGGTGGCGCAGTCTGCGTGAGTCCGAGGATGCTCGCTATCTTGGCTTGACGGCCCCTCGCTTTTTATTGCGAACACCTTACGACCCCATCGAAAACCCGGTTAAGACGTTCAACTACCGCGAGAACGTCAGCGAAAACCACGATCACTATCTATGGGGAAATACCGCTTATCTGCTCGCAGAGCGCCTGACCGACAGCTTTGCCAAATATCGTTGGTGTCCGAACATCATTGGTCCGCAAAGTGGCGGCGCGGTGGAAAATCTCCCCGTGCACACTTATGAGGCGTTCGGTCAGCTGCAAGCCAAAATCCCAACGGAAGTGCTCATTACCGACCGCCGCGAATTCGAAATGGCCGAAGAGGGCTTTATTTCGCTCACGATGCGTAAAGGTAGCGATAACGCAGCCTTCTTCTCTGCTAACTCCGTTCAAAAGCCGAAAGTGTTCCCTAATACGGCGGAAGGGAAAGCCGCAGAGACCAACTTCAAGTTGGGCACTCAGCTGCCTTACATGTTCATCATCAACCGCTTGGCGCACTACGTGAAAGTGCTTCAGCGTGAACAAATTGGCTCTTGGAAAGAGCGCCAAGACCTGGAACGCGAGCTCAACACGTGGATTCGCCAGTACGTAGCTGACCAGGAGAACCCGCCTGCCGATGTTCGTAGCCGTCGTCCCCTGCGTGCCGCCTCTATCCAAGTGTCCGACGTCGAAGGCGATCCGGGCTGGTATCAAGTGTCGATGGCCGTTCGCCCGCACTTCAAATACATGGGGGCCAACTTCGAGCTGTCTTTGGTCGGTCGACTCGACAAGGAATAAGAGGGTGGAGCCAGGATGGCAATGGAGAGCAGTCGTAGGCGATTAGGCAACCGTTTGTTCGAGCGTCTTGCCGCACCTCAACCGCACCATGCAGAGGCGAGCGAGAGTCCGCTGGAAGTCGTCGTTGCGTCCATCAAACGGCATTTGGTGGATTTGCTCAATAGTCATCCTGGCAACAGTGCGAGTGTGCCCGAGCTTGGCCTGCTGGATTTCAATGATGCCACCATCGGTGTGTTGGATCTGGAACTCAATATCAAGCAGGCCATTCGGCACTGTATCGAGCGCTATGAGCCACGCGTCCAGCATGTCGACGTCGAGTCGTTGCCCAACTCAGGTGACCCTCTCCAGCTGCGCTTTCAAGTACATGCAACGGTGGCTTTAGGAAACAGCAGTACGCACACCACGATCGACCTGTTGCTCAACAACAAGCGTTATCAGTGTCTCAACTGATAGACCAACGAGGCACTCATGCTCAATCGCTACTACCGAGACGAACTCAATTTTCTGAAACGACAAGGGCGGGAGTTTGCCGACGCAAACCCTGGCCTTAGCCGTTTTTTATCGGAACGCAGCACCGACCCGGACGTCGAGCGTCTGTTGGAAGGCTTTGCCTTTCTGACGGGGCGCATGCGCGAAAAAGTCGAGGATGAGTTTCCTGAGCTGACCCACTCGCTGATCAGCATGCTGTGGCCAAACTATTTACGTCCGGTGCCCAGTATGACGGTCGTGCAGTTCACGCCGCAGGTGAACGCGTTGAGCCAACAGCAGGTCGTTGACCGTGGGACAGAGCTGGCGAGCGTGGCGGTTAACAACACGGCTTGCTTATTTCGCACCTGTCATGATGTTGCGTTATACCCATTGGCACATGACGGTGTCACTGCGCGGCATACCCGGGAGAGCTCCGTCGTCGAATTGGCGATGTCCGTGCACAGTGACCAGCCTATGAACTCGCTGGGTATCGATGCGATACGGCTCTATTTGGGTGGAGATTCATATACCGCAAGGACGCTGTATCTGTGGATGAGTCACTATCTGGCGCGACTAGAGCTGGAGATCGACGGCGTTGCGTACAGGCTGCCAGCGGATACGTTACAGGCGGTTGGCTTCGATGGAGACCAAGCCTTGCTGCCCTACCCGCGAAACGTGCATCAGGGGTATCGAATCCTGCAGGAGTATCTCTGCTTCCCCGAGGCCTTCCATTTTTTCGATGTAGAACATCTCGCGCAAACCCTGCCTGCGACCCCCGGTCGTCGAGCCACGCTTCGTTTCGAGTTTTCTCGCCCTTTACCGACGGATGCGCGGGTGCAAGACGAGCATTTGGCACTGTACTGCACGCCAGCGATCAACCTCTTCAAGCATGACGCTGAACCTATCGACCTGACGGGGGAGCGAAGTGACTATCGTATTCGGCCTAGTAGCCAAACTCCCGCGCATTTCGAAACGTTCAGTGTCGATGACGTCGTCGGGCGTCTGGAGGGCGATAAAAACAGCGTACAGGCAGCCGCGCGTCGTTACGTGCCCTTCGAGAGCTTTCAGCATCAAATCGAGCGCGACCGAGGACGCGAAACGCTGCATTACCGGGTGCGGGTGTGTAACAGCGTAAGAGGTGATGGATTTGATCACGACATTGCCTTCATCCGAGGCGATGAGCAGCAGTGTCTGGGGCTGCGGGAGACCATCTCATTGAGCCTGACCTGCAGTAATCGTGAACTGCCCGAGCAGCTCACGATTGGTGACGTGTGCGTAGGCACCGAGAAAAGCCCCACGTTCGCAGCATTTCGCAATATCACCAAGCCCACGCCCGTACTGCGGCCCGCCATCGATGATGGTTTGCTGTGGGTGCTGATTTCCAATTTATCGCTGAACTATCTGTCGCTACTCAATAGAGATGCGCTATGTGCCGTGCTGAAAGCCTACGACTTTCGAGCGCTGGTCGACCGGCAAGCAGAACGCATCGCACAAAAGCGCCTGGCCGGGATCGTGGATATTCAGACGCAGCCTGTCGACCGTTTACGCAGAGGTTTGCCAGTACGCGGATTGCGCTCGGTCATGACGCTTGATCAAGAGGCGTTTGGCGATGAGGGCAGCCTCTATCTCTTTGGCAGCGTATTAGCACGCTTTCTGTCTTTGTACGCCAGCATCAATTCGTTTCACGAATTGCAGGTGGTCAATCGTCATAACCAAGAGCGCTATGTATGGAGCTTGCAAGTGGGGCAGCAGCCTCTGATGTAGCGCTGGCGCCCTTGTTCAACGGCGCGCGTCGCTACGAATTCTTTCAACTGGTCGAACTGCTGCATCGTCATCACGGGGATGATTTGGAGCAGCGGCATGGCGGTAGCGTGCCTGCTTTTCAGCGGGTGCGTTATACCACCTCGGCGTCGTTGGGGTTTCCGAGTAGTGATGTGCTGGCTCTGGAAATGAACGAGGAGGGGCAGTATGCCCTGCAAGTCAGCTTTCTTGGTTTACAGGGAGCGCAGTCACCGCTGCCTAGCTACTACCTAGAAGCATTGGCGCATGAGTCGGCGCATCAGGAAGGGGCGGCGGGTGATTTTTTAGACTTCTTCAATCACCGCTTATTGACGTTGCTGCATCGAAGCTGGCGCAAGTATCGCCACTACGTGCGCTATCAAGACGATGCCCAGGATGGTTTTTCCGCCACCGTCTTTGCTTTGGTAGGGCTTGCCGACAGCAACCTACGCGGTGAGACACCGATCAACTGGAGCAAGATGCTGGCGTATGCCGGCTTGCTGGCCGGTCGGTCACGTTCGCCGGACGTGGTCAGCGGCATCGTCAGCCACTGTTTCGACATTGCCACGGTCGAGATCGAGCAGTGGGTACACCGCTGGGTCGACATACCGCTGGACCAGCGTAGCCGGGCTGGTTTCACGGGCATGACGCTTGGTGAGGACATGGTGGCAGGCGAACGGGTGGCCGATGTGAACGGCAAGTTTGCCCTTTGCTTGCGCGGGCTAACCCTGGAGAGGTTTCGCGATTTTCTTCCTGATGGCGTCGAGCATCAGCCGTTGAGGACACTGGTGAGTTTCGTTTTGCGCGAGCCGCTGGCTTACGACCTGGAGCTCGAGCTGCTTGAGCGCGACGTGAGGCCCATGCAGTTGGGCGAGATTGATTCCTGCCAACTGGGCTGGACGACATTCGTAAACCCTGACGGCGACGGCAGCGCGACGCATCGCCGTGTCCGTATTCAAATGACGAGTTAAACCATGCACGCCGAGCCTTTCGATGTCATTACGTTGGTTGTGTTGAACAGTGAACAGCTAGAGGGTCGCTCCTCCAGCAGCCACGTGTTTTATGAAGAAGGCGGCACGCTGGGAGCAAGCGACGCAGATGACTGGCTGCTTCAAGATCATGTCGGCCTGATACGTCCTCATCATGCTGAGATCCTTAAGATCGATGGCAAGTTTTGCTTGGTGGATGCCAGTGGCCATACCTACATCAATCGCGCGACGCTGCCCGTGGGGAGGGGCCGAAAAGTCGCTCTGCGCGATGGCGATGAGCTGATCGTAGGTGAGTATCGGTTAAAAGTGCATTTGGGCGACCGCCATGGGTGGCAGCCAGGCGTGCACTCGATCACAACGCTGATCGATGAAGAACATGAGGATATGACGCACCCGTATGACAAAGCGCCCATTGGGAGTGAGTACTCGCATCGTCAGCAGTCCAGGCAAGACGACCCCATTGAGGCACTAGGAGGTGTCATGCCTGGCTCGTTACAGCACGATCCTATGGTGGCGTTGGATCGCGGGTCAGCCCCCGTATCACCGATAGAACCTCTCGAGGAAGCCCCTTTTCGGCATCACCCGCCGCGCAGCGAAACGGTCAACCTTTCTGGTAGGCAAACCTTTAACGGCACATTTAGGCAGAGGAGCAGTGACATGGATGAGCGGCAACTTAACGACCTAGAGCGCTCGGTGGGTGAACAGCTCGAGGATCGCTGGCAAACCCCTACGACACAAGCGCTGGGCCATGTAGGCGCTGATCCCCTATTGCGAGGTATGGGGCTCGATTTACCTTTTCGTGATAGCGAAGAGCAGCAGGCATTTTTGGAAGAAGCCGGCCAAACACTACGCGCCGCCGTGGATGGTTTGCGCTTGCTACAACAGGCGCAGAATGACAGTAAGTACCCACTTCGGGATCGTCGGCTCCAGCCCATCGAGGATAACCCATTACGTTTGGGGCTCTCCTTTGATGAGACGGCACAAACGCTGTTTTCCGCCCAGCGCAGCCCCGTGCATCTGTCAGCTCCCGAGGCGGTGGCCGAAAGTTTGCGTCATCAAGGGCAGCACCAAGCCGCCGTCGAAGAGGCCATTGGCTTAGCGCTGGGGGCCATTCTGGATGCATTCTCTCCCGATGCGCTGCTCAAGCGTTTTCATGCGTACCGAGGCGCGGGCGCTCGTATCGACGATGAAGGTGGCTGGGCTTGGGAAATGTACCAGCACTATTACCGGGAGCTTAACTCTGGCCGTCAGCAAGGCTTTCAAAAACTCTTTTGGGAAGTCTTCGAGCAGGGCTATGACCAGTCCGTTCGACGCCAGCAGCGGGAGGAAGCATGAGCACCGTCCGTTTAGTTCGGCTGGCGGCAGTGGCGTGCCTCTGTTTAGTGCTGGTCGGCTGTGCCTCAACGCGGGAAGCCACGGGTAAGGCATGGCAAGTGATCCGTGATCCTTCTATCCCTGTGGGGTATCCAGAAGAGAGACCCTCTCTCGTGGACCTCAGCATGGTGGCCGAGCCCAACGCCAACCCTAATGCGGATGGCGAGGGCACGCCGCTGCGCTTTCAGATACTGCAACTGAAAGATGACTCCATGCTCATGGCCGCGGATCTGGGACAGCTGCAGCGCGATCTAGAGGAGGCACTGGGCACCAACTACTTGACCCATGATGACTTCACCCTGCTTCCCGGCCAGTGGAAATTCTACGAGCCCTTCGAGGTAGACGAGGATACGCGTTACATCGGCATCATCGCGTTTTATGCCTCGCCCAACGAGGCGGAATGGAAAAAGGTCGTGAAAATCACCAGCCAAGGCGAGCACTACCATCTGTTGGTGCACCTGCGTGACCGCGAAGTAGCACTAAGGAAGGAAGAGTAATGGCGACCCGCAACCGAGTCGTGTGGAGCGAAGGGCTCTTCATCAAACCGCAGCATTTCCAACAGCAACAGCGAAGTTTGGAAGGCTTGTTGGATACCCGCTTGAAGGGTGTTAGCCACTATCTATACGGCTTTCTCTCTTTGGAATTGAACAACGAATTCCTCAGCTTCGGGCGTGTGGCGATTAGTCGAGCCAGTGGGGTCATGCCGGACGGCGTGGCGTTCCATTTACCGGCCGATGATGTCGAGCCCACACCGTTGGAGATCGACGACGCCAGCATCACGAACCAAGTGGTTTATTTGGGATTACCGCTAGCGACAGACGGCGTAGGAGAAGTGCGCTGGCCTGGTGATGATCTGCCTGCTCGCTATCGGTTACTGAGCCGTAGCGTGCGCGACCTGCATTCACGGGAAGGTGCCACTGCCGAGCTAGACGTGGCCCGCGTATCGCCCCGCTTGCTGCTAGAAAAAGAAGATCGTAGCGGCTACGCCTGTTTAGCCGTTGCCAGAATCGTCGAACGGCGTCCTGACGGTAGCCTCGTGCTGGACGAGCAGTTTCTGCCCACGCTGCTCAACGTTCAGGCAGCTCCGGGCTTGCAGCGCTTTGTCGGCGAAATGGCCGGGTTGATGCGCGAGCGTGCACGCAACATTGCTCAGCGGCTATCGACACCCCATCAAGCCGGTGTCGCGGACGTATCGGACTTCATGCTGCTACAACTGTTGAACCGTGCCCAGCCCCGTTTCCAACACCTAGCGCGCCTAGGTCAGCTCCATCCCGAGCGCCTCTACGACACCATGCACGAAATCGCCTGTGAACTGGTCACGTTTACCGACGAGTCGCGCTTGCCGCCAGAGTGTCCCGCTTACGATCACGATCATCCCGAGCGGGCGTTCCGTCCTCTGATGAAAATGCTGCGTCAAGCGCTCTCGACGGTACTCGAGCCACGTGCCGTGGCGATTCAATTGCAGGCTCGTCGATTTGGCCTCTTGGTGGCGCCGCTGTCTGATCTCAGCTTGATCGAATCCGCCGAGTTCATTCTAGCGGTGCGTGCCGACATGCCCAACGAGCGGCTGCGCAAGCTATTTCTGCAGCAAACGAAGGTCGCCAGCGTCGAGCGTATCCGCGATTTGATCAGCTTACAGCTACCCGGCGTACCGCTCGAGCCTTTGCCAGTGGCACCTCGTGAGCTGCCGTATCACGCAGGCTATACCTACTTCCAGTTGGACCGCCAAAGCGAAGCGTGGGGAATGCTCAACGGTGCCAGCGGTTTTGCGTTCCACGTGGCGGGCGAGTTCCCCGGGTTGGAAATGCAGTTCTGGGCGATCAGGAGTTAAATCATGCAGCAATTAGTGAGTGATGGACTGAGCACCTCCCGGCAGCGCGCGTTTCATGCAAAGGGGCGACACGAGGATTTGATCAACGAGCGCGGCCTTGAGCATCTCATTCATAGCCATGCCGAGCAGCTCGACGCCGACGAAGATTACTGGTTTCGCCTGCG
The DNA here is from genome assembly GCF_006228115.1 of Halomonas sp. BL6. Taxonomy (NCBI): domain Bacteria; kingdom Pseudomonadati; phylum Pseudomonadota; class Gammaproteobacteria; order Oceanospirillales; family Halomonadaceae; genus Halomonas; species Halomonas sp. BL6. The sequence goes on along the minus strand of NZ_VDGL01000002.1, from coordinate 53,398 downwards.
TGGACACAATCTCAACCCCTTGGTCGATGCCGCCAGTAGTCTTTTGGGCATGGTCGTGCGGGTACGTCAGTTAGACAGTGCTGGCGATGTGGAGCGTTTGTACCGTCAAGTCGTCGACGAAATTGCGGCGATCGATATCGAGTTGACCGAACAAGGCTATGACCGGGCGACCCTGTTGGCGTATCGCTATGTGCTGTGCTCATTCATTGATGAAGCGGTCATGGGAATGCCCTGGGGGCGCCAAAGCAAATGGGCCGAACACTCGTTACTGACGCGTTTTCACAATGAAACCTGGGGTGGGGAAAAAGTGTTTTCCATCTTGGCACGTTTGCAACAAGAACCGCAGCGTTATCGCGACATGCTGGAGTTCATCTATCTGTGCCTCTGTTTGGGCTTCGAGGGACGCTATCGGGTGATGTCGCATGGCCGCGACGAGTATGAGCAAGTCGTGCGCGCCTTGGGGGATCAGCTGGCGGGGCTGAAAGAGCCTGCCGACGAGTCTTTGACGACACCGCTGAATAACGTCGTTCAGGGTCGCCAGCGCCGAGGCTCACGTTTCCCAACATGGGGAATCTTTGCCCTCTTCGGTATTGCCATGGTCGGGGTCTACCTCGCGTTCTCCTGGTCGCTTGATCAACAAGCGGACCAAATTACGTCCCTTCTCAACCAACTTTATCGTTAGGAGTCACCATGCTCAGGGTAGAGCTATCCGCACTGATTGGCCGTCTTGACACGGTGGCGAGACAAGGCCTCGAACAGGCGGCTGTACTATGCGCGCAGCAGCAAGCTCCAGAAGTGACGGCAGGGCATTTATTGCAAGCCATGCTCGACCAGCCGCTGTGCGATGTACGCCGCATCTGTGAGCATATCGATCTGGATACGTCGCACTTGCGTGCCCAATTGGCCGAAGAGTTGCGTCCTCCACGCACCCTCGAGGTGGCCACCCCCAGCTTTTCTCCGCTGCTCATCGAGCTGCTACAAGACGCGTGGTTATTGGCCTCGACCGAGTATCAACATCTGACGCTGCGTAGTGGGGTGATTTTCACCGCGCTGCTGCATAACCCAGACCGCTACTTGGCTAGCGGATCGGTGCGCCTGCTAGCCGACATCAATCGTGAGCATTTACGCCGTCATTTTGACCGGATAACCGCTGAATCCGCCGAGGCGCCGCAAGAGGCGTCGACCTTGGCATCGCGATCGCCTACCCAGCAGAACGATGACACCGCGCTGGCACGGTTTGCCACGTCGCTAACGGAGCAAGCCCGTCAGGGCAAGTTGGACCCGGTGCTTGGTAGAGACCCGGAAATCGATCAAATGCTCGATATTCTAGGGCGGCGTCGTAAAAACAATCCTATCGTGATTGGCGACGCTGGCGTGGGTAAGAGCGCCGTCGTAGAGGGCTTGGCCGCACGTATCGTGGCAGGCCAAGTGCCCGCCGCCCTGGCGGACGTCGAGCTGTTGACACTCGACCTAGGCGCGTTACAAGCCGGTGCGGCGGTGAAAGGTGAGTTTGAAAAGCGTCTGAAGGCCGTCATCGATGAAGTGAAGAATGCCCCGCGTCCGACGCTACTGTTTATCGATGAAGCGCATACGTTGATTGGTGCCGGTAACCAGGAAGGTGGCGGTGATGCGGCCAATTTACTAAAGCCCGCCCTGGCCCGGGGCGAGCTGCGTACCATCGCGGCCACCACGTGGCGTGAGTATAAAAAATACTTTGAAAAAGACCCTGCGCTATCGCGGCGTTTCCAACCCGTCGCGCTTTCTGAACCCAGCGTCGAACAGGCACTGGTCATATTGCGTGGCCTGCGGGATGTGTACGAGCGTGCTCACGGAGTGCTGATCGGCGATAGCGGTTTACGTGCGGCGGCGGCACTCTCCGCACGTTATCTAGCCGGGCGACAGTTGCCTGACAAAGCCATCGATGTGTTGGATACCGCCTGCACGCGGCTGGCGCAGGCACTGGATACGCCGCCTCGCAAGCTGAGCCATCTGCAGAGCGAGCATACGGCTGCGCTGCGCGAGCGTGATCACTTAGCCCGAGAGACGCTGCTGGGTCGCGAGCCGGACACGGCTGCCCGCCACGCGTTGGATGAGCGCTTGTCGACCCTTGAAACCGAGCTATCGACCCTTGAAGCAGCTTGGCAGGCGCAGCGTGAGTGCGTGGATGCCATCGTGGGGCTGCACCGCCAACTACTCGAGCATGATTCGCAAGAGGCGTTGCCTGAACAGTGGCAGCGTGAGTTAGCCGAGCGAGAACAACAGCTAGCCCAACTTCAGGAAGACTTTGCGCTCGTGACTCCCAGCGTCGAAGAAGCGCAGATCGCGCAAGTGATCGGTGACTGGACCGGTGTGCCCGTGGAGCGAATGACCAGCGATGAGCTGACGCGACTAACCGAATTGCCTCGCTATCTGGGCGAACAAATTCAAGGGCAAGGGGCTGCCATCGAGCGGATCCATCGCCATCTGCTCACCGCCCGTGCCGACCTGCGCCGCCCCGGGCGGCCGTTGGGCGCGTTCCTGCTGGTCGGTCCTAGCGGCGTGGGCAAGACCGAAACGGTCGTGCAAATTGCCGAGCAGCTTTATGGCGGACGCCAATTTTTGACCACCATCAACATGTCCGAATACCAAGAGAAGCACACGGTATCTCGTCTGATTGGTTCGCCGCCGGGCTATGTCGGTTTTGGCGAGGGCGGGCTCTTGACGGAGGCGATCCGCCAGCGGCCCTACTCGGTGGTGTTGTTGGACGAGGTCGAGAAAGCCCACCCGGACGTGCTCAACCTGTTTTACCAAGCGTTCGACAAGGGCGAGCTTGCGGATGGAGAGGGGCGGCTGATCGATTGTAAGAACGTCGTGTTTTTCCTGACGTCGAATTTGGGCTACGAAGCCATCGTCGCCCATGGCGATGATGCCAAGGCGCTGGACGCCGCGCTCTACCCCGTTCTCGCCGACTTCTTCAAGCCTGCCCTCCTGGCGCGTATGGAAACCGTTCCTTATCTGCCCCTGGCGGGCGAGACGCTGCGCAATATCGTCCATGCCAAGCTGGCGACACTGACCAAACGTATTCAGGCGCGCCACCGCGACGCAGAGATCACTCTCGACGATGCCCTGACGGATGCCATCTGCGAGCGCGCAACGCGCAGTGAAAACGGCGCGCGCATGCTGGAGTCAGTGATCGATGGCGAGCTGTTGCCACCGCTGTCGCGAGCGCTGTTGGCGCGCATGGCGCAGCGCGAAACCGTCAAGCGCGTCTCACTCGGGATCGATCGAACGGATGGTACCTTTACTGCGGAGGTGGCTTGACACCATGACGCTGCCCGCTGCTTACCCTACTGCTTTCCCCTCACGGCTGCCCGTCGAGCTAGCGGGTATGCCGTTTGCCCTCACGTTGGTCGAGAGCAGCTCTCCCAGTGGGTTACGCCAGCAGGCGGCCAAACTACTGCAACGGCACTTGGGCTTGACGCTAGCCGAGTGTCTCTACGTGGAGGGGAGCGGGCGCTGGCTGGGGCGGGACAGTGACGACCTGCAGTTCGACTGTGCCGATTTCAGCCATCCCTATGCCCATGTCATTCGCAGCAATAAGCCGTTAGCGCTGAGCGTGGCAGATGCGCGCATCCGGCTCGACCATCCTGGCTTTCAGGCCCAGCTGTCGGCGTTGAGCGGCGCTTTGCAGCTCAACGTGCTGCCGCTACGTGCGCTGGACGGCGCGCGGGAGTGGCTGGGCGCACTTTTGCTAGTCGGGCAGCGAGAGACGCTCACGGCTTTGGAAAATACGCCGGAAATGGGCGCGTTCGAAGCGCTGCTTTGCCGATTGTGGTCGCGATTGACGCGGGAGCAAGGAGAGCGTCATCGCTCCCAAGCACTGCAGGCATCGTTGGCCAAACTGAACGACGGTGCTCGACGTCAAACCTTGGCCGACCGGCTCGCCGATGACCTGTTGGGTCAGTCGGCCGTGATGAGCTCCCTGCGCCAGCACATCATTCGCGCCGCAGAGACACAGCTTGCCGTTTTGCTGCAAGGGCAAACGGGCACCGGTAAAGATCGCGTGGCGCGCGCCATTCATCAATTCTCGACGCGCTCGAAGGCCCCGTTTTTGGCCATCAATTGTGCCGCCATTCCCGAAGCACTGCTGGAGTCAGAGCTGTTTGGCCATGCCAAGGGGGCTTTTTCTGGTGCTGACAAGGCTCGTGAAGGTCTGATCAGTCAAGCCGACGGCGGCACGCTGTTTCTCGATGAAATTGGCGATATGCCGTTAGCGCTACAGGCGAAGCTACTGCGCGTACTGGAGAGCGGTCGGTATCGGCCGTTGGGTGCCAGTGAAGAGCGCTGCGCCGATTTACGCTTGGTGGCAGCGACGCATCAACCGCTTAAAGAGCAGATCAAGCAGCAGCGCTTTCGAGCGGACCTTTACTACCGTTTGGGCCAGTTTCCCATCAATGTACCGCCGCTTAGCGAGCGACGGGACGATATTGCGCTACTGGCTCAGGCCTTCATTACCGCGTTTTGTCAGCGCGAAGAGCGCGACGACATCGGTATTACGCCAGCTGCCCTGCGTTTACTGAAGCGTCGAGAGTACCCAGGCAACGTGCGAGAGCTCAAAAATATCGTGGACTACGCCTGCGCCATGACGCCCGCAGGCGCTGATATCGACGTCGATGTTCTGCCTGGGGAGCATCAGGACGTGGTAACGCCTACCGCCCTGGAGGCGGTCATGCCCAATGAGTTCCCTCTCTCGGACGAAGTCGACGACCTGCGCCAAGCGCTACGTGAGGTGGAGACCTCGATCATTCGTCAGCGTTTACGGCGTTTTGGAGGAAACCGTGCACGTGCAGCGGAAAGCCTGGGGCTACCAAAGCGAACGCTGGCGCATAAGTGCCAGCAACTGGAGTTGGATGGTAAATGAACACGATGCTGCTTAAACATTGGTGGCTGTTGGCTGGCCTGCTTTTGATCAGTGTGTTGATCCCCCCTCGTCTCCATGCAGAGCCCGAGACAGATTTGCTCCGTCAAGCCCGCGACTGCGGCGAAGAGCCCTCCCGGCTGGAACGCTTGCACTGCTACGACGCGGTGTTCCAAGTCGGAGAGGGCACGTCGAACAGCGTCGACATGCCCGCACTGTGGTACGACATCGAGCAGCAAGAAGCGGCGCGTGAAGAAGAGAATGTCGGTCTCATCGTCCAAGTCTCGGGCAATGACGTGTTGATGAGCGCGCCTGCCTTGGGAACGACGCCACCTCGCCCGGTTTTGGTGATGGCCTGCGAAAAACTCATTACTCGCTTTCAACTGCACCTCCCCAGCCCTTTGACTGATGCCCGGGTAGACCTTCGACTCTCAGGGGAGGGCGGTTCCGTGCAACAGCAGTGGCGCGTGCGCGATGGCGGACAAGTGCTGAGTGGCGGCCGGGGGCTTCCCGCCATCGAAACGCTTCAGCAACTGCTGAGCACCAATGAGCTGTCCCTGCGCAGCGAGGTGGGCGCTCTAGACGGTTTGCGGTTCGACGTGACGGGGCTGCGAGAATCTATTCAACCACTGCGCAATGCGTGCCGCTGGTAAAGGAGCAACGAACGATGCGCATTACGTCAGAATCTCACCTGGAGCCAATACTGGCACCGCTTTCTGCAAACGCAGAGGGCGCGCTGGTGGGTGATCCGGTGGAGGATAGTCACGATTATCTCGCGCTCGATGAAGAGATGATGAAAGTGGGATCACTGCAGCACGCTCACGTCGAGTGGGAAACCTCGGAAAGCTTGGCCATTCGCATGTTGAGTGAACGAGGTAAAGACCTAAAAGTGGTGGGCCACCTGCTTCACTGCCTACAGCACGACGGCAATGGCGTTCGGTTTGCCCTTTCGCTGCGGTTGCTGGCACGCAGCATTGCCCAACCCTGGTGGGAGCATGCGTATCCTTTTACAGGGAAACGGGGTGAAAAGCTTCGCCCTCGACTGTTTCAGCAGTTCATGCAGCGCAGCGTCAAATTGTTGGCGGGGGTGGATTTCCAAAACGCCGATGATGAGTTCGAGGCTTGCCAAGCATCGCTGCAAGAGCTGCAGCACCAAGTGGCTGAGAAATCACTGCCGAGCGAGTCGCTGGAGGAGTTCAGTCGTCAACTGCTGGCGCTGCGTCCCGCAAAACAGCGGGTACCCACTGAGCCATCGGCACCGCCAAGCGCGGAGTCCTCTTCCACGGCACCGCGTCCGTCGGCAGGCGCAGCACCGGCGGCATCTTCTGCCCATAAAGCCCCCGAGCTGCGCCTGGAAGCGGGGAATGAGCGCGCCAACCGTCAAGCGCTGCTCAAAATGGCGGAGTTTCTCGGAGAGCAATCCATCGGTGAGCCGCTGGCGTATCGTCTGCGTCGCTATGCGGTGTGGAACACCATTCAAGCACTCCCGGCCGCAAAAGAGAACGGCAAGACCGAGCTGGCTCCCGTGTCTGCCGATAGGATCGCCGATTACCGCGAAGCGCTGGCAAAAGGCGGCGATCATGCACTTTGGCAGCGGATTGAAAATAGTTTGGCGCTCAGCCCCTATTGGCTCGAGGGCCATCGCATGAGCGCTGGCTTGGCGAAACAGCTCGGGCACCTACGCTGTGCCGAAGCGATTCGTGACGAGACGCAGCGCTTCGTCGAGCGGCTGCCGGGGATTGACGCGTTGACGTTCAACAACGGCGTGGCGTTTCTCGATGGGGAGACGGCGCGATGGGTTCAGAGTAGCCCAGGGAGTAGCGATGGCGCTGGGAGTGGAAACGATGCCTGGCAGTCGGGCTTGGAAGAAGCCCGGGAAACCATGGAAAACGGCGATGTAGGCGCGGCGCTCAAAATTTTGGATCAAGGCCTTAGCCGAGCGCGATCTCCGCGCGACAGCGCCTACTGGCGGTTGGCCAGTGCGGAGCTGCTGCAAGAGGCGGGTTTGGAAAGCCTCGCTCAGCAACACTACCAAACGCTGCACCAACTCGTGACGGCCCTTGCATTAGAGCAGTGGGAACCGGGCTTGGTGTCACGCCTGAAAGCGGCGATTCAAGAGACGCACTAACAACGGACATCATCAGAAGGGACGAGGGATAAAGGCTCATGTGGTCAACTTTCATGTCGAAACTAAGTCGCTGGGTGCCGGGGTTATCGCGGGCACAGTCAGCGCACAACCAAGCCAATGCGCACGGTAACAAAGCCAAAGGCTTGCTCAGGCTCTCTACGCTGCTGTGGTCGGTACTGCTGATCGTGCTGGTTGTCGCTATCTGGTGGTGGGGGCCAAGCTGGGAAGTGCGTGGCATGAGGCCGCTGGCACCGCTCACCAATCGCTTGTTGGCCACGCTGGCGGTCGTGACGGTAGCCGCCATTGTGTGGGGCGTTCGCCTCGCTCGCCGCCTGCGGGCATTGGACGAGCAGCGGCAGTTAGAGGAGGCGCGGCAGCAAGACCCCATCATGAGCCAAGTCGAGCGGCAGGAAGCGTCGCTCAATCGCGTGCTGAGTGAACTTACTGAGAGTTTGGGCGGCGGTGCTAACAGTCGGTATCGCTTGCCCTGGTACCTCGTCATGGGCGTAGAAAACGCGGGTAAGACCAGCCTGATCAACCGGTCTGGACAAAACTTTGCGCTCACCCATGTGATGAAGGCCTCGGGGCAGAGCAGCAAGCAAGGCCAGCTAGGCTTCGATTGGTGGATTGGCGATCAAGCGGTGTTGATCGACCCGGATGGTGAGCTATTGACCCAAGGCGCGATGGAAGAGGGCGAGCCCCAGGCGCTGCAGAGCCGGCTTTGGTACCACTTCGTGGGATGGCTCGAGCGCAACCGAGCCCAGCGACCGCTGGATGGTGTGGTGCTCGTATTGGATCTTGCTCGTTTGAGCCATGCCCAGGTCGCCGTTCGTAAAGCTTACGCGGCGCTGTTGCGCAGCCGGTTACGCGAGCTGATGGAGCGCCACGGCACGCGGCTGCCCGTTTACGTCACGTTCAGTAAGATGGATTTGTTGCACGGGTTCGATGATTTCTTCCGCCACTACTCGCGCACCGCTCGCAAAGCGCCACTCGGCTTCACCTTCACCCCTGCCTCTATGCATACGCCAGGCCAGTGGGAAGCCGAGTTCGAGGCGGATTACGACGCGATGTTGTCGCGCTTGAACCAGCTGTTACCGACGATGCTCTCCGAGTGTCGCGACCGCGAAGAGCGCGAATCGGTCTTCCGTTTTGTTCGCCAATTAGCAGGGTTGCGTGACGTGCTGCAGGGCTTTTTGACCGAAGCGCTCTCCAGCGACCGCTTTTCGACCGCCGCCATGGTGCGCGGCACCTACTTTACCTCGGTGTATCAGCAGGGCGTACCGGAAGACCCCTTCGTGGATGCAGCGGCGCGCCGTTACGGCATGGACGATAGCGTGCAGCCCGCGCATCGGGCCACCCGCAGTGCGCTGTACTTTACCGAAGAACTCTTCGAAAAGATCATTTATCCCGAGGCAGGGTTAGCGGGTGATAATGCTCGGGTGGCCCAGCGCCGCCAGCGTATGCGCACGCTCAGCCTCGTTGCCTGTTTGGTGATGGGAGTCGGTTTAGTCGGCGGCTGGGCGCATTTCTACCAGAAAAACAGCGTCTCGCTGGCGGCCGTGGAAGAGCGTGCCGAGACCTTCTTAGCGACCCAGCCAGAAGCGTTTCAAAGTGATGACCCTTCCGGGTATGAGTTATTGGAGCCCCTCGATCGGTTGCGCTACGCGCTGGAAACCTTCGAGGGCTACCAAACTCATACGCCCTATTTGGCGGACATGGGGTTGTATCAAGGGCATATCATCGGCGCGCAGGTCGAGCGAGCCTACCTAGCGATGCTCGAGCATCAGTTCTTGCCCGCTTTGATGATAGGCATCATGGATGACATGAACCGGGCCGAGCCGGGCAGCAATGCCAAGTTAGCGCTGCTGCGTGTGCTGCGGATGATGTCGGATGACAGCGGCCGTCAACCCGAACGTGTCGAGCGCTACATGGCCCAGCGCTGGCAGAGCTTCTTTCCCCAACAGGGCGATGTTCAGCAGCGGCTGCTCACTCACCTAGACTACGCCATGGCGCATAGTGACTTACAAGGGCGCATCGCGGCAGGCAGCCCCCGCGCCGAACAGGCCATGGCGCCGCTGCAAGGGAGCATTGCGGCGGCGCAAGAGGAGTTGGCACGCCAGCCTATCGATGAACGTGTTTATGCCGCGCTGAAGGCGGCAGGCAGCCGCCAGGGTGAACCGCTGGATCTACGCCGCAGCGTGGGCACGCTGTTCGATACGGTGTTCATGTCGCGCAATGACAATCCCGAACACGTTCAATTACCGCACCTAGTGACGCGCAATGGCTTCGAGAACTACTTTTTGCAAGAGCTAGACCGTGCCACCGAGCTGGCGCTGATCGACGCCTGGGTACTCGGCCAACGCGACGACATCGACTTTAGCGCCGCCGACCGTCAACAGTTGCAAGCGGCTCTACGAGAGCACTACGTAGCGGATTATCACGTCAGTTGGCGTGATGCCCTGCGCGACACGCAGCTGGTGCCGCTGCCCGATATTCGTCAAGCCATCGTCGTGGCCGATGCGCTCGTCGGCGCGCAGCGTCCGCTGGACCGGCTGTTGGATGCAGTGGCTCGCAATACCAGCCTGTACCCTGAGCTTCCCGTCGACGATGATCAGGCAAGAGAAGCACTAAGGCAGTCCCAGCGCTACCAGTTGGCGCTGGCCATCGAGCAGCCTTTCACGCCGATCAATCAGCTCAGTCAGGCGCGTAACGACAACCCCTCGTCGCTTGAGGAGATCAAGTCAGCCGTCACCGCACTGCGTGATTACCTGATGGATATAGAGGAGGCGAACGACTCAGGACGCGCTGCCTTCATTACCGTTCGTGACCGCCTCTCACTGCGTGGTAACGACCCTATCTACAACTTACAGCGGATAGCCGACAACACCCCCGAGCCAGTTGGCCGGATGCTGCATAACTTGGCCAACCAAAGCTGGGAACTGATGATGGTAAGCGCAACACGCCATCTTGAGAGCCAGTGGCTGGACGAAGTGGTGGCTCCCTATCAAGAGCGATTGGCGGGCCGCTACCCGCTGTCGCCCAGTGCGAATCGGGAAGTCGCGCTCAGTGATTTCGAAGCGTTCTTTGCGCCTAACGGCACCCTAGACGCGTTCTACCAGGACAGCCTCAAGCCCTTCATCGAAGGCGCGCCGGAGTACTTGGTCGATGCAGAAGGAAACTCCCTGCTGCGCGACAGCCTCTACACCGCTGTTCAGCAGGCCGAGCAGATTCGTCGCGCCTACTTTAGCCGCGACGGCGCGCTTGACGTGGAGTTTGCCCTAGAACCTGTCAGCTTAAGTCCCGACAAGCGGCGCAGCGTGATCAGTGTCGATGGTCAGCTCATTGAATACGCGCATAGTGCCAGCCAGCGGGTATCGATGATTTGGCCCAATGCACTGCGTAGCGGCACGGAAAGCCGCGTCACCATGGTACCCAGTGAAGTGAACCGTTCGCCGCGCAGCATTAGCCAGGAGGGTGCCTGGGCCTGGTTCCGCTTGCTTGAACAAGCGGATATCACCAGCGTCAGCGAGCGTGAGCTGGAACTGCGGTTCAACGTCGATGGTGGCAGCATGCGCTATCGCCTGTTCGCCGATAGCGCCCCCAATCCGTTTACTCGCCCGTTGGCTTCTGGTTTCCAGCTGCCCTCGGCGCTCTATGCAGAGCGGAGGGATGATGCTGACCAAACTTAAGCAGCTGTTCAGCGCGCAACCTTCCCCCAAACGGCCAGCACGACATGGGGGTAAACGCTCGCGCCCTCTGGAAGAAGCGCGACCAGAGGACATCGATCGCTTTATCGAGGCCGTTTACCAAGCCGATGCCAAAGGACACTCGCCGTGGCTGCTACGCGATGACAGCGCATTGGACACCTTGCGGCGGGCCTTGGAGTTCACCGTTCACCAAGGCCTTTGGCTTCAGCGCGAAGAGGGGCAAGTGGCCCGCTGGCAAGGGCGCTTGCTGGCCCTTCGTCATGGTGAGGGGCCGCCACTGGGTATGGTATTGGCTTGCCGTCCGGATGACGAAGCCGCCTGGCAGCTCCGTTTTTTCTACATTAGCAAAGAGTGGAAAGGAAGCGGCCATGGAACGCGCTTACTCAGGGCCGTCAGGCGGAGCTTGAGCGGCGTGCCGCTGCAGATACGCCTGCCGCTGACCTGCTACTCGGCTGTGGATAGCCTCGAAGCTGCAGGCTTCACGCGTCAATACGTCGATGCGTTCGAGGTGGCCACCTACGAAGCACCCGCCAAATGGGATGAATGATCGTCGGATAGCGTGACACAGGAAAAGGAGAACCAACGATGGGTCAAAAGTTCGTACTCGTGGGTGACATGGGCACCGATCATGACGGGTTCCCGCCCACCCCCGTCACCGCCGGGAGCGGCACGGTCATCATGGATGGCAAACCGGTCGCCCGCGTCGGCGACCCGCTGGAACCCCATGACAAGCCCAACCATCCACCCCACCCGCGCACGATTGCCCAGGGCTCAGGCTCCATACTGATCGACGGCAAACCCGCCGCGCTGACAGGCCACGCGGTGGATTGCGGCGGCGTTGTTATTGGTTCTGGCACAGGAGAAGGTGGGGATATAGTAGGTGGTTTTGTTAGCCATCCAAATGTCAGTGTGGTTAATACTTTCCCTGCTGAAGAGTTGGATGCAAGTGAGCATAATGCTTCAGGTGGAGTGGAATCCGTTACTTTGAGTCATGCGGGCGCAGCTTGGCTAAAAAGTGTTGAACAACTTCGCTTGACTCCTTACGACGATCAAAATGGAGCGAATATTGATCAGTGGGTTCCTGGAGCAACAATAGGTTATGGACATCTGATTTCACGGCAAGAATGGTCGATTTATCAGTCTGGCGTTACCGAAAGTCAAGCTGAACAATTATTTCAAGATGACTTAAAACCCTTCATTGAAATTGTAAAAAGTTCCATTGATGTCCCGCTTGAAACTCATGAATTCGATGCGGCTGTGATGCTTGCCTACAATATTGGTGTAGGTGGTTTTAGCTCATCGTCAGTAGTCAAACTGATTAATGATCCCCAGTCTGATACTCCTTATCATTCTCTTGAGGATGCTTGGAAAGCGTGGAATAAAACACAAGGACAGATTAGTCAAGGACTGATTAATCGACGAAATGCCGAGTGGGAAATGTTTTCAAGAGGAGTATATGAAAGATGGTGAATTTTTATAAGGCTGTTTTAGCTGCCAGCTTTTTTTTTGCGTCAGTTTTTCTTCATGTGGCTGCTTCAGAGGAAATATCTGATCAGGATTTTTACGGTACTTACTGTGTAACAGATGTAGAAAGGTATCGTGGTGGTTTGACAACCCGTGAGCAGGCATTGAGCAGGCAGCATGAGATCGTGCTGATTAGTGAGGATGAGTTTTCGCTCTGGGGCGAGGAAGTGTATGAAAGACCTCTCTATAGAATTGCTAAGCATCCTATTATGACCGAAGAGGGTGAGGTTCCCAATTATCAGCAAAGGTTTGGGAGTTTTTACGGTCATGGCGTGGAACGAGAGACGGTTGTAACGTTTCGAGCTTATAACGCTTCAGCCCCAAATGAAGGGTATGTATTCGAAGTGGTGGATCATCAATTATGGTTATTTCTAGATGGTTGGTTTTATAAGCTCGAGAAAAAAGATCTAAGTGGAGCAAGTAATTGCGATAGCGTAGCCAATCAAGGGTGAAAACATGTCTCTAAAATTTACACTTACGCTACCCGGCGTTGTCGACGTGGCCGTGATCGACTTCACCCATCGTGAAGCCCTCTCCCAGCCCTTCGAACTGACGCTGAACCTGGCCAGCCGTGACGGCAGCCTGGATGCCGCCGACCTGCTGGACCGCGAAGCGAGCCTCACTATTTGGCAGGATGGCGAGCCGCTGCGCCGTGTACACGGCATCATCAGCGAATTTGGCCGCGGCGACCGCGGCCACCGCCGCACGTTTTACTCGCTGGTGCTGCGCCCCGCCCTATGGCGGCTCTCGCTGCGCCACAACTCGCGCATCTTCCAAAAGGTCGACCCGCTGACCATCATCAATACCCTGTGCGACGAGCGGGGCATTACCGATGTGAGCTTTGCCGTGACTCGCGAGTTAGCCGAGCGCGAGTACTGCGTGCAGTACCGGGAAACCGACCTCGCCTTTATCGAGCGCCTCGCCGCGGAAGAAGGCTTGTTCTTCTTTCATGAATTTGAAGAGAGAGATGGGGGCGCCCACCGCTTGATCTTCGCCGATGACCCCAAGGTACTGACCAACGTCGGTGAGCGCACTTACCACAGCCGTGCAGGTGGCACCGCGCCTACGCGCCATGTGTGCAAGCTCAGCCAGACCGCTCGGGTAGCCGCCGCCACGGCGACGTTGAAGGACTACAGCTTCAAAAAACCCGCCTACGCCCAGCTACACGAGCACCTGGGCCGCGAGGTAGAAAGCCACGGCCAGCGGGACGACTACGAGCACTACGACTACCCCGGCCGCTACAAGCAGGACGCCTCCGGCAAGCCCTTCAGCCGTATCCGCCTGGAACAGCTGCGCCGGGAAACCACCACCGCCCACGCCGACAGCGACCTGCCCGAACTTGCTCCCGGGGTCCGCTTAACCCTCACCGACCACGACACCGACACCTTGAACCGCGACTGGCAAGCCATCGACGTGGTGCACTACGGTGAGCAGCCCCAGGCCCTGGAAGAGGATGGAGTGACCCAAGGGGATGCCAACGGCATGACCCGCTACTACAACCAGGTCACCCTCATCCCCGGCGATACCCCCTGGCGCGCCACACCCAATCCCAAACCTCGTGTCGATGGCCCGCAAGTCGCCTTCGTGGTGGGCCCAGAAGGTGAAGAGATCCACTGCGACGAGCACGGCCGGGTCAAGGTCCAGTTCCCCTGGGATCGCTACGCCGAACCCAACGACACCGCCAGCTGCTGGGTACGCGTGGCCCAGGGCTGGGCCGGCGGCGGTTACGGCAGTATCGCCATTCCGCGGATAGGTCACGAAGTCATCGTCTCCTTCCTGGAAGGCGACCCGGACCAGCCGTTGGTCACTGGGCGTACCTATCACGCAGTGAACACCGCCCCGTATCCGCTGCCGGAACACAAGACCCGCACGGTACTGCGCACCCAAAGCCACAAGGCGGAAGGCTTCAACGAGCTGCGCTTCGAAGACGAAGCAGGCGAAGAGCAGATCTGGCTCCACGCCCAGAAAGACCTGGAGCTGCTCACCCTCAACGACCGCACCGAAGAGATCCGCCACGACAGCCATCTCAAGGTGCACAACGACCGCATCAGCGAGATCGACAACGACGACCACCACACGGTGCACAATAACCGCCACACCCAAATCGATGGCGACGATCATTTACTCATTGATGGCACCCGCCACGAGAAGGTGGGCCAGTCGCAGTTGTTAGAAGCAGGACAGGAGATTCATCACAAAGCGGGCATGAAGGTGGTGATTGAAGCCGGTGCGGAAATCACCCTAAAAGCAGGCGGCAGTTTCCTCAAGATCGACCCCAGCGGCGTTACCCTGGTGGGCCCCCAGGTCAAGATCAATTCCGGCGGCAGCCCGGGTTCGGGGAGTGGACAAGCGGCGCAGGGGCCGAGGCTGCCCGAGGAGGCAGAGGCAGAAAGCCATCAGCCGGTTGCGCCCATTAACCGCCCGGCCCAGCTTAAAACGCTGCTCAAGGCACCGGCCCGCTGCGAGATTTGCGAAGATTCGAGCCAGGGAAATCGCTAGATGGAACGCCCCCAGAGAGTGACGCATGCATTGGTAGACGGCGTACGCTTCCCCAATGCGCTTCAGCGCTTATATCGCCGTGATGACCTTCGAGATATCGAACCACTCTACCTGATGACCCGCTGGTCATCGCTGGCCGAGCAGGGGCCTATTCTGGTGCATCTTAAGGGGGATGGCCTGTTAGGTGACGTGTGCGACAACGACGATGCCGAGCTATATCGGGCGCTGTCGTTCTTGAGTAGTCACGCCAGTATGAGGGAGTTGAGCCACCACCTGGCCCAGTTCGTGACGTTCAGTGTGGAAGGGCACGAGCAGTTGCTTCGCTTTGCGGACCCCCTGGTCACCCGTCACTGGCTGAGCAGTTATGGCGATACCTTGCCAGCTGAGCTGATGGGGCCCCTCGACACTTGGTGGGTGGCGGACTGGGCGCCTCTCTGGGCCGCACCTCGTACCGTGAGCTGGCAGACGTTCTGTGCTGGCCAGGCCTCCCTGCAAAATGGGTGGCAGCGCTCTTTTCCTCCCATGGGAAGCGCGCAGCTCGCCGCGCTGGATGCCGTCGATCGATGGCAGCTCAAAGAGCGCTTGGCGGATCATTTCAACCAGCACGCGGTGGCGTCGTGGTGTCAGTTGCCGTCGGCGGAGCGCGGGCAATGGCTCGATGATCGCCTGGACGATGCCATTGCGTGGGGGGCTCATACAGAACGGCAGTTGGCGATTTGGCTGAGCTTGAGCCTGGAGTGGGGTGAGCACTTCATGACCGAGCCGTATGGGCTCTATGCCCGCTGGTGGGCGCAACTGCCCGAGCCGAAGCCGCGCTCAAGGCAAGAGCAACTGTATGCATTGGATGCCTGGAGCCGAACTCAGGAAGCCACGCCACATGACCGAGCCCCGGCATCACTCTTGAACGACGAGGACACTCATGGATAACACGGATGCTCAGGCACGCAATGCCGCCTTCGATGAAACGCCCATTGGCGGCGGTGTGTGTCCTTTACTGCTGGATGTCACCCTGTTTCCCGTGCGCTATGCCATCGATGAAGCGCCTGAACAGGCGGGTGCTCCCCACCCTCACCCCTTGTCTGAACAGTGGCAAGGCCCCGGTTACCCGGCTATCGACACCCGTGGTTACACGCTGAGGCAGCTACGCGACGGGTGGCTTTACGTATGGGTTGAGGAAGATGGCGAGCAGCGGATCGACGAGTATGTCGTGGAAGGCGCCACGTTCAATGGTGAGCCGCACCTGACCTATTCGACGTGCAACGCTATCGCCCTGGCCTACTCTCCGGTGCAGTGGACCGAGCGTATTCGCGAGCACATGCTGGAAAACGCCGAGGCGCGCCAACGAACCATGCGCTCCGTGAACCTGATGTCGGCGATCAGTGACACCGCCGATGGCACCTCTCTCTCGGCCCATGTGGGTCCCTTGACCCAGTTGGCAGAGCACGTGGCGGATATCACGCCCAATGGTGCGGTGGATGGTTTTACCAGCACCACCGTCTCGACCATTGAGAGAGCCGAGACGGAGGATGCCAGTGATGGTGATGAGGAGAGTGTTGTCTATCCGCTGTTGGCCGTAAAACCCGAGATCACCCAGGACAGCGTGCTGGCCGCCGTGGACAACCATGACGAAGCCTTGTTCGTCGCGTTGGATGACGATTTGGGTATCGTTAATGATCTGACGATGGCCTTGGTGGGACGGCAGCTTGAGTTAGAAGCCTTTCTGGAAGAGCACGGCCATCAACTTGAAATCGCTCAAGTCGTCAAAGCGCTGTGTCTGATCGATATTGACGACCTGATCAGTGACGACGTTCGCCAGGATCCTGAGCGTTATCGAGACATCATGCTCAAGACCGGTGAATTGCTCGATGCCATGAAAAATGTCACCAATGGGACAGATCATACCCTGCTTCGTAGAGAGCAACGCGTCACGCAACTGCGTGAGGAGTTGATCGCGCTGGGCATGCCGACGCCACCGGACCGTCATAGCCCGCTCTACGAAGAGTGGCATGGAAAAGAACTGCCACGTTTGGATGTCAGGCTGGAGGAGGCCATTGCGTTTCTGGCCGAAAAAGCACCACCGCTCGAACGCTTGCAAGCCCATATCGACAACAGCCTGGCCGATTTGACGGTGTGGCTCGAACGGCTTCCCCTCTCAGCTCAATCGCTGTGTTTCGATACCGTCGATGCCGAGCAAAACCGAGCGATGCACGAATGGGGGTGCATGGTCGTCGAAGTGCTAGGTGCCACGCAGGTTGGCCGTGCATGGCTGGATGATACGTTTCACAACCGTGATTCATTGATCGGCGTGGCGATGAGCAACTTCGACCCGGCCCTTGCCGAAGCTCTCGACACCATTGCGCGTCACTTCATTGCGCAAGGCACCGAGGATGGTCAGCCCGCTGATAGTGGTGTCACAGCGACAGGGGTCGTCAGCCAAGCCAATGCCGCGCTGGGCGTGCTCTCGCTGGAAGAAGTACAACGCCACCCGGCCTATCAAGCGCTTGCCCCGCATGTTCAGGAGGCGTTCGATACCCTTCGCAGCGAGGTCAGCAGCGCCTCCAAAAAGCTTTGGGAAACGGTTGGTTACCAGTTTCTGCCCTCGTTGAGCGCCAAGGGGCAAGTGTCCATGGAGAAAGCCGCCAGAGCCTTGGTGCACTCCATGATGGTGGTCATGGTCCACCCGGACGTAGCCGCTACTGACATTACGATCGATCTCGATTACGAAGCCAGGCATCGCGAATGGCGGGAGCAGGCATGGCGACTCACTGGCGAAATTCGCACGGAAGAGTTACGCAGCCGCCGTGAAGGCCAGAGTGCCCAACAGCGCACCGCCAGTAGCCAACGACTGGAGGCATTAGAGCAGCAACGCTACGAACACGCCTTCAACGAACCCAAGCGTATCACGGCTAACGAGGGAGCTGGAGGTGGGGCTGTCGATCAAAGCGCAGCAGGCAACCAGACCCGAGCCAGCAACCTCACCAGTGCGGGCTATTACGAACTGCGTGAACAACACCGTGTGAAATTGGCCAGTGGTGCCAGTGCCGCACGCCGCCACATGGCAAACCGTGTAGAGCAGTTAGGCGGTGGTCTGGCGCTATTGATCGCAGGGTTGAACCTCTACAACTTCATCGATGCCGCTCGCACCGCCCAAAAGGAAGGTGTGGATGAGGAAGGCATGCGCCAACTGGCCGCGACCACGGGGGCTGCGACGGTGGCTGTCATGAGTTTGTGGGTCATGCCGTTTTGGAACAAGTATGCGAAGCAGCAATTCAGGCTATCAGGAAATATGAAAGCGGTGGCAGGAGCTGGTGTTTCTAAATGGAGTGCCTCACCAAATAACGCCCAGGCTGCACGACTTGCTGCTAAATTGGCTACCCGCATGGCGGGGCTATCAGCTATTGGGGCAATTGCTGCTGGTTTGGAGGCGTATCAAAGCTATCGTGATTTAGGGAAGGCGACAAGTGGTCAAGAGCAATTGGCGCTTGCTGTAAAAATGTTAGCGGGAGTAGCTATTACCACTACGGCTGTTTTTCAGCTTGGTGGTGCTGCTTTGGGTCGCTGGTTTGCATTTGCCTGGATACTAGGCCCTAAGGTTACGATCGCCCTGTTTGCTGCGGGTGTCGTTCATCTAATCGCCTCTCACTTTGCTGCACGCTATAACCGTGAGGGGGTGCGGGGGTGGCTATATACCAGTACGTGGGGCAATGGAGAATTGGCATGGGAAGCCAGTGATGAGGGGCATAAGAGCGAGTGGCAGGCCTTGATGGAGATTCTGCTTCAGCCCACTGTGAAGCTCACCAGTGTCACTGATCTGGAGTTTGACACATCCAACATGAGTTATTACGGGACGGGCAAAATGAGCAGTACGTATCAGGGCTGCTGGGTGCAAATCGCCTTTCCCGCTGTGCTGGCGGGTGAAACCGTCAAGCTATCCGAAAATGCCCGCGGCGGATTCTGGGCACCTGCCAGCAGTTATGAACAAAGCCCCACCCAACAAGGTGAACGGGGGGCCGTGCTACCCGCCGACGCTGGCTATGACACTGGCGATGTACGCGTATGGCAAGCCTGGATTCCCGCCAGTGAGCAGGCTGAGCGCGAGCCGTTTGTAATGACAGTGAATTATGCAGAGACGCTGCTCGCATCATCAGAAAGCAGCCTAGGCTTTACCTTTTACAAGCCGAATGCCGCCCGAGGCAAAAAAGAGATCGAGCCCAATAGCGAAGAAGGCCAAGGTATCAGCCTGCCCGCCCGCTTTGACATCACGGTACCCATGAGTTTAGAAGAGTAAGGATATTGATATGTGGTTTGTACAACCCAAACAGGACTATGTCTCTCAGATACCATGGAAGTATGGGGATGAGCCTGCCGTAATGAGCTGGCAGATTAGAGCGCGTAACTATAATGTTTTTGTGGCTAATATTTTGTTTTGTGTATTTTTTGTGATTTGTTTGGTTTCAGCCTATTTGTCTTCATTTGCAGGGGGGGGCTTGCTATCTAGGACTCTGATTGGAGGGGGAATGTTTGTTTTGTTAATATTGATTGCTATGAGTATGACCCACCAGACTACCATTCTTGTCTACCGCTTTACAGATAAATATGCAGAGGAGTGTTCCTGGAAACCCCAGATGGAGTCTGTGAAACCATTTTTGAAATGGTCGGCTATTATTTTGATGCCGATTGTTCTGGTGCTGATTCTCATGGACCCCTCGCTGCTCATTACCAGCCTAGGGCCGCTGGCAATGGGCTTTGCGGCCTGGATGATGGGGACATCAAAAGGCTATCAAGCGCTGCATGGAATGCAACACCACGACTACGATTGGCGTAAAGCTGACAAAATTTACCTTTATCCGGGAAGAGATATCATTGGTTTGAATGTGCCTTGGTATCACCCTGAAATGGACGAGATGATACCGGAAGGTATCCGGGAGATTTATTGCAAGGAAGGTGAGCGCGATAAAGTGTTGAGTTTTTTGACAAGTAACCTTCCGGATATCGAAGTTGTAGAAGAAAAGTTTCATCTGTGACGGTGGGGTGTATACGTGATTAAGAGCGTGAGCTCGATTGTAAAGAGTAGATCTCATGAATCACCATAGGAATACCTATATCATGCCAAGCGCAACTAATGTGGCGCTTGGCATATGCCG
>NZ_VDGL01000002.1:0-33402 GCF_006228115.1 Halomonas sp. BL6 | reverse complement strand
AGCGTGAGCTCGATTGTAAAGAGTAGATCTCATGAATCACCATAGGAATACCTATATCATGCCAAGCGCAACTAATGTGGCGCTTGGCATATGCCGTAATATTACTTTGTGAATGAATATCTTATCGAGCAGCATAATAAAGTAAAGCGCTAATTAAGTTGAGTGAAAGTCGCCTTTCCCACTTTGCTGGCGGGTGAAACCGTCAAGCTATCCGAAAATGCCCGAGGCGGGTTCTGGGCACCTGCAAACAGTTATGAAAAAAGCCCCACCCAACAAGGTGAACGGGGGGCTGTGCTACCCGCTGACGCTGGCTATGACACTGACGATGTACGCGTATGGCAAGCCTGGATTCCCGCCAGTGAACAGGCTGAGCGCGAGCCGTTTGTAATGACAGTGAATTATGCAGAGACGCTGCTCGCATCATCAGAAAGCAGCTTGGGCTTTACCTTTTACAAGCCGAATGCCGCCCGAGGCAAAAAAGAGATCGAGCCCAATAGCGAAGAAGGCCAAGGCATCAGCCTGCCCGCCCGCTTTGACATCACGGTACCCATGAGTTTAGAAGAGTAAGGATGTTAATATGTGGTTTGTACAACCCAAGCAGGACTATATTCCAGAGATGCCATGGAAGCATACAAATGAGCCGGCCCTCATGAGCTGGCAAATTCGGGCGCGAAATTATGACATCTTTGGCGCGAATGTTCTATTGGCTGCATTAACGATTGTTAGCTTAGGCGGTGCTTATTTTTCTTTTGACACTGCTTCACTTGTTTTTGAAACATTACTCCCTTCTCTTTTAGTTGGGGGGGGATGTTTTTTATTTTTATGCTAATCGTTATGAGTATGACCCATCAGACTACTATCCTTGTTTATCGGTTTACAGATCAGCATGCAGAGGAGTGTTCTTGGAAGCCCCAGATGGAGTCTGTAAAACCATTTTTGAAATGGTCGGCTATTATCTCGATGCCAATTGTTCTAGTGCTTATTATTATGGATCCATCACTGCTCATTACCAGCCTAGGGCCGCTGGCAATGGGCTTTGCGGCCTGGGTGATGGGGACATCAAAAGGCTATCAAGCGCTGCATGGAATGCAACACCACGACTACGATTGGCGTAATGCTGACAAAATCTACCTTTATCCGGGAAGAGATATCATTGGTTTGAATGTGCCTTGGTATCACCCTGAAATGGATGAGATGATACCGGAAGGTATCAGGGAGATTTATTGCAAGGAAGGTGAGCGCGATAAGGTTTTGAGTTTTTTGACAAGTAATCTTCCGGATATCGAAGTTGTAGAAGAAAAGTTTCATCTGTGACGGTGGGGTGTATACGTGATTAAGATCGTGAGCTCGATTGTAAAGAGTAGATCTCATGAATCACCATAGGAATACCTATATCATGCCAAGCGCAACTAATGTGGCGCTTGGCATATGCCGTAATATTACTTTGTGAATGAATATCTTATCGAGCAGCATAATAAAGTAAAGCGCTAATTAAGTTGAGTGAAAGTCGCCTTTCCCACTTTGCTGGCGGGTGAAACCGTCAAGCTATCCGAAAATGCCCGAGGCGGGTTCTGGGCACCTGCCAGTAGTTATGAAAAAAGCCCCACCCAACAAGGTGAACGGGGGGCTGTGCTACCCGCTGACGCTGGCTATGACACTGACGATGTACGCGTATGGCAAGCCTGGATTCCTGCCAGTGAACAGGCTGAGCGGGAGCCGTTTGTGCTGACAGTGAATTATGCAGAGACGCTGCTCGCATCATCAGAAAGCAGCCTGGGCTTTACCTTTTACAAGCCGAATGCCGCCCGGGGCAAAAAAGAGATCGAGCCCAATAGCGAAGAAGGCCAAGGTATCAGCCTGCCCGCCCGCTTTGACATCACGGTACCCATGAGTTTAGAAGAGTAAGGATATTGATATGTGGTTTGTACAACCCAAACAGGACTATGTCTCTCAGATACCATGGAAGCATGCGGATGAGCCTGACGTCATGAGTTGGCGAATTCGTGCGCGTAATTACAATATATTTGTTGCCAATATTTTGTTTTCTGTTTTGTTTTTTGTTTGTTTGGGGTCGGCGTATTTAATGTCCTTTGGAGGCTGGAGTTTATTGTCTAAGTTTTTAATAGGGGGGGGGATGTTTTTATTGTTTTTACTGATCACTATGAGCATGACCCACCAGACCTCTATCCTTGTTTACCGGTTTACAGAGAAAAATGCTGAAGTGTGCTCCTGGAAACCACAAATGGATGCAGTAAAACCATTTTTAAAATGGTCCGCTATTATTTTGATGCCGATCGTTCTGGTGCTGATTCTCATGGACCCCTCGCTACTTATTACTAGCCTAGGGCCGCTGGCAATGGGCTTCGCGGCCTGGATGATGGGATCATCAAAAGGCTACCAGGAAATGGCCCGAGGAAGTCGACATGAAGAGATTGACTGGACAAAAACGGAGCATATCAAGGTCTGGCGAAAACGAAGCATGATTGCGTTGACGTATCAGTGGAAGCCTTTCAAGCGTAATTCTAGCTATCGACCGAGAACGCATCTTCTCTACTGCTTTCCCGAAGAACTGGATGACCGCATTCAGTTCTTCAAGGAGCACCTGCCTGATGCTAAATATGAAGAAGGAAACATTGACATACCATAAAACTCGGCTTTTCGCGAGCCGGAGGTATTACATTTTGAAGCGAAGGGGCTGATATAAAAAGATAGTAATAAGGCCCCGTTCAAGCTCGTGATGACCCTGCTGTCAATCCTGCATCAGTTCTCGGTTAATCTCATGAGAGCATTGCGGAGGGAGAAAATATCACGAGCGTATCAGGGCTGCTGGGTACAAATCGCCTTTCCCGCTGTGCTGGCGGGTGAAACCGTCAAGCTATCCGAAAATGCCCGAGGCGGGTTCTGGACACCTGCCAGCAGTTATGAACAAAGCCCCACTCGACAAAGTGAACGGGGGGCCGTGCAACTGGGTGGTGAAGGTGAATCCCAAGCAAGCGAGGCATATATCTATATTGACCCCCGTGGTGGAGTCGGTAGTGGTAAGCGCTACATGCCTTCCTCTTTTGCGCGGCGCGGTAATCCTGGTCGTTGGCAGCTCATTGAAGCTTGAGTTTTTTATATTACTGTAAACAGGATATCCATTATGAGTCAGAAGGCACCAGACTTACTTCAGCCCGATACGGCCCAGCCTCATAAGGCGGGAGATACTCAAGCCATTCCCGGTGGCCGTATTACCTACTTGGCCCCAAGCCCTCTACCGACGACGCATGAGGCGCTGGATTTGAACGGCACCATTAGCAACTTGAATGACGTCTGGCTGGATGTGGGTGGCGGGTATATGGATGCTTTTGGCTGGCAATTACTGACTGGTGGGACGTTCACTTTATTGCTTTTATTAGCTCTCTTTATTCCTAGTTTGGCTTGGATAATGATGCCTGGTACATCTTTCGGTTTTATGTGGGATGTCTACAAGTTTGGTTTTTGGGCAGGACTTGCAGGGGGGCTGTTTTTTTGGCCATGTATTGGGGCCACTGGACAGGGCTTAGACTTCTGCGGGATACCCCCCCGTTCGCTTTCACCGCCAACGCCGCGAAGTCTGTTTTGTGCTGGAGGGCGGGCAAGGAACGGTGATCGTTCCCTGGGAATCACTGATGGCGTGGGTGGTAGAGGCCCGTGGTGCGACCCAATACGGCGTCCAGCAGCAGTTCGGTATGGGGTTTGGCTACGCGCATCCAGAGACCGGCCTGTGGCTCAAACAGGAATTCATGACCATGGCAAAACCCCTGGCCATCAGTCACTGGGAAGCCATCCGTGCCTCTATGGAGTACGAGGTCCATTCACTGGCCGAGGTGCAGGATCCTCAAGTAGTGAGAAATCAAGACGACCCACCCTGGGAAGGCGTGCACACGCTGCGCAACGCGCACGTCGCCATATCAATCAGCGCCGAGCCAACGGGGAGATCGGTTGGCTGTACTGGAGCTTTTGGTACGCCATCGACATCATCCAGCTCTGGAACCTGCCGGGTTACTTAACGGAATGGGATAATAAGCGTCTGAGCAAAACGCGGCCTAATTTACTGCCTGCGGATATGGTGGCGTGGTCGCAACCCTTGCCGGAAGAGCAGTGGGCTAAACCAAGTGAGGAACTGACCAAGCTCTCCGAGGAAGTGCGCCGCATACGTGCACACGACCCGGCGCTGCCGCTTGAAGTGGTGTTTTCGGTAGCCTACAAAAGGCAGGGGCTGGAAGCCTGATAAGTATTAGCTAAACGAACACGGCACTAACCTATTAGTAGAGAGACGAATATCGCCGCAGACGGTGCATGCGACCTACCTCTACTTATACCCAGGGAAGGCAGCCTGCCTTCCCTAGCCTCTACGCTGCGCCACCATTCGTCGCCAGCGATCGGGCCTTCGGCTTCAGAGCGTTGAAATAGGTACCTGGCCCAGTATGCCGCTGACCCCCTGGGCACCCTGAACAAGGATGAAGCATGTTTAAAACGACTACCAACAAAGCGCTACCGCCCATGCGCGCGGGCGAACGGGAAAGCCGTGCTGGGGGCGAGCAGTACTGCCTAAGCCCCTTGCCGTTACCGGTGAATAGTGAGTACGCCGTGGATGTGGCCCATATCGATGTGCGCCACGATGAAGCCACTATGGATATTCGCCAAGGTGCCAGCCCGGACACCATGATGACGGCGGGGCATATGTTAAGTGGTTTAACGCTATTTATGAGTGGTTTTTGCCTAATACTTTTAATGGCAACCCTAATTAAAAACACGATGCAAGAGGTAGCCTTTGCAGTATGGGCGGGGGGACTTTATTTTTCCTTTCTGTTCGTATTTACCCTAGCCATTCTCTGGCTCAATACGTTATTCAAGCGTATGCCGCCCATTCGCTTGAATCGTCAGCGTCGTGAAGTGGCCTTTGTGGTGGATCCCCCAGGCCGTTTCTGGCTGCCCGCCCCTCAAAATCTTTGGCTAGCCTCGACGGCTAGCCTAGCGGTGTCTGCCTCTGGGTTTATGGGCCTCATTGAAATAGGCGAGTGGCTGCGCGGTGCTCGTGAGAGCTTTCCCTTCGGCTTTATGTTGATGCATGTCGGTGGGTTTGCCTTTTTCTTCGTTTATCCCCCCCTTTACGACCTCATCTGCCGACTCTGCAAGCGCGAGCGCCGTACGGTACTGGTGCCTTGGGAGGACGTAGTGGCGGTGTGTGGGTTCAACCCCAGCTTGGGGCCGGGGGCCATCACCGGTTTTGGCTGGAACTTCGCGCTGCTGCCGCCGGACCCCGAGCGCCCTGGCTACACCCTGCCTGGAGCAGGCATCATCGTTGGCGTGGGCGGTTTGCCGGGGGCCCTGGCCCAGTGGGAGTACATCCGCCGCTTTATGGAAGAGGGCATCGATGCCACCACTTCCGCCGCCCGAGAGTGGGGCGTGGAGTGGTACGACGCCTACGTGGCCCGCGAAAAAGCAGAATGCGAGCGCACCAACGACGTGGCCCGCTGGCGGCGCTTTCGACGTAAGCGCTTGTGGGAGCATGCCCGCTTTGCCCACTGGTACACCGAGTACCGCATGAAGCATATTTTGCCCAAGGCCGTGCCCAGCGACTGGTTGGCGGAGTGGTCGAAGCCCCTACCTGAGTCCCAGTGGGCCAAGCTCTCCCAAGCCGTGAACGACCTGAGCGAACACTTGTGTGCTGCCTATCAGCGCGGCGAGAAGTTTGTGGAGATGGGCGATATCGAAAAGCGGTTTGGTGTAGCGGCCCCAGCTACCGCACAAGCCCCCTATCCTTCGTTTCCATTTAGGACGAAGGCGGAGCAGGCATAATTATTACCCCATGGTTAACGACAAGGATGACGTAATGAATAACGCGACGAAACAGGAGCACTGGCCTATGGATACACTGGCCATCGTGACCTGCGGCCAGTGTGGCTATTCATGGGCTGTCAAGGACAAGCAAGTCACCACGCTTAAGGAGGGGGACTCGTTAACTTGCCCACAATGCCACCATGAAGCTTCACTCGATCGGGACCAACTGGCCGATTTGACCGCTCATCTCACTCATGTCGATAAGGTGACAGGGAAAGGCAGCACGTGGGTCACTATCGCTGCTTTAGCCGCTTTTTTGGTGGGTATTGGCAGTTTCTTGGGCCTAGTGCCTATCGGAGTTGTCGTGATAGTCATGATCCCAGCGGTGTGGGCGATGGTGTCCTCTTCCTCCGAAGCGAAAAAGATCAGACCCGTCCGGTTGGCGTTAATGTCGTCTGAGCGGTATGAGTGAGTAGTAGTGAATATCCGTGTGCCAGCGAAATCGTCCTTTTGCATTTGACGTTGTGAATCCATCAAGACCTGCTGTCTGACTTTATATTCTTTTTTAGAATATGTACCTTTGAATAAAGAATTTCCGACCTTTACACCTCAACGTTAGGCTTATAACTATTGTCAAAATTAGCCAAGCGCCTCGCTATTGCAGGCGCTTTTGGCGTTACTTATAGGTGAATTATGGCAACGACCTCAACGTCGGCACCGATCAATTATCGCGTGCCTCTTTTAGCGACGGCGGCCATTGTGCTGAGTTCGCTGGTCATTGGCGTGGTGTTCAGCGCTAATATCGGCTTGCTGATGATCGTGGGCGGGCTGCTGGGCATGGTGCTTTACCATGCGGCGTTTGGCTTTACGGCCGCGTGGCGGGTCTTCATTACTGAGCGCCGTGGTCGTGGGCTGCGGGCGCAAATGATCATGCTGGCGATTGCGGTGGTGCTGTTCTTCCCGGCGCTCGGCGCGGGCAGCCTGTTTGGTACCGAGGTGAGTGGCTTCGTTGCCCCCATTGGTCTGTCAGTGCTGGTCGGTGCCTTTCTGTTCGGGGTAGGTATGCAGCTAGGTGGCGGCTGTGCCTCTGGCACGCTCTTCACCGCAGGCGGTGGTAACGCGCGCATGCTGATTACCCTGGTGTTCTTCATTGTCGGCTCGGTGATTGGCACAGCTCACTTTGCGTGGTGGCAAAGCCTGCCTGCTTTCCAACCGGTATCGCTGGTCAATGTCGCCGGTGTAGGGGGAGGCATCGGCATCAGCTTGGTGCTGTTTGCCGCGATTGCTGCGTTCACAGTGATGATGGAAAAGCGCCGCCATGGCCATTTGGAGCAGGCCCCGGTAGTGGATAAACCGGGTAGTGAGCGTTGGTTGTCGGGCCCTTGGCCGCTGGTGACCGGCGCGGTGGCGCTGGCACTGCTGAATTTTGCCACGCTGGCATTGGCAGGGCGTCCGTGGGGGATCACCTCCGCGTTTGCGCTATGGGGCGCCAAGAGCTTTGAACTGGTAGGTGGCGATGTGAGCCAGTGGGGCTATTGGCAATCGCCTGGCAATGCCGCCGCGCTGGAAGCCAGCGTATGGAGCGATATCACCACGGTGATGAACGTCGGCATTATGCTTGGCGCCTTGGCCGCCGCGAGCTTGGCAGGACGTTTTGCACCCAACTTCCGAATTCCACTGAAATCGGTACTGGCAGCAGTGATCGGTGGAATCATGCTGGGTTACGGCGCCCGCTTGGCCTTTGGCTGTAACATCGGCGCTTACTTTAGCGGTATTGCCTCTGGCAGCCTCCACGGCTGGGTATGGATGGTGGCGGCGTTCGCCGGGAACATGGCGGGTGTTAAGCTGCGCCCGTTCTTCTTTGATGGGGAAGCGGGACGTCGACCCGTCGCCAAAAGCTGTTAGAAGGCTCACGTTAGTGGCGTCTAGAAAACGTCTCGGCAATGCCGAGGCGTTTTTTTTTATGCCCTTTATTTATGTCTCTTCCACCTTTGTCGTACTAGCATGTTACATTACGCTCAAACGCCGCCAACGCCCAGCGTTGCTGCATTGCAACAGCAATTGACATAAAAAGAGAGTGCCTATGTCTACGACGAGTAAACGCCCCTTATACATTCCTTACGCCGGTCCTTCTTTACTTGAAATGCCGCTATTGAACAAAGGCAGCGCGTTTACTCAAGAGGAGCGGTTGGCGTTTAACTTGATAGGGCTACTACCCCAAAAAGTCGAAACCATCGACGACCAACTGGAACGTGTGTACCGTCAGTACCAGCAGTGCCATAGCGATCTCGAACGCCATATCCATCTACGCGCCATTCAAGATGATAACGAAACGCTCTATTTCCGGCTGGTGTCAGAGCACCTGGAGGAAATGCTGCCGATTATCTATACGCCGACGGTGGGGCAGGCGTGTCAGGAGTTTTCCAATATTTATCGCAACCACCGGGGGCTATTCATTAGCTACCCCGATCGCGAGCATATGGATGACATTCTGCGCAGTGCTACCAAAGATAACGTCAAAGTGATCGTCGTCACCGATGGCGAGCGTATTTTGGGCCTGGGGGACCAGGGCATCGGCGGCATGGGTATTCCGATTGGGAAGCTCGCGCTCTACACCGCCTGTGGCGGGATTAGCCCGGCCTATACGCTGCCCATCATGATCGATGTAGGGACGAACAATAAGGCGCTACTGGATGACCCGATGTACATGGGCTGGCGTCATGAGCGGGTGAGTCAGGAAGAGTACGATGCCTTCATGGCGGAGTTCATTTGTGCCGTGAAGCGTCGCTGGCCGAACGTGCTACTGCAGTTTGAGGACTTCGCTCAGGCTAACGCTGTACCGCTGCTAGAGCGCTATCGTAACGAACTGTGCTGCTTTAACGATGATGTGCAGGGGACGGCGTCTGTGGTGGTCGGTACGCTCATGGCGGCTTGCCAAGCCCGTGAAGAGACGATTGCCCAGCAGCGTGTGGTATTCGTGGGCGGTGGCTCTGCGGGCTGCGGTATTGCTGAGCAGGTGGTCGTGGCCATGGAAGCCGAAGGTCTGACCGAATCCGAAGCACGGGCACGTATCTTCATCGTCGACCGTGAAGGGCTCATGACCACGGATCAGTCGTGGCAGCGGGATTTTCAGCGTCGCTTAGCTCATGACCCTGCCCTGGTCGCCGAGTGGAATGGCCAAGGGCTTGAAGAGACCATTGCCAACATCAAGCCAACGATTCTGATTGGTGTCTGCGGTCAGCGCGGTATCTTCACCGAGCAAGTCGTTCGGACCATGCACGCAGGCTGCGAGCATCCGGTCATCATGCCGCTCTCCAACCCTACCTCGCAGGCTGAAGCGGTACCAGAAGACGTGATTCGTTGGACCGATGGCCAAGCGTTGGTCGCGACCGGTAGCCCGTTTGCCCCCGTAGTGTATAACGGCCGCACCTATCCGATTGCCCAGTGCAACAATGCTTATATCTTCCCCGGCATTGGCTTGGGTGTGATTGCCGCGAATGCCAACCGGGTCACCGATGAGATGCTGATGAGTGCCTCAAGGGCGCTGGCGCGTGAAGCACCGCTGGTGAAAGAGGGTAAAGGCGCGCTGCTGCCGCCGCTGTCGCGCATCCGTGACATTAGCAAATCGATAGCCTTCGAGGTGGCGGCACAGGCGCAGCAAAACGGCGTCGCGTTGAAAACCAGCGGTACCGCGCTGCGCGAGCGTATCGAGTCTGCGTGCTGGTCGCCGGAGTATCGTTTCTATCGCCGCCGCGCCTTCTAATCTCGGCACCCGAGCAAAAAAAAGCCCCCACCGAGGTGGGGGCGATGCAAGCATTGGTAGGTCGTACCTTTAGGCTGCGCCGATCATCTTGCGCAGCACGTAGTGAAGGATACCACCGTGACGGTAGTACGCCAGCTCATTGACGGTATCAATTCGGCACTTGGCATCAACGGTACGTTCGCCGTCACTATTTTTAATCACGACCTGAACGTTACCGCCGGGGCTCAAATCGCTCAACCCCGCAATCGAGATCTCTTCATCCCCCGTTAATCCCAGGCTCTCACGACTTTCGCCTTCCGGGAATTGCAGCGGTACCACGCCCATGCCGATCAGGTTAGAGCGGTGGATGCGTTCGAAGGACTCGGCGATCACAGCACGCACGCCCAGCAGTCGGGTGCCTTTGGCTGCCCAGTCACGCGAGGAGCCGGTGCCATACTCTTTACCGGCAATGACCACTAACGGCGTGCCTTCCTCTTTGTATTTCATGGCGGCATCGTAGATGGCCATCTGTTCACCACTCGGCACATGGCGCGTTTCGCCGCCTACCACGCCGTCGAGCATTTCGTTTTTGATCCGCACGTTGGCGAAGGTGCCGCGCATCATCACTTCATGATTGCCTCGGCGCGAACCGTAAGAGTTGAAGTCGACCGGCTTCACGCCGTGCTCTTGCAGGTAGCGGCCGGCGGGGCTGTCGGGCTTGATGGAGCCCGCTGGAGAGATGTGGTCGGTAGTGACGGAGTCGCCAAGCATCGCCAGGACACGCGCATTTTTCACGTCCTCGATGGTGTCTGGCTCCCGCTGCATGCCTTCAAAGAAGGGCGGGTGCTGAATATAGGTCGATTCCGGCCACTCGTAGACCTTACCCTCCGGCACTTTGATGGCTTTCCACGTCTCATCGCCTTCGAAGACGGCACCGTACTCCTTGCGGAACATCTCGGTGTTCACCTTCTCGACGGCGCTGGCGATATCGGCCTGCGAAGGCCAGATGTCTTTCAGATACACCGGGTTGCCGTCGCTGTCCTGGCCGAGCGGGTCGGTGGTCAAGTTGCACTGCACGTTGCCCGCCAGTGCATAGGCAACGACCAGGGGCGGCGATGCCAGCCAGTTGGTTTTGACCAGTGGGTGAACGCGGCCTTCGAAGTTGCGGTTGCCCGACAGCACCGATGCCACGGTGAGGTCGCCATTGTTGATGGCTTTTTCGATCTCTTCTGGCAGGGGGCCTGAGTTGCCGATACAGGTGGTACAGCCGTAGCCCACGAGGTTGAAGCCTAGCGCATCCAGGTCATCGTCGAGGCTGGCCGCGGCGAGATAGTCGGTGACGACTTTGGAGCCGGGCGCGAGCGATGTTTTCACCCAAGGCTTGGTGGTCAAGCCCTTCTCACGCGCGTTACGCGCCAACAAGCCTGCCGCCATCATCACGCTGGGGTTCGAGGTGTTCGTGCACGACGTAATCGCCGCAATGACCACGGCACCGGGGTCCAGGCTGAAGTCCTGCTCGCCCATCGTGACGGTCTGGCTATCACTGTGTTTGAAGTCGTGTTCGTAGCTGCGGTCGATGCCCACGGCGGTCTGGCCGCCTTCAGAGGCTAGCTTGCCCTTTTCGGTGCTGGGCAGCGCCTTGCCGTCTTCTTCCATGACCTTGCCAAACGCACTGACCATATCTTTGAGTGCAACACGGTCCTGCGGGCGTTTGGGGCCTGCTAGGCTGGCCTCTACCTCGTTCATGTCCAGGCTCAGCGTGTCCGTGAAAATCGGCTCATCGCCCGGCTCACGCCACAGGCCCTGGGCCTTGCTGTAAGCCTCGACCAGGGCAATCTGGCTATCTTCACGGCCGGTTAGGCGCAGGTAGTTGAGCGTTTCGTCATCCACCGGGAAGAAGCCACAGGTGGCGCCATACTCAGGGGCCATATTGGCAATGGTGGCGCGGTCCGCTAGCGGCAGGTCTTTTAAGCCGTCGCCATAAAATTCGACGAACTTACCGACCACGCCTTTCTTGCGCAGCATTTCAGTCACGGTGAGAACGAGGTCCGTGGCAGTAATACCTTCGCGCAGTTTGCCGGTCAGTTTGAAGCCAATCACTTCCGGAATGAGCATGGAGACCGGTTGGCCCAGCATGGCGGCCTCCGCTTCGATGCCGCCCACCCCCCAGCCCAGCACACCCAGGCCGTTGATCATGGTGGTGTGAGAGTCGGTTCCTACGAGCGTGTCGGGGTAGGCAACGGTCTTGCCATCTTCCTCTTTGGTCCACACCGTGCGGCCTAGGTACTCCAGGTTCACTTGGTGGCAAATCCCGGTGCCGGGTGGCACGACGCTGAAGTTGTCGAAGGCTTTCTGGCCCCAACGTAGGAATTCGTAGCGCTCGCCGTTTCGCTGCATCTCGATATCGACGTTTTCTTGAAACGCCGTCGGATGACCGAACTTATCGACCATCACCGAGTGGTCGATCACCAAGTCCACTGGAGAGAGTGGGTTGATGCGGGCAGGGTCTTCGCCCAGTTTTTCCACCGCCGCGCGCATGGAGGCGAGGTCGACCACGCCAGGCACACCGGTAAAGTCTTGCATCAATACCCGCGCCGGCCGGTAGCCAATTTCACGGCTGGATTTGCCCTCTTTTTGCCAGTCCACCAGCGCCTGCATATCGTCCCGTTCGACGCTCTCATCGTCTGCAAAACGCAGCTGATTTTCGAGCAGGATTTTGAGCGTCTTGGGCAGTCGGTCGATATTGCCTAGCGTCTCAGCCGCCGTGGGCAGGCTGTAGTAGTGATACTCTTGGCTTCCTGCCGTCAAGGTATGAAGCGTGTTGGGTATCTTGCTCATTCCATTCTCCTCTGATTGCTTGGCGTTGCGCGACGGTCACTGTTTATCTGGGTATGGCGATGTTGGCTATGGCGGTCTCATCGTGGGGTTTAACGACGACTGACGTAATATCAGTATGGCTGATTAATCAGACATGGGTGTTTCACGGTGCGCTTTCAAGCCGTCTTCGCCTAATAGCGTAGGCGAGCCCTTGTAATCGCTTGTACTTGACGCCATTTCAGGCAGACTCTCTTGCAACGTTATCTGCTCAATTGTGACAAAGGTGGTGTCATGGAAACACGTCATGAACGTTTGATTATTCTTGGGTCTGGCCCAGCAGGCTACACTGCGGCGGTGTATGCCGCGCGTGCCAACCTCAAGCCCCTGCTCATTACCGGGATGCAGGCAGGTGGCCAATTGACCACCACGACCGACGTGGATAACTGGCCTGGTGATGCCGACGGTGTCCAGGGGCCGGCGTTGATGGAGCGCATGAAGCAGCATGCCGAGCGTTTCAACACCGAGGTTCTGTTCGATCATATCAATGAAGTCAGCTTAGCTGAAAAACCCTATACCCTAAAAGGCGATAGTGGCACCTATACCTGTGATGCGCTGATCATCGCCACCGGTGCCAGCGCACGCTATCTGGGCTTACCCACCGAGCAACAGTTCATGGGACAGGGCGTGTCGGCCTGTGCGACGTGCGATGGTTTTTTCTACCGCAATCAAGAGGTCGTCGTCGTTGGAGGGGGCAATACGGCGGTCGAAGAAGCACTCTACTTGTCTAACATCGCTTCCAAGGTCACGCTGGTGCATCGCCGTGATACCCTGCGCGCGGAAAAAATCCTACAAGACAAGCTCTTCGAGAAAGCCGAGGCGGGTAAAATTGCCCTGGAGTGGTTCTACGAAGTCGAGGAGGTATTAGGGGATAACACCGGCGTGACCGGCGTAAGAGTCAAGTCCACCAAGGATGGCAGCACGAAAGAGATTCACGCGCCGGGGCTATTCATTGCCATCGGCCATAGTCCCAATACGGGCATCTTCGAAGGGCAGTTGGAGATGAACGGTGGCTATATCAAAGTGACATCGGGCAGTGAAGGCAATGCAACGGCTACGAGCGTGCCGGGCGTATTTGCCTGTGGCGACGTGATGGACCATATCTATCGCCAGGCGATCACCTCGGCAGGCAGCGGCTGTATGGCAGCCCTGGATGCCGAACGCTATCTGGATGGCATTGCTTAATGTAGCTGCATTCTGGAGGAGAGCACCTGTTGGCGATCTTAGCAGTCGATAGGTGCCTCATCCACGCGTAACCTGCCTAACTGGCTGAGTACCAACCGTTTTCCTTCTGCTTGTGTGGCGCATATCGCGAAGCTGCCGTTGTAGCCACTGGTATGGCCCAGCACGTTATATCGAACGTGTCGCCAGCCGCGGCTATAGGTGGTGTAAGACGCCGCCTGCCCGGGAAAGACGCGCAGGATATCGTCCGGTTGAAAGCCGTCCTCGACGTCTCCCTTTATGACGACCAGTGCGTCGCCCCACGTCGACGCACAGGTGGTGAGGTTTGCGCTTGCCGGACACACGGTCACCTTCGTACGTTGTGAAATGGCCGTATGTCTGGCCAGGGCAAACGCAGAGCGCAGGCGGCTTACTTCGCTATTGAGAAGGCTGTGGTGACTCAGTGCCTGAACGCTTGGTGTCAGCCACGCTATCATGGCGGTCATCAACAGCATCGCCACCAACATCTCGATGAGTGTAAACCCCCGCTGATGGGACGAGTGCTGCCCGTGCGTGCCACCGCATTTCATCGCTTGACCTCCTGTCGACGAGCGCGATGCTCGTTGCGCTGGTTAACGTTGCGTGATCTTGTTGATCCTAGGGGGCACCGCGCACTTTTTATGTAAGCCAAAACGGACAAACGTTGTGAGCAATCTCTTAATTTTAGGAGGTGGCGTGATCGGAATGATGACGGCACTTCAGCTAGCGGACGCTGGTCAGCGGGTCACGCTCATCGAGCGCGGAACTTGCGGAAAAGAGGCATCCTGGGCAGGCGGCGGGATCGTTTCGCCGCTCTATCCCTGGCGTTATGGTGAGCCGGTGTCTCAGCTGTCGCGCTGGTCAGAGGGTGCCTATCCCACGCTAGCCCTGCGCTTGTTGGAAGAGACCGGTATCGACCCGGAGTATCGGCAAAAGGGCTTGCTCTACTTGAATGTGGACGATGACGAGGCGGCCTTGCACTGGGCGCGACAACTCGGCAAGCCGCTAGAGCGGGTCAACGCCGATTTCGTTCATCATAAAGAGCCTGAAGCCGCTACTCCCGAAGGCAGTGCGCTCTGGATGCCCACACTAGGCAGCGTGCGCAACCCGCGCTTGGGCCAGGCGCTGCGCGCTCGTTTGGCTGCCCTGTCTCACGTGACGCTGATCGAGGCGTGTCGTGTCGAAGGTTTTCTGCAGCGTCAAGGCCGCGTAGTGGGGGTTGCGACGAGCCGAGGTGACCAGCTAGCAGAGCAGTTCATCGTATGTGGCGGGGCCTGGAGCGCAAGCGTGCTTGACGGGCTGAACGTGCGATTGCCGGTTCGGCCCGTCAAAGGACAAATGATCGCTTATCAAGCGCCGCCCGGTTTAGTCCAGCGCGTAGTGCTCAAGGATGGTCGCTACGTGATTCCACGTAGCGATGGTTTGCTGCTCGTGGGGTCTACCTTGGAAGAGGCGGGCTTCGATAAAACCACCGATGAAGAGGCGTTGGCATCGCTCAAGCGGAGTGCGGAAAACATTATCCCTGCGTTAGCCGATTGCCCTGTTGCGTACCATTGGGCGGGGCTGCGCCCCGGCTCGCCGGAAGGTATACCGTTCATTGGCGCGCTGCCCGAGTTTCCCAATGTGTTTGTCAATGCCGGGCATTATCGGAATGGCTTGGTGCTGGCGCCTGCTTCGACGCATCTACTGGTCGATCAAGTGCTGGGGCGCAAACCCTTGCTGGACCCAACACCTTACCAGCCAACGGCCGAGCGCTTGGCGTGGCCATGATCGCTAGCGACGATTGTCTTCCTGCTCTTGTAGGAAGCGGTCACGGTGAGCGCTACAGCAGAACCACTGCTCGACGTCACGTAGCGCCTCGTTCTCTGGCACGTGAACGTCGCACCAGCGGCAGCGCACCATGTTGCCGCCTTCGTGGCGCGACGGTGCCTGCTGCTGATGGGCCAGCTTGCGTTGGCGATAGAGTCCGTAAAGCTTCAGGCCTACATAAAACAGCGCGGCAAAGATAATTAGCCGAATGATCAATAGGTTCATCCTCAATGGCTCCCCTGGTGGGAAAAGGCGACGACATGGCATTCGTAACAATGACCTTTGCCACTGAGCACGCCTTGCGGGACAATGCAGCGACTAGGTAGATGCCACCGTATTCTGAAGATTCTCAAGAGATTTTGACGCCCATGCAAGACTTAACGCTGGTAATGGCCCAACTCGACCCGCTGGTCGGCGATATTCCCGGCAACGCCGCGCGTGCCATCGAAGCGGTGCGTGAAGCGAGGATCGAGCATGGGGCGGATATCGTCGTCTTTCCTGAACTGTTTTTATCCGGCTACCCGCCGGAAGATTTACTGTTGCGTCCCTCCATGGAAACCCGCTTGCGTGAGGCGCGCGCCACGATGGCGGAAAAAATCTCCCGCGACGTGCTGGTCATCATTGGTTACCCCGGCGTGCGTGAAGGCAAGTGTTACAACTTGGCGGGGGTGCTCTACAACGGCCAATGGGAGGCGGAGTACGCCAAACAAGCGCTGCCCAATTACCAAGTGTTCGATGAACAGCGCTACTTCACGCCGGGCACCGAGCCGCTGGTGTACGAGCATAAAGGGGCCAAGTTAGGTCTACTGATTTGCGAAGACTTGTGGGAAGGTGTGCCCGTGAAGGCCGCGCGCGAGGCGGGGGCTGAAGTATTGATCAGTTTGAACGCCTCGCCCTATCATCAAGACAAGCCCGCCGAACGGCTGCGCTTGCTAGAACAGCGCGCCCAAGACGTGCAATTGCCCGTCGTGTACGTCAATACCATCGGTGGCCAGGACGAGTTGGTGTTCGACGGTGGCTCTAGCTGTGTCGATGCCAACGGTCAACTCAAGGTACTGGCGCCCTACTGGCAGGCGGGGCTAATGCCCATTCAGCTCCTGCAAACTAGTGCGAACGTCTGGGAACCCCAGGCTGGCGAAATCGAGCCAGATGTGGAACCCGAGGAAAGCCTTTACTGCGCGCTGGTGACCGGCCTGCGTGACTACGTCAACAAGAGCGGTTTCAAAGGCGTGGTGCTGGGGCTTTCTGGCGGCATCGATTCGGCGCTCTCGCTGGCCATTGCGGTGGATGCGCTGGGACCGCAGCGGGTACAAGCGGTCATGATGCCTTACCATTACACTGCGGATATATCCAAGCAGGATGCGGCCGAACAGGCGACCCTGCTGGGCGTTCATTATGACGTGATGCCCATAGAGCCCATGGTCGAAGCCTTCATGGGGACGCTGGCCGAGAGTTTTGCAGGCACCGAGCGCGATACTACCGAAGAGAACCTTCAGTCGCGTTGCCGTGGCGTGCTGCTCATGGCGATCTCCAACAAGAAAGGCCTGATGGTGCTGACCACGGGCAACAAGAGCGAAATGGCTGTCGGCTATGCCACGCTGTATGGCGATATGGTGGGGGGCTACAACGCCATCAAAGATGTCTATAAAACCTGGGTATACCGCCTGGCGCGCTGGCGCAATACCCAGTCGCCGGCCATTCCCGAGCGCGTGATCGAGCGTCCACCCAGCGCCGAACTTGCGCCCGACCAGCAGGATAGCGATTCGCTCCCAGACTACGATGTGTTGGATGCCATTCTGGTCCGCTACATCGAGGGAGACATGAGTGCCGAGGCGATCATTGCTGCAGGCTTCGAGGAAGAGGATGTCTACAAGGTCGTCAAACTGGTGGATCGCTGTGAGTACAAGCGCCGCCAGGCGCCGGTAGGCGTGCGAGTGACCCCGCGGGGCTTCGGGCGAGATCGCCGCTACCCTATCGTCAATGGCTGGCAGCCGGGCGATTGACGTAAGCCCTCAGATGGGGCATCGGCGGCTTACGTGAGCACCGGGGGCGGGGCTAAGCACTGTTTAGCCATCTCTTCTGGCGTCACCGGCCTGCAGAAGTAGTAACCCTGGTAAGCGTGGCACTGGTGTTCGTTCAAATATCGCCAGTGCTCCATGGTCTCTACGCCCTCGGCAATGACGTTAAGGCCCAGCGAGCGCCCCATGGCAATGATCGTCTCGACGATGGCCATGTCATCTGCGTCCTGATGAAGGTCGCGCACGAAGGATTGATCGATTTTGATTTGGTCCAGCGGCAAACGCTTCAAATACTGCAAGGAAGAGTAGCCGGTGCCAAAATCGTCCATGGCAAAGCTGATGCCGAGTGCCTTGAGCCGGTGCATGCGGGCGATGGTATCTTCCACCTGACCGATGACCGTGCTCTCGGTGAGCTCGAGTTTCAGCTTGTGAGGCGACGCACCGCTAAGTTCCAATGCCTTGGCCACTTCCTCGACGAAGTGTGGCTGCTGAAACTGTTTTGCACTGACGTTCACGGCCAGCACTAGGTCTTTGGTATGCGCAGCCGCTTCCCACAGGGCGAGCTGTTCGCAGGCGGCATGCAGTACCCAGGTGCCCATGGGAATGATGAGCCCCGTCTCCTCTGCCAGAGGAATGAATGTGCCCGGCGATACGAAGCCTTGTATGGGGTGCTGCCAACGGATGAGTGCTTCGGCACCGATGGCACGCCCTTGGCTATCTACTTGCATTTGATAGACCAGCACGAACTCTTCCCGCTCGATGGCGAGGCGCAGGTCGCGCTCTAGCTCGGTGCGCGTTTCTAACTGGGCTTGAACGGCTGGGTCATAAAAGCGGATCGTATTCTGGTCATCACGCTTGGCGAGGTGAACGGCTGAATTAGCGTATTGAAAAAGCTGATCGACGCTATCATCGACGCCCTTGAAGAGCACGAGCCCTTGACTGACGTTAAGATACTGGTGATGCCCATCCAAGCAGTAAGGCTGGGTCAGCGCGTGCTGAATCTGCTGCGCCAAGAACTCGGCTTTTTCGGCGGCTTTCAACTTATCGGCATCCAAACCATCCACGATCAGCACGAACTCGTCGCCACTCAGGCGGCCCATCTTGCAGCCCTGCTGCTCCAAGGTTTTAAGACGCGTCGCCATCTGTATGAGCAGGTCGTCTCCCGCCCGATGGCCGATGACATCGTTGATACGTTTGAACTCGTCCACGTCCAAATACACCAGCGCGCCGTAAGTGTTGGTTTGACTGTTGGTCTCCAACGAGTGCTGTAGATGCTCTTTCATCAGTCGCCAGTTGGGCAGGTCGGTGAGCGTGTCGTAGTAAGCCAATTGATGCACTTGGCGCTCTGCTTCTCGTCTCTGCTGCTCGGTATCGCGAAAAGAAAGGAGTGAAAGCGCAATACGCTTTAACGGGCCGCTGTGTTGTTGGCTTAACCGTTCGATCGCTTGCAAGTCGGGCAGCGCTCGGCGATTGTCGGACAGCGCCAAAATGGCATCGCCCACCGTGACGAGCCGCTGGTTGATGCGCCATGCGGCCAAAAAAGCGGCACTGATCAGCAGAGCAAATAGACCCAAGCCCAGCCATAGCGTGGAGTTGCGCGACTGGTTGAGATCGGCGTAAGACTCTCGGTGTCGGTCACTGGCGCGATGGGTAAGCGCCTCGAAAATTTGCTGAGAAAAGAGGTTGAACGTCGTGAAATGACGTTGGGCTTCTTGCAAATAAAAAACGGGATCCCCCTGATTCAGGGTGGCGGCCTCGTTGGCCATGTTGACGAAGCGACGGTATTCATAAAAGGCGCGCTGCAGGGTAGCTGCGCTTTCCTGGCTCAAGTCCAAAATCAGCGGCGAGCTGGACAGCCGATCGACGCTTTCCCCAATACGCGATAGCTCTTGGTTGATGCGACCGTACTCCGCGTAGCGCTGCATGGTGCCGAGGTCGGTCGCTTCCGCCCGGCTGAAAACCTCACTCATCCGCTGATGAAGATCGCCCAACTGGCGATCGAAGGTCGCCATTTGTACGAGGGTTTCCAGATCATTGGATTGAAGCCGGTAGTTTTGCAGCGACTGCTCTTTGATCATGTAGGTGGCCAGTCCCAGCAACAGTGCAACCGGCAGAATCACCATCAGGATGGGGAGCAGAAACACCATGAACAAGCTCTGCGAGGGTTTCATCGTCACCTCTGGGAAAGGCAGTGGGCCGTGGCGGACATGCCACGGCCTCTCTAAAAATTAACGGCAGATAAGACGTTTTATTTAGAAGCTTTCCCATTCAAGCTCGGCAGGGGCGCTGGAGCGTGTGGTGGGTAGCGACGGGGCCTTGGGACGAGCATAGCTGCTTGCCGTCGAGGGTGGGTTGGCGCGATGTTGAGCGGCCGGCGCCATCGCCGACTCAGGGAGTTTGAACGCCCCCATGGCGTTTAACAACTGGTGGGCATTCTGACGTAAGTTGTTGGCAGCGGTCGCGCTCTCATTCACCAGTGATGCGTTCTGCTGCGTAACTTGGTCCATTTCGGTGACCGCCTGGCCTACTTCCTGAACCCCGGCACTCTGTTCGGCGCTGGCGTTGCTGATCTCTTGCATGATAGTGGTCACGCGCTGGATGGCTTCGACGATCTCTTCAGTGGATTTGCTCGCCTCTTCAGCGCGCTCGTTGCCATGATTGACGCGC
Source organism: Halomonas sp. BL6 (assembly GCF_006228115.1). Lineage (NCBI taxonomy): Bacteria > Pseudomonadati > Pseudomonadota > Gammaproteobacteria > Oceanospirillales > Halomonadaceae > Halomonas > Halomonas sp. BL6. The sequence goes on along the minus strand of NZ_VDGL01000002.1, from coordinate 13,287 downwards.
TCTAGATTGCTGCTAATGAGGTTGTTGATCTCGCGTGCGGCGTCGGCACTGCGCTGAGCCAGCTTACGCACTTCTTCAGCGACGACGGCAAAGCCACGCCCATGTTCGCCTGCCCGCGCCGCCTCGACCGACGCGTTCAAGGCCAGGATATTGGTTTGGAAAGCGATCGAGTCGATGGTCGAAATGATACCTGCTATTTCTTGTGAGCTTTTATTCAGATCGTTCATGGTGGCGACCACTTGGTGAACTGCGTCCCCACCGCGCTTCGCCGTTATCGAGGCGCTAGCGGCTTCTTGGCTGGCCTGCTCGGAATTATCGGCGTTTTGCTTTACCGTACTATTAAGCTCTTCCATAGCTGAGGCCGTCTCTGCCAAAGCGCTGGCTTGCTCTTCCGTACGTGAGGCAAGATCGTTATTGCCTTCTGCAATCTGTTCGCTGTTCGAGGCAACCGCTTCTGCTGACGCGCGCACCTGCGCCACGATCTCCTGCAGATGCTTCGCCATGGCGACCTGCGAGGCCATGATGCTGCGGGTATCGCCTTGTTTCAGCCGACCTTGAGTGGCGAGTTCGCCACGACCAATGGCCTGAGCAAAGGCTTTCACTTCATAGGGCTCAGCGCCGAGTTCTCGCAGCAGTTGACGTGATAGGAAGACCGCAATCAGGCCGCCAATCAGTAGGGCAAAGAGCGTCAATCCGAGCATTTGTAGCTGGAAACCAGAAGCCGTCGCGCGGGCAGATGCGGTGGTAGCGGCGCTATTCTGTGTCTGAAGGTCAATAAACTGATTGATGCGATTGAGCCATTCGGTATAAGCCGGACCTGCTTGCTCCAACAAAAGGGTTTCGGCTTGCTGGTCGTTGCCTACTTCACGAGCAGCGATGACTTGTTCGGTCAAGCGGGTCGTCGTTTCGGCTTGTTCACGAATGCTCGCGAGAATCTGTTGTTCTTCCGGAGAGGCCGTGGAGGTTTGATTGATTTGTGCCATGCCGACGGTGGCTGTTTGGTAAGCCTCCTCTAGCTGGCGTATATCGCCTTCCAACTCGGCCAAACGCCCGCTACCAGCGGTAATTACGATATCGCGCAGGGCAATCGCGCGGTCATGGACGCTGCCCCGCATGTCGACGGCAAATCCTTGCTTTTCACCTTGGACATCGTTGATGACGGTCAAATCACGGTCGATTTGATTGACTTGAAGAATGCCCGCTATGGTCAGTAGCACCAAGAGAGCCAACAGAATAGAGAAGCCAACGGCTAGCCGGGTGCTGATTGTCGTTCCAGACAAGCGTTTCATTAGGGAGGTCATCCAGGGTCTCCTAGGCGCCGTGGAGGCGCTTTATTATGTGTTTGCAGGAGAATCATAATGCTCAGTGCTAGTGATGTACAATATTTGTAATGATATTTTGTCTATCATTTGATTAAGGTTTTGTTATTAAACAATTATTTTCTTGTACAAAAAAACCACGCCTAAGCGTGGTTTTTTGTAAGTGAAAAGCAAATGGCAAATGGTGTCAGTCGCTGTTGTCATGCTTTGGCACGAAACGACCACCTCGAAGTTGCTCATGACCCGGTGCATTTTCACGCAGCACGGTGAGAACCTCGCTCGCGCGATCTTCCATCCCTAGCCCCTGGTAGCCCTCGACCATCGTCGCCAGCGCATCGCGAGTCGCGTTGGATTCCGGGTAGTTTTCGATCACCCAGCGGCCTCGCTCGACGGCGGCTAGAAAAGCGCCGCGGCGGAGGTAGTAGTCGGCCACGTGCAGCTCATGGCGTGCTAAGAGCTCACGCAGGTAGACGATACGTTGCTGGGCATCCGGGGCGTACTGGCTCTGTGGGAAGCGCTGAATCAGTTCGCGGAAATCGTTGTAAGCATCGCGCGAGGCCCCCAGATCACGCTTGGAGATGTCGATCAGGCGCAGGCGCTCGAGGCTGAAGCGGCCCGCCTGCCAAGCGGCTAGCCCGCGGAGGTAATAGGCATAGTCGACCTGAGGATGATCGGGATGTAAGCGAATGAAGCGGCTGGCAGCCGCCCGCGCCTCTTCCCAGTTACTGTTTTCGTAGTAGGCGTAAATCAGTTCGAGCTGAGCCTGTTCGGCGTGAGGGCCAAACGGATAACGGGTATCCAACGCTTCAAGGCGCTCGATAGCAATCGGGAAGCGGTTGCTATCGAGCGCGGTGCGTGCCAGCTCATATAGCTCGCGCTCTTGGACCCCCGCAAACTCGTCTTCCTCTTCCGGGGTCGTGTCGTTGCTGGCGCAGCCTGCGAGAAGGGCAAGGCTCAAGGCTAGGGCGCCAAAGCGGTGGGCAGCGGAAAAAACGCGCATCATCATCCTCGTTGCAAACAAGCCTCAATCACCGAAAAGCGACGATGGCCATAAGTATAAATGGTAGAATAGGTCGCAGTGAGCCCACTATAAAACACCTAGACGCAAAACGCAGGCTTAGCGACACGTCGTAGCGGTAAGTCGCGCATCTCAGGTGGTTCGATTGGGCGGTTAGCGTCTTAGAGAGGTCATTCATGTCTCGTATTGTTGAAGCCACGCAGCGGGTGCCCGCAACGTTAGCTGGCGCGCGCTTGGACCAAGCAGCGGCGGAGTTGTTCAGTGATTACTCCCGCGAGCGTTTGAAAGCGTGGATCAACGCCGGTGAACTCACCGTCGATGGGGTCAAGGTCAAGCCGAAAGCCAAACTGCATGGCCACGAAGTGCTCACGCTCAATGCGACCATCGAGGAGGACACGCGTTTCGAGCCCCAGGACATCGCGCTGGACATCGTCTACGAAGACGAGGACGTCATCGTCATCAATAAGGCGGCGGGCATGGTCGTGCACCCGGCGGCGGGCAACCCGGATGGCACCTTGCTCAATGCCCTGCTGCATCATCACCCGGCGTTGGCCGAAGTGCCCCGGGCAGGCATCGTCCACCGCTTGGATAAAGACACGACCGGCCTGATGATGGTCGCTAAGACCTTGCCCGCGCAAACAGCGCTAGTCGAGCAGTTGCAAGCCCGTACCGTGTCGCGTCAGTACGATGCCATCGTGATCGGTAAGCCCGTGGCGGGCAGCACCATCGATGCGCCGATTGGCAGGCACCCGAAAGACCGCAAGCGCCAGGCCGTGACGGCGTCCGGCAAGCCCGCCGTGACGCATTTTCGCGTGGTCGAGCGTTTTCGTGCTCATACCCACGTGCGCTGCCAGCTAGAAACCGGCCGCACTCACCAGATTCGCGTGCACATGGCCCACGCTCGCTATCCTTTGATTGGCGACCCGCTCTACAGCGGCCGTGCCAAGCTCCCACCGGGGGCCGCTGGGCCGTTGAAAGAGATTTTGCGCGAATTCCCCCGTCAGGCGCTGCATGCCCGAAAGCTCAGCTTCGTGCACCCCGTTAGTGGTGAAACCCTTACTTTTCAAGCCGATCTGCCCGATGATCTACTAATGTTGTTGGACTACCTGCGCGACGATAGCGAGACCATGCGATGAGCGATGCCATAGATCTGCGCCCGACGCTTCTGCTGCCGGACTGGCCAGCGCCCGCCAACGTGCGAGCCTTTGTGACCACGCGTGAAACGGGGCCGAGTCAGAATGACTTTGCGGCGTTCAATCCGGCCGCTCACGTTGGGGACAATGCCGACCATGTTGCACTGTGCCGACGGTTGCTACACAAAGAGATCGGCGATGAACGCCCGCTACTGTGGCTTAACCAAACGCATGGTGCGCGGGTGCAGCAGGAATACCAAAGCAACACACCTGATGCAGATGCAGCGCTTGCCAGCAGCAGCGAGTACGCCTGTGTCGTTCTCACCGCCGACTGTTTGCCAGTGCTGTTTTGCAATCGTCAAGGAACGCAGGTGGCGGTTGCGCATGCGGGCTGGCGTGGGCTGGCCGGTGGCGTGTTGGAAGCCACCATCGCCGCCATGAATTGCGACCCGGACGATATCCTGGTGTGGTTGGGGCCGGCCATCTCGAATGCGCAGTTCGAGGTGGGACCCGAAGTGTATGGCGCTTTCGTGGCTGTACATCCAGACACGGCCGACGCGTTCGACCACAGCCCGTACCGGCTAGGCCACTATATGGCCGATCTGTATCGGCTGGCCCGTTTTCGCCTAGAAGCACTGGGCATCCACCACATTAGCGGCGGACACTTCTGCACCGCCTGCGAATCGCGCTTTTACTCCTATCGCCGTGACAACGGCAACACTGGTCGCATGGCGAGTGTGATCTGGATCAATTAATCGCCACTTGAAATGCGTGGATATGACGCCATCTTACTTGTCAAGCTAATCGTCTTTAGCACGTTCAACGACAGGTCAATGGGCAGCGCCGTGGGTCCAAACGCACGGCATCCCCAGGAGGCACACCATGCGATTCGATAAATTCACCGCCAAATTACAGGCCGCCATTGCCGAGGCGCAGTCCCTCGCCGTGGGCCAAGGCCACAACCAGTTAGATCCCGCGCATCTGCTGCTGGCGCTGATCGATACCAAAGATACCGGCATCAAAGCGCTGATCGAGAAAGCCGACGGCAGCAGTTCACGCCTGCGCGACGGTCTGCAGCGCCTAGTGGATGACCTACCCAAAGTCAGCCAATTCGATGGCGAAGTGCAGCCATCGCGTGACTTCGTCAAACTGATCAATCTCACCGACCGCGAAGCGCAAAAGCGCGGCGATCAATTCATCGCCTCCGAGCTCGTGCTGCTGGCTGCGCTGGAGATGAACAGTGCCATCACCAAGCTGATGAAAGAGGCTGGACTCAGCCGTAAAACGTTAGAGGCGGCGATCGACAGCCTGCGTGGTGGTGCTAGGGTAGATGACCCCAATGCCGAAGAGCAGCGGGAGGCGCTCAACAAGTACACGTTGGACCTCACCCAGCGCGCGCTGGACGGCAAGCTCGACCCTGTGATCGGTCGCGACGACGAAATCCGCCGTACGATTCAGGTGTTGCAGCGTCGCACCAAAAACAACCCGGTGCTGATTGGCGAACCTGGTGTAGGTAAAACCGCCATCGTCGAGGGCTTGGCCCAGCGCATCGTCAACGGTGAAGTACCCGAAGGTTTGAAAGAGAAGCGCGTGCTGTCGTTGGATATGGGCGCGCTGCTCGCCGGAGCCAAGTTTCGCGGTGAGTTCGAAGAGCGCCTGAAAGCCGTGTTGAAAGAGCTCTCCCAAGAAGAGGGACGAGTGATCCTGTTCATCGATGAGTTGCATACCATGGTGGGCGCTGGAAAGGCCGATGGCGCCATGGACGCGGGCAATATGCTCAAACCAGCGCTGGCACGGGGCGAATTGCATTGCGTGGGGGCGACGACGCTGGATGAGTATCGCAAGTACATCGAGAAAGACGCCGCCCTGGAACGCCGTTTCCAAAAAGTGCTGGTGGACGAGCCTACCGAGGCCGATACCATTGCTATTTTGCGGGGCCTTAAAGAGCGCTACGAGGTGCACCATGGCGTTGATATTACCGACTCTGCGATCATCGCGGCGGCCAAGCTCTCGACGCGCTATATCACCGACCGCCAGTTGCCGGACAAGGCCATCGACCTGATCGATGAAGCCGCCTCGCGGATTCGTATGGAGCTGGACTCCAAGCCTGAAGAGATGGACCGTCTAGACCGTCGTCTCATTCAGCTCAAAATGGAGCGGGAGGCTCTCAAGAAAGAGACCGACGAAGCGACCAAAAAACGCTTGGAGGCGCTCAATCAGCAGATCCACGAGTTAGAGCGTGACTACGCTGACCTGGATGAGATCTGGAAGGCGGAAAAAGCCAGCATTCAAGGCGCCGCGCAGTTCAAAGCGGAGCTCGAGCAAGCGCGTATCGATCTTGAGCAGGCGCGTCGTCAGGGTGATTTGGGCCGCATGTCGGAAATCCAGTACGGCAAGATTCCCGAGCTGGAGAAAAAGATCAGCGAAGCAGGAGAAGGCGAAGCCGATACTGCCAGCCATCAGCTGTTGCGCTCCAACGTCACGGAAGAGGAAATCGCAGAGGTGGTCTCGCGCTGGACGGGCATTCCCGTATCCAAAATGCTGGAAGGCGAGCGGGATAAACTGCTGCGCATGGAAGAGGCCCTCCACGAGCGCGTCATCGGCCAGAACGAGGCGGTCGAGGCCGTCGCCAACGCAGTGCGCCGTTCCCGGGCGGGTCTTGCCGACCCCAACCGCCCCAACGGCTCATTCCTGTTTCTCGGTCCAACCGGTGTGGGCAAGACCGAGCTGTGCAAGTCGTTGGCCAACTTCTTGTTCGACACCGAAGAAGCCATGGTGCGCATCGACATGTCGGAATTCATGGAGAAGCATTCCGTGGCCCGCCTGATCGGCGCGCCTCCCGGCTACGTGGGGTACGAAGAGGGCGGCTACTTGACCGAGGCCGTTCGCCGCAAGCCTTACTCGGTGCTGCTACTGGACGAGGTGGAAAAAGCACACCCGGATGTGTTCAACATTCTGCTGCAAGTGCTGGAAGATGGACGTTTGACCGATGGCCAGGGGCGCACCGTCGACTTTCGTAACACGGTGATCGTCATGACCTCCAACATGGGCTCGGACATCATCCAGCGCATGGGCGGGGATGATAACGACTATGAGCTGATGAAAAATGCGGTGATGGAGGTCGTGGGTAACCATTTTCGCCCTGAGCTGATCAACCGGATCGATGAGGTGGTGGTGTTCCACGCCCTTGGTCAGGAGCAGATTCAGGCCATCGCTGGCATTCAATTGGAGCGCTTGAAGGCACGGCTTGCGGAGCACGATCTGCGTCTGGAATTGAGCGACGATGCCATGGCGCAACTCGCGGTGGTGGGCTTCGACCCTGTGTTTGGGGCACGGCCACTCAAGCGTGCTATTCAGAGCCGTATCGAAAATCCGCTGGCGCAGGATCTGCTCGCAGGCAAGTATCTTCCCGGCACGACCATTCACATCAGTGCAGAAGAAGGAAAGTTGGTGTTTAACTAATCTTAACTTCTCGAAGAGTCGGATTTAGCGCAATGTCGTGCGGATATTGCGCAATGAAATAGGGCAAATGCCCCGTCAGCGTCGCGGACGGGGCATTTTTTTGCGCTGACTGCGACCTTTGTTGCGTTTGGTCGGTTCTGAGGTTGACAGGCTAAGGGTGCTAATGGAATCTTGTGGGTTCCTGATTTGCGGGCGCGGAACCAACGGGCAACCCCTCATCCCCGCGCGAAGGGTAGGCTCACGCCTTTACCCGCCGAAGGACTTCCGGGCTTGGGCTAACCGCCTGACCTGGCCAACGCCCCGACACGGTAAACCGCCGTGTAAGGGAGACGCTCTTTATGGTTGCCATCAATGAGCGTTCCCGATGAGAGTGCAGGCCCTAACCGGGCCATATTGCCAGGGTTTGGCATCAGGTGCCGGCATGGGCCGGCAGCGGCATACCGCCGCACTCGACCCCGCAGGATGCCCTGCGGATCGCACTCGAGACCTCCAGGGGAGAAACACAGTGGAACTGCTTTCCGGCGCAGATATGATCGCCCGCTTCTTGCAAGATGAGGGCGTCGAGTACATTTATGGTTATCCCGGTGGTGCGGCGCTGCATATTTATGACGCGCTGTTCCGCCAAGACAAAGTGAAGCACATTCTCGTACGTCACGAACAGGCGGCCACTCACGCGGCCGATGGCTATGCCCGTGCCTCCGGCAAGCCCGGCGTGGTGCTGGTGACCTCGGGCCCCGGCGCGACAAACGCGGTGACGGGTATTGCGACTGCCTACATGGACTCCATTCCCATGGTGGTGCTGTGTGGGCAGGTCATGAGCCACCTGATCGGTGACGACGCCTTCCAGGAAACCGATATCGTCGGCGTCACGCGCCCCATCGTGAAGCACAGCTTCTCGATTCGTCATCCGTCCGAGATCCCGGAAGTGCTGAAAAAAGCCTTCTATTTGGCATCGACCGGCCGTCCTGGCCCGGTGGTCGTCGACATTCCTAAGGACATGACCGCTCCTACCGAGCGCTACGAGTACGTGTACCCGAAAAAGGTCAAGCTGCGCTCGTATAACCCGGTGACCCGTGGCCATACGGGACAGATCAAAAAAGCCGTCGAAATGATGCTGAAGGCCAAGCGCCCCGTATTCTACACCGGCGGTGGCGTGGTGACCGGCAAGGCCAGCGAAGGCTTGACCGATTTGGTGAAGCAGCTGGGTTTTCCGATTACCACCACGCTGATGGGCATCGGCGCGTATCCGCAAAGTGACCGCCAGTGTTTGGGGTGGCTGGGGATGCACGGCTCCTACGAGTCCAACATGGCCATGCACCACGCTGATTTGATCATTGCCATTGGCGCGCGTTTTGATGATCGGGTGACCAACAATACGTCGAAGTTCTGCCCGACGGCGAAAATCATTCACGTCGACGTCGATCCCAGTTCGGTCTCCAAGACCGTGCGAGCTGACGTGCCGATCGTCGGCCCGGCCTCCAGCGTCATCAACGAAATGATTAGCCTAGTGCAGGGGAATGCCATTGCGCATCCTGACGCGTTGACCGACTGGTGGCAGAAGATCGACGGCTGGCGAGCCGAGCGTGAAGGTAAGCTCTACGAGCCTTCCAAGGCTGGCGAGGCGCTGAAGCCGCAAGAAGTCATCGAGGCGCTGTGCCGCGTCACCCGTGGCGAAGCCTACGTCACCACCGACGTAGGTCAGCATCAGATGTTTGCCGCGCAGTATTACAAGTTCGATAAGCCCAACCGCCTGATTACCTCCGGTGGCTTGGGAACCATGGGCTTTGGCTTCCCGGCGGCCATGGGGATCAAGCAAAACTTCCCGGACGACGATGTGGTGTGCGTTACCGGCGAAGGCAGTTTCCAGATGATGATGCAGGAACTCTCCACCTGTAAGCAGTACGGCGTGGGCGTCAAGATCGTCAACCTGAATAACGCATCGCTCGGCATGGTGCGCCAGTGGCAAGATTTGAACTACAAGTCCCGCCATGCGCACTCCTATATGGAGTCGCTACCCGACTTTCATATGCTGATAGAGGCGTACGGGTTCACCGCGATCACCGTCACGACGCTAGACGAGTTGGAACCGGCGCTGGAACGTGCCTTTGCCGACAAGCATGAGCTGGTCTTCCTGGACGTCAAGGTCGATCCCCATGAGCACGTCTATCCGATGCAGGTACCGTTGGGTGCTATGCGTGACATGCTGCTGTCCAAAACGGAGCGTACCTGATGCGTCATATCATCTCGATTCTGATGGAAAACGAACCGGGTGCGCTGTCGCGTGTGGTCGGGCTTTTCTCCCAGCGTAACTTCAACATTGAAACGTTGAACGTAGCGCCGACGGAAGATCCGTCGCTGTCACGCCTGACGGTCACCACGGTGGGCGACGACCGAGTGATCGAGCAGATCACCAAGCACCTCAACAAGTTGATCGATGTGGTGAAGCTGGTGGACCTCACCGAAGGCAACCACATCGAGCGCGAGCTGATGCTGGTGAAGGTGAAAGCACTCGGTGCAGCCCGCGATGAAGTCAAGCGCACGGTGGATATCTTTCGCGCGCAGATCGTCGACGTCACGCCCAGCCTGTACACCGTACAGATCACTGGCGACGCGTCGAAACTGGACGCTTTCCTGCAGGCCATGGCACCCGTGGGCATTCTCGAAGTAGCACGTACCGGGGTGTCGGGTATTGCACGGGGCGATAAAGTCCTGTCGCTTTAAATCGCGGCTCAACGCTGCAACGTTCAAAGCCGCCCTTCGCCGGGCGGCTTTTTCGTGCGTAAGGGGCGCCTCAGCGTGGGATCACCGCCGCCCAAAACGCGTCGATCATCGGATTTTTGAGCCGCCGGTTCAGTACGCAGAGGCCAACGTCGTAGTGGGGGAGCTCGGGTTTGACATTGAGTATCTGCACGCGCTCTGCCAGTGGGCTATTGTCCAAAACGATCTTGGGCACCACGCCCACACCAAACCCAAGCCCGACCATGCTGACGATGGCTTCGTGCCCCGCGACCTGGGCATAAATCCGTGGGGTAATGCCCATGGCCTTGAACCACGTGTTGGCGTACTCCCGAGAGAGACCGGCTTCCGACAAGATCATCGGCACGTGCTGCCACTGCTCGGCGGTGGAGCTGTCCGGCTGCGGTGGCAGCCACGCATGCGCGTCGGTAGGCGCAATGAATAGCAGCGGTGAGCGGGTCAGCGACTTGAAGGCCAGTGCGCTGGGCGGGATGCGCGGTCGCGGCGTGATCGCCATGTCATCAGCGCCTTCCAGTACCCGGGACATCGCATCGGCGGGATCGCCGGTATGCAGCTTGAGCTCGATGCCGGGGTGGCGGGTGCGCACATCGCTGAGCAGTTCATAGAGGAAGCTATAGCTTGCGGTGACGGAGCAGTAAATGCTGATCTCGCCGCTGAGCTGCGCCGTCGTCGCCGCCAGTGTGCGCTTTTGCGTTTCCCACTGCTCGAGCGTCTCCTTGGCATAGCGTTGGAAGGTGATGCCTTGAGGAGTGAGCGTTACATGGCGGTTGTCCCGTTCAAACAGGCGCGTACCGAGCTCGCTCTCCACCTGTTGGATGGAGCGGCTCAGCGTCGAGGGGCTGATATGGCAAAGCTCGCTAGCGCGGCCAAAATGCAGCGTATCGGCCAGGATGGTGACATGCCTGAGTAATCGGAAATCCATGAGAGCCTTTGGACTGAACAATATTTCATAATATGAAATAGTATGTTGCAAACATAGCGTTTTACGCAATAGCTGCGCTGGCGTAGAGTGGCCTCAACGCCAAATCCTAGTGCTGCAAAAGACGGCACGGGTGGCCATCAACGCTGACACATACGCAATAAAAACTTTCGGTTTCATCGACTTCTGGAGTTTCGCCATGCACGTTTATTACGATAAAGATTGTGACCTTTCTCTCATTCAGGCTAAGAAAGTCACCATCGTGGGTTATGGCTCGCAAGGCCATGCGCATGCTAACAACCTGAAAGAGTCGGGCGTCGACGTCACCGTTGCCCTGCGCAAAGGCTCCTCGTCTGCAGCAAAAGCCGAAGCGGCTGGCTTGAAAGTCGCCAGCGTACCGGAAGCGTGTAAAACCGCTGACGTCGTCATGATTCTGGCGCCGGACGAAAACCAAAAGGCGATTTACGAGCAGGAAGTCGAGCCGAACTTGAAAGAAGGCGCAACCCTGGCGTTCGCTCACGGCTTCAACATTCACTACAACCAGATCGAGCCGCGCAAAGACCTCGACGTGATCATGATCGCACCGAAAGCGCCGGGGCATACCGTTCGCTCCGAGTTCGTCAAGGGCGGTGGTATTCCGGATCTGATCGCTATTCATCAAGACGCGTCAGGCAGCGCCAAAGAGCTGGCACTCTCCTATGCGGCCGGTGTCGGCGGTGGCCGTAGCGGTATCATCGAAACGACCTTCAAAGACGAGACCGAAACCGACCTGTTCGGTGAACAAGCGGTCCTGTGTGGCGGTGCGGTCGAACTGGTAAAAGCGGGCTTCGAGACGCTGACCGAAGCCGGTTATGCCCCGGAAATGGCTTACTTCGAGTGTCTGCATGAGCTCAAGCTCATCGTCGACCTGATGTACGAAGGCGGCATCGCCAACATGAATTACTCCATCTCCAACAATGCCGAGTATGGTGAGTACGTGACGGGGCCTGAGGTCATCAACGATGAGTCTCGCGCGGCGATGCGTAATGCTCTTAAGCGTATCCAAACCGGTGAATACGCCAAAATGTTCATTCAGGAAGGCAACACCAACTATCCGTCCATGACGGCTCGTCGTCGCCTGAATGCGGAACACGAGATCGAGCAGGTCGGTGCCAAGCTGCGCGGCATGATGCCGTGGATTGCTGCTAACCAGCTCGTCGATAAGTCCAAGAACTAAACGACGCATAGCGTTATCCACGCCCCGAACCGCTGCTTCGGGGCGTTTTTCGTTGTCTAGGGCAATTGGCTGGTCGCCTGGGCGTCACCGTGTAGAATGAGAAGAGAGCCCTTTTCGTGTGAATTCACTTCAAATGGATGATGCTTATGACCCAGGATGCTCGCGACCAAAAGCACGGCAGCACGCAGCCTTCCGAGACGTCGGCTGCCGATGACACCCTTCCGTCTTCGTCTGCCAAAGACGAAGACGTCGGCAATGAAGATCTTGCCGCCGCGTTTTTGCGAGAAACCGAGGTCGTGGAAGAAGCCGTCGAAGATGGTAAAAAGATTCGCCGTAAAGGGATCTATCTACTGCCCAACCTGTTCACGACTTCTGCGCTCTTTTCCGGTTTTTTTGCCGTCGTGGCCGGTATCAACGGTGAGTTCACCTCGGCAGCCGTCGCCATTTTCATTGCTATGGTGCTGGACGGTCTGGATGGTCGCGTGGCGCGTATGACCAATACCCAGAGTGAGTTCGGGGCAGAGTACGACAGTTTGGCCGATATGATCTCGTTCGGTATGGCGCCGGCACTGGTCGCCTTCACCTGGATTCTCCAAGATATTGGAAAAACAGGTTGGGTGGTCGCTTTTCTTTATGTCGCCTGCGCTGCGCTGCGCTTGGCGCGTTTCAACGTGCAAATCGGTAGTGTCGATAAAAAATGGTTCATCGGCTTGCCTAGCCCATCGGCGGCGGCGTTAGTGGCCGCTAGCGTATGGACGTTTCACAGCTTCGATGCCGATGCCTTTGGCTTCAAGCTGCTGATGCTCGTTGTCGTTGGAGCGGCAGGGATCTTGATGGTGAGTAACATCCGTTACTACAGCTTCAAGGACTTGGACTTCAAGAAGCCCGTGCCTTTCGTGGTACTGTTGGCGGTCGTGCTGGGGTTCGTAATGATCTCCGTCGAGCCGTCGGTCATGCTGCTGCTGCTGTTTGCGGCTTACGTGTGTTCGGGGCCCATCTTGGCCGTCATGCGTAAGGCAAAACCCAAACGCTGAACATTTTGAAAACTTTTTCGCATTAGCACTTGCCAACTCGTCAGCGAATCCGTAAAGTACGCATCCGCTGCCGGGGACGCCCAGCGTTACCAGCGGTGATGAGGTTGAAAAACCTCTTGTTTGTCAAGAAGTTAGAGCTCTGTAGTAGGTTGATCAAATCGCTCGCTTCGCCCGCTGAAAACAGCGGTTGACAAACACCACGGAATGCGTAGAATACGCCTTCCTCGCTGAGGCAACACGGGTCAGGTCATCGGGCCCGCCGCAGCGACATTAAGAAAGTTGCTCTTTAACAATTTGATCAGGTAATTCATGTGGGCGCTTGCCGATGAGGGTGACAAATCACCCATTATCAAGGCAAGCGACTCGTCAAACAGGCTTCGGCCTAATGAATGAATTCGTTTGACCCTTGAGCCAAGTTTGGTTCGCTTC
>NZ_VDGL01000012.1:1920-4731 GCF_006228115.1 Halomonas sp. BL6 | reverse complement strand
GGGATGTCTCATCTTGAAGGGGGCTTCCCGCTTAGATGCTTTCAGCGGTTATCCCGTCCGACCATAGCTACCCGGCAATGCCACTGGCGTGACAACCGGAACACCAGAGGGTCGTCCACTCCGGTCCTCTCGTACTAGGAGCAGCTCTTCTCAAACATCCAACGCCCACGGCAGATAGGGACCGAACTGTCTCACGACGTTCTAAACCCAGCTCGCGTACCACTTTAAATGGCGAACAGCCATACCCTTGGGACCGACTTCAGCCCCAGGATGTGATGAGCCGACATCGAGGTGCCAAACACCGCCGTCGATGTGAACTCTTGGGCGGTATCAGCCTGTTATCCCCGGAGTACCTTTTATCCGTTGAGCGATGGCCCTTCCATACAGAACCACCGGATCACTAGAACCTGCTTTCGCACCTGCTCGACGTGTCTGTCTCGCAGTCAAGCACCCTTATGCTCTTGCACTCATTGCACGATGTCCGACCGTGCTGAGGGTACCTTCGTGCTCCTCCGTTACGCTTTGGGAGGAGACCGCCCCAGTCAAACTACCCACCACACACTGTCCTCGATCCGGATCACGGACCTGAGTGAGAACGCCAATGATGCCAGGCTGGTATTTCAAGGTTGGCTCCACCCGAACTGGCGTCCGGGTTTCAAAGCCTCCCAGCTATCCTACACAGGCAACATCAGCGTCCAGTGTGAAGCTATAGTAAAGGTTCACGGGGTCTTTCCGTCTAGCCGCGGGTACACCGCATCTTCACGGCGATTTCAATTTCACTGAGTCTCGGGTGGAGACAGCGTGGCCATCATTACGCCATTCGTGCAGGTCGGAACTTACCCGACAAGGAATTTCGCTACCTTAGGACCGTTATAGTTACGGCCGCCGTTTACCGGGGCTTCGATCAAGAGCTTCGGCCGAGGCCTAACACCATCACTTAACCTTCCGGCACCGGGCAGGCGTCACACCCTATACGTCCGCTTGCGCGTTAGCAGAGTGCTGTGTTTTTACTAAACAGTTGCAGCCACCTGGTATCTTCGACCGGTTCGGGCTGAAGGAGCAAGTCCTCTCACCCTACGCCGGCGTGCCTTCTCCCGAAGTTACGGCACCATTTTGCCTAGTTCCTTCACCCGAGTTCTCTCAAGCGCCTTGGGATTCTCACCCTGACCACCTGTGTCGGTTTGGGGTACGGTCGCACATGATCTGAAGCTTAGAGGCTTTTCCTGGAAGCGTGGCATCAATGACTTCGACACCGTAGTGTCTTCGTTTCGTGTCTCGGCCTTGAGCGCCCGGATTTACCTAAGCACTCAGCCTACTCACTTTCACCAGGACAACCAACGCCTGGCTCACCTAGCCTTCTCCGTCCCCCCATCGCAATCATGTCCGGTACGGGAATATTGACCCGTTTCCCATCGACTACGCCTTTCGGCCTCGCCTTAGGGGCCGACTCACTCTGCTCCGATTAGCGTCGAACAGAAACCCTTGGTCTTCCGGCGAGGGAGTTTTTCACTCCCTTTATCGTTACTCATGTCAGCATTCGCACTCGTGATACCTCCAGCATGCTTCTCAACACACCTTCATCGGCTTACACGACGCTCCTCTACCGCTCACACATCGTGTGAACCCGTAGCTTCGGTACCTGGTTTAGCCCCGTTACATCTTCCGCGCAGGCCGACTCGACTAGTGAGCTATTACGCTTTCTTTAAAGGATGGCTGCTTCTAAGCCAACCTCCTAGCTGTCTGAGCCTTCCCACATCGTTTCCCACTTAACCAGGATTTGGGGACCTTAGCTGACGGTCTGGGTTGTTTCCCTTTTCACGACGGACGTTAGCACCCGCCGTGTGTCTCCCACGCTGGCACTCACCGGTATTCGGAGTTTGCCTCGGGTTGGTAAGTCGGGATGACCCCCTAGCCGAAACAGTGCTCTACCCCCGGCGGTGATACGTGAGGCGCTACCTAAATAGCTTTCGAGGAGAACCAGCTATCTCCGAGCTTGATTAGCCTTTCACTCCGATCCACAAGTCATCCAAATCTTTTTCAACAGATCCTGGTTCGGGCCTCCAGTTGATGTTACTCAACCTTCACCCTGCTCATGGATAGATCGCTCGGTTTCGGGTCTATATCCAGCGACTGTGTCGCCCAGTTAAGACTCGGTTTCCCTACGGCTCCCCTATACGGTTAACCTCGCCACTGAATATAAGTCGCTGACCCATTATACAAAAGGTACGCAGTCACGGAACAAGTCCGCTCCTACTGCTTGTACGCACACGGTTTCAGGATCTATTTCACTCCCCTCTCCGGGGTTCTTTTCGCCTTTCCCTCACGGTACTGGTTCACTATCGGTCAGCCAGGAGTATTTAGCCTTGGAGGATGGTCCCCCCGTCTTCAGTCAAGGTTTCTCGTGCCCCGACCTACTCGATTTCACGTGATCAGATTTTCGACTACGGGGCTATCACCCGCTATGGCCAGACTTCCCAGTCTGTTCGCCTAATCTTTCACACGCTTAAGGGCTGGTCCCCGTTCGCTCGCCGCTACTAGGGGAATCTCGGTTGATTTCTTTTCCTCAGGGTACTTAGATGTTTCAGTTCCCCTGGTTCGCCTCTTACGCCTATGGATTCAGCGCAAGATACTCATCTTGTGATGAGTGGGTTTCCCCATTCAGAGATGTCCGGGTCACAGGTCGTTTGCCACCTCACCGAACCTTATCGCAGGCTACCACGTCTTTCATCGCCTCTGGCTGCCTAGGCATCCACCGTGTGCGCTTCATTGCTTGACCCTATAACCCGAAGGGGTCTGGTGTCTCGCAATGAC
>NZ_VDGL01000012.1:0-1665 GCF_006228115.1 Halomonas sp. BL6 | reverse complement strand
GTTAAGGAGGTGATCCAGCCGCAGGTTCCCCTACGGCTACCTTGTTACGACTTCACCCCAGTCATGAACCACACCGTGGTGATCGCCCTCTTGCGTTAGGCTAACCACTTCTGGTGCAGTCCACTCCCATGGTGTGACGGGCGGTGTGTACAAGGCCCGGGAACGTATTCACCGTAGCATTCTGATCTACGATTACTAGCGATTCCGACTTCACGGAGTCGAGTTGCAGACTCCGATCCGGACTGAGATCGGCTTTTCGGGATTGGCTCACTCTCGCGAGTTGGCAACCCTTTGTACCGACCATTGTAGCACGTGTGTAGCCCTACTCGTAAGGGCCATGATGACTTGACGTCGTCCCCACCTTCCTCCGGTTTGTCACCGGCAGTCTCCTTAGAGTTCCCGCCATTACGCGCTGGCAAATAAGGACAAGGGTTGCGCTCGTTACGGGACTTAACCCAACATTTCACAACACGAGCTGACGACAGCCATGCAGCACCTGTCTCTGCGTTCCCGAAGGCACTAAGGTATCTCTACCAAATTCGCAGGATGTCAAGAGTAGGTAAGGTTCTTCGCGTTGCATCGAATTAAACCACATGCTCCACCGCTTGTGCGGGCCCCCGTCAATTCATTTGAGTTTTAACCTTGCGGCCGTACTCCCCAGGCGGTCGACTTATCGCGTTAACTTCGCCACAAAGTGCGCTAGGCACCCAACGGCTGGTCGACATCGTTTACGGCGTGGACTACCAGGGTATCTAATCCTGTTTGCTACCCACGCTTTCGCACCTCAGTGTCAGTGTCAGTCCAGAAGGCCGCCTTCGCCACTGGTATTCCTCCCGATCTCTACGCATTTCACCGCTACACCGGGAATTCTACCTTCCTCTCCTGCACTCTAGCTTGACAGTTCCGGATGCCGTTCCCAGGTTGAGCCCGGGGCTTTCACAACCGGCTTATCAAGCCACCTACGCGCGCTTTACGCCCAGTAATTCCGATTAACGCTTGCACCCTCCGTATTACCGCGGCTGCTGGCACGGAGTTAGCCGGTGCTTCTTCTGCGAGTGATGTCTTTCCTAGCGGGTATTAACCGCTAGGCGTTCTTCCTCGCTGAAAGTGCTTTACAACCCGAGGGCCTTCTTCACACACGCGGCATGGCTGGATCAGGGTTCCCCCCATTGTCCAATATTCCCCACTGCTGCCTCCCGTAGGAGTTCGGGCCGTGTCTCAGTCCCGATGTGGCTGATCATCCTCTCAGACCAGCTACGGATCGTGGCCTTGGTGAGCCGTTACCTCACCAACTAGCTAATCCGACATAGGCTCATCCGATAGCGGGAGCCGAAGCCCCCTTTCTCCCGTAGGACGTATGCGGTATTAGCCTGGGTTTCCCCAGGTTATCCCCCACTACCGGGCAGATTCCTATGCATTACTCACCCGTCCGCCGCTCGTCAGCATCCAGCAAGCTGGATCTGTTACCGCTCGACTTGCATGTGTTAGGCCTGCCGCCAGCGTTCAATCTGAGCCATGATCAAACTCTTCAGTTTAAGATCAATGCGGTTCTTGCCTGTCGCCGAAGCAACAGAAGCGAACCAAACTTGGCTCAAGGGTCAAACGAATTCATTCATTAGGCCGAAGCCTGTTTGACGAGTCGCTTGCCTTGATAATGGGTGATTT
>NZ_VDGL01000011.1:0-32779 GCF_006228115.1 Halomonas sp. BL6 | reverse complement strand
TGATCCCATGCCGAACTCAGAAGTGAAACCGCTTAGCGCCGATGGTAGTGTGGGGTCTCCCCATGCGAGAGTAGGTCATCGTCAGGCACTTATTACGAAACCCCGGCCATCTGGTCGGGGTTTTGCTTTTTAGGGGTCTCCCCCTGAAGAGTAGCGGAGCGCCGCCCGCCGGGTGGCCGGCCCGAACATAATCAGGCACTTATACCGCAAAGAACCCAGCCAACCGGCTGGGTTTTTTGTTTGTCCATCGATCCCGTCGTTTTATGTCAGCCTTTTTATGTCAGAATGTGCACTCCAAGGAGGAGCGCTATGACACAAATGCAATGGGATCAATTACTTTCCCCTCGACGCCTTCACGATAAACGAACAGACAGCACCCGAGAAATTGGGCGCAGCCCCTTTCATAAAGATCATGATCGCATTGTTTTTTCCGGCTCTTTCCGACGCTTGGGCCGTAAAACCCAGGTTCATCCTCTGACGGAAAATGATCATATCCACACGCGTTTGACTCACTCCCTCGAAGTTGGCTGCGTTGGCCGTTCGCTGGGGATGATCGTCGGTGAACTACTGCGTGACCGTCTCCCCGATTGGATAACGCCTGCCGATCTTGGTGTCATCGTGCAAACCGCGTGCCTTGGGCACGACATTGGTAACCCGCCCTTTGGTCACGCCGGTGAGTACGCTATCCGCGACTGGTTCCGTCGCGCCCAAGGAAGCGGGCTTCTGGATGGTCTGTCCGAGGCCGAGCGTGAAGACCTGTTGACCTATGAAGGCAATGCGCAAGGCTTTCGGGTGATTACCCAGATCGAGTACAACCAGTTCAACGGTGGCATGCGCCTATCGGCCGCCACCTTGGGCACACTGCTGAAGTATCCATGGACGGTGCGCTATGGCGGGCGAGCGGGTAAGTTTGGCTGCTATCAGTCCGAACAGGCGCTGTTAACCGAGGTAGCAGATGCGGTTGGGTTACTTCCTCAAGGGGAGCAGCGCTGGTGTCGCCACCCGTTGGCTTGGCTTGTCGAAGCGGCAGATGATATTTGCTACGCCTTGCTAGACCTGGAAGACGGTCTGGAGATGGGCATTTTGCGCTACGAGGAAGTGGTCGAGATTTTGCGCCAAATTGCCGGTGAGTTCCCACCGGAGTATGCCGAGATGCAGCGTAAAAATGTCTCGCAACGCCGCCGTATTGCCTTGCTCAGGGGCGCTGCCATGGAGCGGGCCGTGAATGATGTAGGTGCGGTATTCGTGCAGCATGAGCAGGCGCTACTCAGCGGTACCCTCAGCGAAGATCTGTTAGAGCTGTGTCACCCGGATTTGGGCTGGGGGGTGCAGTCGGCCAAGCAGCTGGCTCGTGAGCGGATATTTCAAAATGAGCGTAAGGCAAAGCTGGAAATTGGTGCCTACACCACGCTGGGAATTTTGTTGGAAGCCTTTATCGGCGCGGCTCATGAGTTGCATCACACGGGCCACAGCTCTTTCAAACACCAGCGGGTACTGGCACTGATCGGTGAGAACACGCCACTGCCGTCATGGACGCTCTATGACAGCTACCGTCGCATGCTGGACTTCATTGGGGGGATGACCGACCACTATGCAGTCGATCTTGCTCAGGAGATGGGCGGGCGGCTGCGCGGCGATTGAGCCCGGCCCTCACACGGATGGCTGGCGAAGGTGTTTGAGTTCCATCAGCCGTGCCCGCTCTAGCAAAATATGGATAACCTTGTCATGAATGGCATCGCTCATTTGCCCAGGCGTGAGCTCCGTCAGCTGGCGTGCCAGCTGTTCTCCGCTAACGACCAGAATGTCCGGTGAGGCCTCGCTGGTGTCGATCTCCCAGCCCGGCAGCACCAGAACGCCTTTTACCGGTACGGGCACGCCGCAACGCCGTTCGAGCCACTGGCTGAGCCAGCTAACGCCCTGGCGCGTTTTATGTAGGGGTCGCCGCTCCTGCCAATGGGGGAAGCGCAGTCGCTCACGCTCGACTGCGACGCAGTTCAGCTCTTTGCCATCGCTGCCAATGGCCAGTGCCCTTGCGCGAGTTTCCACGACGAACACGCCATGGGGCGTGACCACGACATGGTCGATGGTAAAGCTATCCGTGGGAACGTCGTGAAAGACGTAATAGGGATGCGCCTCGGGACGTACTAAACGCTCCAGCTCTTGGCCCACGGCAAGTTCGCAGGCAAGACCGAGCTTCAAGCGGCGAATGCGCTGATAGTCACGCACCAGCAGCAGTGAAAATGCCAGCACCAAGAGCGTGCTCAGCAGCCCATATAGCGCCCATTCGACCCAGTCCTGTTTATCGACGAAGAGCATCCGTCCCATACCATAGACGAGCGGTGCAAGGCTGACCAAGGGCCCCAATGTACCGTTAAGAAACAAGCTGGAAAAGGCTTGATCGAGCCTGTGACGCAGCGCTTGGCCCGGTTCGCGCAGCGGTGCATCGAAAGGGGAGTGAACGCGGGCATCGTGAAGGCTACGCAGGGCTAATACGATGCCGCCCATGGCTGCCATGGGAAACAAAAAGATCAGCGGTAGCAGGTATTCCAACCAAACCATTGTCGTGCCTTGCCCTTTCGCCAGGAGCTGAGAGTATGCGTTGGACGCGTCAACCGCCAGCCAATTTCACTTGATAACCCATTGAGGTTAAGGCATCGCGCAGAGTTTCGCGATGGTCACCCTGGATTTCTATGACGCCCTCTTTGACAGCTCCACCGGTACCGCAGCGCTGCTTGAGGGTTTTGGCGAGTACTTTGAGTTCTGCCTGAGTCAGAGGCACGCCGCGGATGGTCGTGACGCCCTTGCCTTTTCGGCCGCTGGTTTCACGGCGGATGCGCACGATACCGTCCAGTTCGGCCAGGCGCGCTTGTTCGCTGGTGTCTTCACAGCGACAGTCATCGATCGGGGCCCGGCAGTCGGGACACGTCTTGCCATGCTCAGTGGAGTAAACGAGGCCACCGAGCTGATCACGTAATGAGGCCATACTATTTCTCTGTTGAGTGATGGGGCATTGCCGCCTGCCATCGCTCGTGAGTCAGTTGTTCAACGACCGCAGGTAGCTGATACATGTTGCTAATCATAATAGCGCCTTCCGGCGTTGCCTCGGCATCGGGAAAGCGATTCAGATGAATGACGGTCATACCTGCCTGCAGGGCTGCCTGTACGCCAACGAGCGCATCATCAATGGCAATGCAGTCGTGTGCCGCAAAGCCCATGATACTGGCTGCGTGAAGATGTAAACAGGGCTCTGGCTTCCAACAGTTGGCGGTGTAGCCGCTAAACAGCCTGTGACCGAAATACGCGCTGAGGCCGGTGGCGTTCAACGCAGTGCGGATCTTGGTTTCAGGTCCGTTGGAGACGACGGCACTGGGGTAATGTGCCAAGGCGTCGAGCGACTCCCGGGCGCCGGGTATGGTGGTGAGTTCGCGGGCAAGACGCTCAGCCAAGTTGGCGCGCATGGTTCGCTCCATGCGGTCCAAGCGTTCGCCATCGACTTCGCCATGACGCGTTTGCAGTTCTGCCACGATGCGTCGGAAGCGGGCACCTCGAAACTCCCCTAAATAATCGGAAGAGGCAAATGGCAGGCCCACCGTGTTGAGGCCACGAGCCATCTCTTCGGCCAACAAGGGTTCGCTATCGACGAGAGTGCCATCACAATCAAACAGCAGAAGTGGAAGCGGCATGAGAGTTCCTTGCAGCGTGACAAGCGCTACTCACGTTAGTTTAAGCCGACTAGGCCACTATTGAACGAGATTTTTCGAGCTTTGTGAACACTGTTTTATAATTTTTTACAGTGTGTCTGCTCAAGGGAAGCGCTGCCCGCTACGGATATGATGGCAACGCTTCAGTTTTCAGGCACTCCATGTGAATCGCTATGAGACCGGCTATAGTAGGTAGGCGACGCCGCAATAACCATAAAATGGAGATATATATGCGACTTACCCCTTGGTTCCTATCATTAGTGGTGGGCACTGTGCTCATGACCTCTGCGGGCAGCGTATTGGCAGAGCCGGAAACCGACGCCAGTAGCGAGCAGCACCAGGCGCTGGATGATGCGGCTCTGGAAGAGAAATACGGTATCAAGGCCGGTGCCGTTCAGCGTGATGAAGCCACCGAAACGGCGGCAACGGAAGAGTCGGAAGACACTGCTGACAACGGTAGTGAAGAGCGTGACAACACCGAGGGTGGTACCGGCGGTACCGGAAGCGCCGAGGATGCCATCGAGAACGGCGAGGATGAGCAGAGTAACGACGATAACGAGTGACCGCGCTTAGCGAGAAAGGCGTCGTGAGTTGGCGCTGCTGCGTCGATGGTAAGGTTGCATGGCTTTCTGGCTGGTAATCCACCAGGGCGCATAGCGCCCGCTCATGGCGTTGAGCAACGCTTTTTGCACCACAAGGCCAGCTTCCATGCTGGCCTCCATTTTTTCAGTCACCATGCGCTGATTTTCTCGCATCATGGAAGGGCTAAAAAAGGGCTGTGTTTGCCAAAGCTGTTGGCGTCTGGCGATGGTGGACAATGACGAGCTCCACAGCTCCATCCCCATCATGCTGGCTTTCCACAGGTCGAATAGGGCTGTCGTAGTGTAAAAAGAGGGTGGAGAGTGCTTCATGGTGAGACCTATCTGATGAGAAATGATGGCTGACTGTCTTTAGTCATAGTCTATTTTTGCTGCATTGCAATAAAAAAGGCGGCCTGCAGGCCGCCTTTATATAAAGGGTGTACCGTTTATTTGATTTTGGGTGCCAACTCGCCGCGCTCGTAGCGCTGGAACATTGCTTCCAGGCTGATCGGTTTGATTTTGCTTGCGTTGCCCGCCGTGCCAAACGCTTCGTAGCGGGCGATACAAAGATCGCGCATGGCGCTGACGGTCTCTTTCAAGAATTTGCGCGGATCGAATTCCGACGGATTCTCCGCCATGAAGCGACGCACGGCACCGGTGGAGGCTAAGCGCAGGTCGGTATCGATGTTGACCTTGCGAACGCCGTGCTTGATGCCTTCGACGATTTCCTCGACCGGGACGCCGTAAGTTTCTGGGATCTGGCCGCCGTAGCGGTTGATCACTTCCAGCCACTCTTGCGGAACGGAGGAGGAGCCATGCATGACCAGGTGGGTATCCGGAATGCGCGCATGGATCTCTTTGATACGCTGGATGGAGAGGGTGTCGCCGGTCGGCGGCTTGGTGAATTTGTAAGCGCCGTGGCTGGTACCAATGGCAATCGCCAGCGCGTCGACCTGAGTCGCCTTGACGAAGGCGGCGGCTTCTTCGGGGTCGGTCAGTAGCTGTTCCATGTCCAGCTTACCTTCGGCACCAATGCCGTCCTCTTCACCGGCCATGCCGGTTTCCAGGCTACCCAAGCAGCCCAGCTCGCCCTCGACCGATACGCCACAGGCGTGGGCCATCTCGACCGCGCGACGGGTAACGTCGACGTTGTAGTCGTAATCCATCGGCGTCTTGCCATCTTCGCCTAGCGAACCGTCCATCATCACGGAGGAGAAGCCCAGCTGGATCGAGCGCTGGCAGACAGCGGGGCTGGTGCCGTGATCCTGGTGCATGACCACCGGGATGTGCGGAAACTCTTCCACCGCCGCCAGAATCAGGTGGCGCAGGAAAGGCGCACCTGCATATTTGCGTGCGCCAGCGGAAGCCTGCACGATCACCGGAGAGTCGGTGGCATCGGCGGCTTCCATGATCGCCCGCATCTGTTCGAGGTTGTTGACGTTGAATGCAGGGATGCCGTAGCCGTATTCGGCGGCGTGGTCGAGCATCTGGCGCATGCTAATTAAAGCCATGGGGTCACCTTGTCGGTTGTCGGTGTGAACGGGTGCAGTGAGCGTGTAGTGTTATCGTGTCGCTTCAGCCGCGCTTTGCTGCGGCTTCTAATGCGGCTACCGCCGGTAGCTGTTTGCCTTCGACGTACTCTAGGAACGCGCCGCCGCCGGTGGAGATATAGGAAACACGTTCGGCAATAGCGTACTTGTCGATAGCGGCCAGGGTGTCGCCACCGCCGGCAATCGAAAACGCGCTGCTCTCGGCAATGGCATGCGAGAGCACCTCGGTGCCTTTGCCAAATTGATCGATTTCGAAAACGCCCACGGGGCCGTTCCACAAGATCGTGCCGGCGTCTTTCAGCAGGCTGGCCAAGTGGGCGGCGGTGTCTGGGCCGATATCCAGAATCATCTCGTTATCGGCCACTTGGTCCACCGGCTTGACCACTGCATCGGCGGATTCCGAGAACTCCGTTGCCACGACGACGTCCGTGGGCAGCGGAATGGAGACTTTCTCCATCAGCGCTTTGGCTTGACCGATCAGGTCGGCTTCGTAGAGCGATTTGCCCACATTATAGCCCGCCGCTGCGATAAAGGTGTTGGCGATCCCGCCGCCGACGATGAGCTGGTCGCACTTGTCAGAGAGGGCGGTCAGCACGTCGAGCTTGGTGGAGACCTTGGAGCCGCCCACGATAGCCGCCATTGGGCGTGCTGGGGTTGCCAGTGCTTTCTCCAGCGCGTCCAGCTCTTGGGCCAGTAGCGGTCCTGCACAGGCGGTGGGTGCAAAGCGGGCGACGCCGTGGGTGGAGGCTTGCGCACGGTGGGCGGTGCCGAAGGCATCCATCACGAATATGTCGCAGAGCGCGGCGTACTGCTTGGCGAGAGATTCGTCGTCTTTCTTTTCACCGCTGTTGAAGCGTACGTTCTCGAGCAGTACGACATCGCCGTTGTCGAGCGTAGGGGCGGTGTCGAGGTAGTCGGTGATCAGTTTGACGGGGCTGCCCAGCAGCTCGCTCAGATGCTCGGCCACAGGGGCGAGCGAAAACTCATCGGCGGGTTCGCCTTCCGTGGGGCGGCCGAGATGGCTCATGAGCAGCACTTTGGCGCCGGCTCTGGCCGCTGCTTGAATGGTCGGCAGCGCGGCGCGAAGGCGGGCATCGCTGGAAACACGGCCGTTTTTGATTGGCACGTTCAGGTCTTCACGAATCAGCACACGCTGCCCTTCCAGGGGCAGGTCGGTCATTTTTTGCACGTTCATGTGAGCGGTTTCCTCGTGTTCAAGCGAATGTCAGTGCGCTAATGGGGGGACCCATTCGTTAGCGAAACGTTGCCAAGCGCTGGCTGATGTCCAGCATGCGGTTGGCAAAGCCCCACTCGTTATCGAACCAGCACAGCAGTTTGATCAGACGCGTGCCGGCCACGCGGGTTTGGGTGGCGTCTAGGATGCCAGAGCGGGGATCATGATTGAAATCGATCGATGCCATGGGCGCTTCGGTATAGCCTAGCACGCCATGCAAGCGCTGCTGACTAGCGCGTTGCAGCAGCGCGTTGACTTGCGCGGCGCTGGTATCGCGTCGCACGGTCAACGCGGCATCCATGGCCGAGACGTTGATGGTAGGCACCCGCACGTGCAGGCACTCGAAACGTCCAGTCAGGCTGGGCATCAGGCGACTGATGCCGACCGCCAAGCCGGTATCCACCGGTACGATCGACTGCATGGCGGAGCGCGTCAGGCGCAGATCGGTGCGATGGTACGCATCGATCACCGGCTGGTCGTTCATGGCCGAGTGAATCGTGGTGGTAACACCATGCTCCAAGCCGAGCGCTTCATCCAGTACGGTGAGCAGCGGCACCAAGCAATTAGTGGTGCAGGACGCCGCAGAGAGGATGCGCTGCGTGGGCGCGAGCTCATGCTCGTTGATGCCCCATACGATGGTGGCATCCACATCGTTTTCCGCGGGCTGGGAGAACAGCAGTCGCTTGGCCCCTGCCGCCAAGTGCTGCTCAGCGGTAGCGCGGTCCTTGAAGCTGCCCGAGCACTCGAGCACTAGGTCGATCCCTAGTGCTTCCCAGGGCAGTGCGCGAGGGTCGCGTTCGCACAATACCTGGATGCGCTGGCCGTTGACGAACAGGGCGCTACCATCGTTGTCCACCTCCCCCGGGAAACGACCATGAGTCGTGTCGTAACGGGTGAGATAGGTGATGGTGGCAAGGTCGGACAGCTCGTTGATCGCGACGACTTCAAGCGCCGGGTGCTGGCGCTCCACCAAGGCTCTCAGCACGCATTGGCCGATGCGCCCATAACCATTGATGGCAATGCGATATTTAGCGGAAGCGTTCGCCATGATGCGATGCAGCTCTTGAACAAAGTGGCCCGATGATAACGCATTTCATCGGGGGTTGCTTATCCCGCCCCTAGCCCCACCAGTTGCCAAGCAAGCGGTAGCAGCAGAGCGGTAAAAATCCCGGTGAGGCTCATTCCGAGCGAGGCGAACGCTCCGGCGGTCGGACTGATATCGAACGCGCGCACGGTGCCGATGGCGTGACCATTGAGCCCCAGCGCAAAGCCGATGATACGTTCGTCATGAATGTGCAGTAGCCTCGCCAATAGACTCACGAAAGGAATGGTCAGCACCCCCGTCACCAGAAGCGCGCCCATGAGGAGTGCCACGCTGCCGCCAAGTTGTTCCGTGATGCCGATGGCGATGGGCGCCGTCACCGATTTGGCCGCGATCGAGGCCAAGATCTCCGGACCCGCGCCGAGAAGCCAAGCAATGCCAAGAGCGTAACAAGCGGCCAGAGTGGCAGCGATAGGCAGGCAAGCCGCCAACGGCTGCCACAGCGCACGAATGCGCGGTAGCTGTTGGTAAAGCGGCATGCCCAAGGCCACGGTGGCTGGACCTAGCAGGACCGTCAGCCAGGTTGCGCCTTGCTGATAGGTGGCATACGACAAGCCCAACAAGGCCAGCGTCGCGGCCAGCAGCAGAGCAGCGATCAAAATCGCCGGGAGCCAGGAAGGTTTACCCAAGCGCGTGAAAAGGGCGCTGCCCACAAGGTATGCGGCCAAGGTAAGCCCAACGGCCAATAACGGCGTGGCGGTCAAGGTGGGCAGCAAGCTAGTCGGCATGGCGGTGCCCCATCAATCGCTTGAGCAGCCACAGTGTCGTGAGCACACTCAGCAGCGTCCCCAGCAGCAGGGCCGCCACGATGGCCAGCCACTGGCTGGCCAGTTCATCGAGAATGAAGAACACACCTACCACGCCTGGCATGATCAGCATGGCCAAAAGTGCAATCAGCGGTTGGGCGGCGGCGGCAAGGCTAGCAGGTACTCTACCGATAACGGCAAGAGTGATGCACAGCAATAGCATGCCCACCACTCCAGAAGAAATAGGTAAACCGGAGAAGTGGATCACGACTTCTCCGATTAACCAGTAGCTAATTAGCCATAAAAGGCCGTTTAGCGCGGGCATCGTAATGCCCGCACCAGGCGCCGTTTGAGCGAGGAGTTAACCCAGCAGCTCATTGGCTTGTTTGACGATGTTCTCAACGGTAAAGCCGAAGTGCTTGAACAGCTCGCCCGCGGGTGCCGACTCACCGTAGGTGGTCATGCCAATCACGCGGCCGTCGAGGCCCACGTACTTGTACCAGTAGTCGGCGTGGCCCGCTTCGATGGCGATACGCTTGGTCACGGCTTTGGGCAACACGCTTTCACGGTAGTCGGCATCTTGGCCGTTGAAGCGGTAAGCGGACGGCATGGAGACCACGCGCACGGCTTTACCTTGCTGCTCCAGCTCGGCCGCGGCATCCATCGCCAAGGCGACTTCGGAGCCGGTCGCGATCAGGATGAGGTCCGGCGTGCCGTTGCACTCTTTGAGTACGTAAGCACCGCGCTGAATGGACGCCAACTGCGCCTTGGTGCGCGCCTGATGCGGTAGGTTCTGACGTGAGAGCACCAGCGCCGTCGGGCCGGAGTGGCGCTTGATTGCGGCATCCCAGGCGGCAGCGGTTTCCACTGCGTCACAGGGGCGCCAGGTATTCAAATTCGGCGTAGTACGCAGGCTGGTGAGCTGCTCGATCGGTTGGTGGGTCGGGCCATCTTCACCCAGGCCGATGGAGTCGTGGGTAAATACGTAGATAGCCTGCTGGCCCATCAATGCCGCCATGCGCACGGCATTGCGCATGTACTCCATGAAAATCAAGAAGGTTGCGCCATAAGGCACGAAACCGCCGTGTAGAGCGATACCGTTCATCACTGCGCCCATGCCGAATTCACGCACGCCGTAGTGGAGATAGTTGCCGCTGGCATCGTCTGGAGTGATCGCCTTGGCGCCCTTCCAGAACGTCAGGTTGGAGGGCGCCAAGTCAGCGCTGCCACCGAGCAGTTCCGGCATTTGCGGGCCAATCACGTTCAGTGCTTCGAACGATGCTTTACGCGAGGCAATGCTGTCCCCTTTTTCTTGCGCCTGCTCGATCAATGCCGTCGAGGAGAGCTCGGCGGGCAGCTGTGCCTTCATGCGGCGCTCGAACTCTCGCGCCTCGGTCGGGAAGGCGTCCGCATAGCGAGCAAAGCGGGCGTCCCACTCTTGCTGACGCTGTTTGCCAGCGTCGCGAGCATCCCAGGCAGAGTAGATCGGCTCGGGGATATGGAACGGCGCGTGCTCCCAACCCAGCTGTTGGCGCGCCAGGGCTACTTCGTCATCACCCAGCGGTGCGCCGTGAGCTTCTTCTTTGCCCTGCTTGTTGGGCGCCCCAAAACCAATGATGGTTTTACAGATGATCAGAGTTGGCTTGTCGTCGTGGCTCTTCGCCAGTTCGATGGCTGCTTTGATCTCGTCAGGCTTGTGGCCATCGACGTTGGGCACCACGTGCCAGCCGTAGGACTCGAAGCGCTTGGCAGTATCGTCGGTGAACCAGCCGTCGACTTCGCCATCGATGGAGATGCCGTTGTCGTCGTATAGCGCAATGAGCTTGCCTAGCTGCTGAGTGCCCGCAAGAGACGCCGCTTCGTGGGAGATACCCTCCATCAAGCAGCCATCACCCAGGAAACACCAGGTGTGGTGGTCGACGATGGTGTGGCCGGGGCGATTGAACTGCGCGGCCAGCGTTTTCTCGGCAATGGCGAAACCGACCGCGTTGGCAAAGCCTTGGCCCAGCGGGCCAGTGGTGGTTTCGATGCCAGGAGCGTAGCCGAACTCCGGGTGGCCAGCGGTGGGCGAGTGCAGCTGGCGGAAGTTTTGCAGCTGTTCCAGGCTGAGTTCGTAGCCGCTCAAGTGCAGCAGCGAGTAGAGCAGCATGGAGCCGTGGCCATTCGACAGCACGAACCGGTCGCGATCGGCCCACTTGGGGTCTTCGGGGTTGTGCTTGAGGTAGTCATTCCACAGCACCTCGGCAATATCAGCCATACCCATGGGGGCGCCAGGGTGGCCGGATTTGGCCTTCTGAACGGCATCCATGGAAAGGGCGCGAATGGCATTGGCCAGCTCAAAACGGGACGGCATGGGGGTGCTCCTCGCCTGAAAACGGAAAGAATAAAGGCGCTATTGTCGCTGACTTCCCCGGCGGCGGCAAATTCTCAGGGGTACGTTGTGGGAAGAACCCCCAACAGCGTGTAGACTCTGCCTCCCGAAGTGGTGGTGAACGTCACGGTGCCGCTTCTTTATACGGGCAGGGAACCTCCTGCCATGATTTCCTGCTGATGCTGCGGTCATAACGAAGCAGCCGTCATACAGAGGGTCGAGTGCGCGATGAGCGAATATTCCCTGTTTACCTCCGAGTCCGTTTCCGAAGGCCATCCCGATAAGATTGCCGACCAGATTTCAGACGCGGTGCTAGATGCCATTATCGCCCGGGATAAACAGGCCCGTGTTGCCTGTGAAACGATGGTGAAAACCGGTGTAGCCATTATTGCCGGTGAGATCACCACGTCCGCGTGGGTGGATCTCGAGACGCTGGTGCGTGATGTGATTACCGATATTGGCTACACCTCGTCTCAGGTGGGCTTCGACGGTGCCACATGCGGCGTCATCAACCTGATTGGCAAGCAGAGTGTCGATATTGCGCAGGGTGTCGATCGTACCAAGCCGGAAGATCAAGGCGCGGGCGACCAGGGCCTGATGTTCGGCTACGCCACCAACGAAACCGACTCGTTCATGCCGGCCCCGATCCACTACTCGCACCGCTTGGTCGAGCGTCAGGCGGAGCTGCGTAAAAACGGCCTGCTGCCGTGGTTGCGCCCGGATGCCAAGAGCCAGGTGACGTTCCGCTACAATGCAGACGGGCAGCCTTGTGGCGTCGATGCGGTAGTGCTGTCGACTCAGCACGATCCGGAGATCGATCAAGAAGACCTGCGTAAGATGGTCAAGCGCGAGATCATCGAACAAGTGATTCCTGCGGAGTGGTTGGACGCCGATACCCAATATCACATCAACCCGACCGGCAAGTTCGTGATTGGTGGCCCGGTGGGCGACTGCGGCCTGACCGGCCGTAAGATCATCGTCGATACCTATGGTGGTATGGCGCGCCACGGTGGCGGCGCGTTCTCGGGCAAGGATCCGTCGAAAGTAGACCGTAGCGCCGCATACGCTGGCCGTTATGTGGCGAAAAACGTCGTGGCCGCGGGCCTGGCAGACAAGTGTGAGATTCAGGTCTCCTATGCCATTGGCGTGGCAGAGCCGACCTCTGTGTCCATCGACACCTTCGGTACCGGCAAAATCGACGACGCCAAGATCGTCGAGTTGGTGCGCGAGCATTTCGATCTGCGCCCCTACGCGATCACCACCATGCTCGACCTGCTGCATCCGATGTATCGCCTCACGTCTGCGTATGGCCACTTCGGCCGCGCGCCGTTCGAACACAGCTACACTTGGGTGGACGACAAAGGCGAAGAGCATAAAGAGACCTTCACTGCGTTTCCATGGGAAAAAACCGATAAAGCGGACGCGCTGCGTCAGGCCGCCGGTCTATAAGCTTTTCGAGAGCGCGACGAGCGCCACCGGTTAGCCAAAAGCGCCTCCTGGTTTATGTCAGGGGGCGCTTTTTTATGTATCGAAACACTGTGCGAGTGGCTAGATGCGCATTGCATCTCTATCTGTTTCCTATAAGTTAACTTTAATAAGGATTGAAAGATCTTCCGTTCACCACGAGAGGATGCGTATGCCGGGTTGTCGAACGATCACAATGGCGGGTTTAGTGGCCGCTTGGTGTATGGGTGTCACCTTTTCTGCACAGGCGGATAGCTGCCCCGACTGGCCTGCTGAGCGGCTGGCGCTGGAAACCCAGGCGCTAGCCGAACACATCGAGGTCTGGGACCGCGCTTACCATGATGGCGGCGAATCGCTGATTGCTGATGAGCTGTACGATCAGGCGCTAGCACGCCTGGCAAGTTGGCAAGCCTGCCAGGGTGATACGACACCCCACCGGCCGCTTACCCGAGTGACCCGTAGCGATGGCACCCGCATGCATCCGGCCGTTCAAACCGGGCTCAATAAAGTCGACGACGAAGGCGTTCGACGCTTTACCAGCCGCCGTGACGATCTGTGGATTCAACCCAAGGTAGATGGTGTGGCGGTGACGCTGCGTTATCGGAATGGGGAGCTAGTAGAAGCCGTCAGTCGAGGAGACGGCGAGCGTGGGCAGGATTGGACGACGCGCGTTCAGCAGTTGCCCGGTGTGCCCGACTCGCTTCCTGACGCTGTCTCTGCAGTGCTGCAAGGCGAGCTCTATTGGCAGTTGGATAACCACGTACAGGCGCGCCAGCCGGATTCAGGCGCTCGTGGCGCCGTGGCCGGCGCCATGGCACAGCGCGAACCGAGCCAAGAGACGCTGAGTCGCATTGGTTTATTCGTGTGGGACTGGCCGGATGGCCCGACACAGATGACCGAACGGCTGGCGCAACTGACGGCGCTGGGGTTCGATACGGCCGACTACACCCATCCGATCAGCGGGCGAGAGGCGGCCGCCGAGTGGCGTGAGCGGTGGTTCAACGGCCCGCTGCCGTTTGCTACCGACGGCGTGGTGTTGAAGCAAGCAGAGCGCCCCGGCCTGCGGCGCTGGTCGTCATCACCCCCTGAGTGGGCGGTGGCCTGGAAGTATCCTGCCCAGCAGGTGCTGGCCCAGGTCCGCGGGGTCGAGTTCCGCGTGGGGCGCACCGGGCGCGTAACGCCGCTGTTGTGGCTCTATCCGGTTACCTTGGAAGGACGACGCATCAGCCGCGTGTCGTTGGGCTCGCTGGAACGCTGGGAAGCGTGGGACGTGCGCCCAGGCGACCAGGTGGCGGTGACGCTGGCAGGTCTGACGATTCCCCAGGTAGCCAGCGTGGTGTGGCACACGCGCGAAAGAGCCGCGCTTAGCGCTCCGCCGCCCGAGCGCTATCATCTATTGAGCTGTTTTACACTAACGTCAGAATGCAGCGCCCAGCTGCTGGCGCGATTAACCTACCTTGGCGAACAGCTGGGCATGCGAGGGGTCGGCGAAGGCACGTGGCAGGCGCTAATGGATGCCGGGGTGGTCACGGAATTACTAGGTTGGCTAGCGCTGACGCCAGAGCAACTGCAGCAGGCCCACGGTATTGGCGCGACCACCGCCGACTCGCTGGCGGCACAGTTCGATGCAGCGCGACAAGCGCCCTATGCTGCTTGGCTGTCGGCGCTGGGCATGCCGCCTGGGGGCGACGCACGACTGGGTGATTGGTACACCCTAGCGAGTTACTCTCGAGCGGATTGGCAAGCCGTTCCCAGCGTAGGCCCGGTACGCGGCGAAGCGCTCGTCGCTTTCTTCCACCATCCAGACGTAGCGCGCATGGCCCGCCAGCTACAGCAGGCTGGCGTCGACGGGTTCTAACCCAGGCCAGTGAGCCGCAGCATCAGGCCCAAATAGAGAGGGATCAGCAGCGGTGCCAGCAGTGTGGTGGTGAGCACTGCCAGCGCGCCTTTCTGTGGCTGAATGCCCAACTCCATGGCCACCACGACAACGTTCGAGGCCATGGGCACCACGCCCAGTAGCAGCAGCGCCATCGCCAGCTCCGGGGCGAGCGGCGTGAACTGCTGGAGTATCAGCACCGCCCCCAGCATCGCCAGCGGCCAGAGTACATAGCGCAGCCCCACGCAGGTGGCGACAAAGCGCGTATCCCACGCGGCGAGCGTGACTTGGCTCAACGTCATACCGATGATCATCATACCCAGCAGCGTATAAGTGGCTGGAAAGACCGCTAATGAACTCATCAGCGACGCCGGAAGGGTGGCGTTGAGCGCGTTTAGTAGCAGTGCCGTTAAAAAGGCATACACCAGCGGCAGGCGGGCAATTTTGGCGAGGCTCTGGCGCACCGAGAAGTGGCCGCGGGCACTTAAGTAAAACCCCACCGTAAACTCGTATAAATTGATGCCTAGCATACAAAACAGGTACAGCGTCACACCCTCGGGGGGCAGCAAGATCAGCGCCACCGGCAGGCCGAAGTAGCCGGTGTTGCCGGTGCCGGAGGAGAACGCCAGCAGCGCTCCCTCTTGGGGGCCAAAGCGGTGCTGTGTTGCCCAGCGTACGGCCAGCGCCATACTACTGACTAACAGGAACATCGCGAAGGTCAGCACCAAATACTCAGCGGTGGGGCCCCCGTTCATGAGTGCACGAAATATCGTGAGCGGTGCAATCAAGTAGACCAATAGGGTGGCGATGGGGCGCGGGTCTATTTGCAACCGTTGAGCGGCAATAAAGCCTAGTCCCACATACCCCAACAGCATGAGCAACGGGCCCATTAAAGCACTGGGTGCTAAGTCCATTTCTCCTCCTTGATAGACGCGGTAGAGCTAACATGAGCCGAATTGAAGGTCGACCGTGGAATCTTTCATTAGCCGCTGCGCGGTGAAGCAGCGAGAATACCTCAAATAATGATCACGTTACCGTCCTGCGAGGATAAACCATGAGCAGCCAAGAGCATCCGCTAGGTATTAGCTTCGAATTCTTTCCGCCCAACACCGATGCTGGCCGGGAGAAGCTAATTCATGTACGCGATGAGTTGGCCGCACGTCATCCGCGTTTCTTCTCGGTGACCTACGGTGCAGGGGGCTCCACCCAGGCGCGCACTAGAGATATCGTCCGGACCGTCAGCCAAAGCGGCATTACCACGGCTCCGCATCTTTCCTGTATTGGCAGCGAGAAAGCCCAGCTTCGTGATTTGCTTGCCAAGTACCGCGAAGAAGGGGTCGATAGTCTCGTAGCGCTGCGCGGTGACATGCCCTCTGGTATGGGCAGTATCGGCGAGCTGCGCTACGCCAACGAGCTAGTGGAATTCATTCGTGAGGAAACGGGGGATCACTTCGATATCGCCGTCGCAGCCTATCCGGAATCTCATCCACAGGCGCCTAACCTCGACAAGGATGTGGAAAACTTCGCGCGTAAAATGAAGGCGGGCGCCAATATGGCGATCACCCAGTACTTCTTTACCGCCGATGCTTACTTCCACTTCGTCGATAAAGCGCGGGCGCTGGGCGTCGAGCAGCCGATCATTCCCGGCATCATGCCGATTACTAATTACACCAAGTTGGCGCGCTTCTCCGACGCTTGCGGTGCCGAAATCCCTCGCTGGATCCGTAAGCAGTTGGAAGCCTATGGCGATGACAGCGATGCGATTGCCGCCTTCGGCACCGATGTGGTGACGCGCCTGTGCGAACGCCTGCTTGACGGCGGTGCGCCAGGCCTACACTTCTACACGCTTAACCAGGCAGCCCCGGTATTGAAGGTGATGGATAACCTGAGTTAACACTGTCGTCTGTTAGTCATGCCGGTCTGCATCCTTGATGCAGGCCGGCTTTTTTTATGGGTCTCTAACAAATTTTTAGCGCTTTGTGGCGATCGGCAAGCGCCGTATGATGCCTGCTCGATTCGCGCATAGAGAAGGAGCACCACACGATGTGGTTGATCACTGCCGTGTTCGCATTTACCTACCTGGGCATGGCAGTGGGCCGATTACCCGGCCTGCAGGTCGACCGCTCTTGGATGGCCCTCGCGGCGGCATGTGTGTTGCTGATAACCGGCACCGTCCGGTTGGAAGAGATTGCCAGCCATATCGATATTGGCGCGCTGGTGCTGCTGATGGCATTGATGTTGGTCTCGGCGCAGTTTGGTTTTTCAGGAGTGTATCATCGGCTATCGGAGTGGATGGCTCGGCATGCCGCCCAGCCGACCAAGCTGCTCCTGGGGGTGGTGCTGTTGGGCGGAGGGCTATCGGCGCTGTTGGTCAATGATATCGTCGCCTTCGCGCTGACGCCGCTGCTATGCCAGGCGCTGCTGGCTCGAGGGCTGGACCCTCGGCCGTTCCTGCTGGCCCTGGCGATGTCCTGCAATGCAGGCTCGGCGGCGAGCCTAATTGGCAACCCGCAAAATATTCTGATTGGTCAGGCGGGCGACTTAGCGTTTTGGGATTACAGCCTGCAAGCCGCCGTCCCTGCGCTGGTCGCGCTGATGGCTACCTACAGCGTCATCTGGCTCGTCTGGCGGCGGCGCTGGTGGCTCAGTGGCCCCGCTTCGGCGCCATTGGCAACGGCGCCTATGACAGAAAGCCTTCGCTATAAGCCGCTGTTGGCTGCCGTTGCCTTGTTGGTACTGTTCTCGACGCCGCTCCCCCGCGAGTGGTCGGCGCTGGCCGTGGCCCTGGTGCTGATGATGTCGCGCCGGGTGGCCAGCCACCGTTATACCCAAGCCGTCGATTGGAACCTGCTACTGCTGTTCGTGGGCCTCTTCATCGTTACGGGGAGCGTGGCATCGCTGCCCGAGGCCAGCGCGGTGGTGAATCGTCTGTTAGGCGAAGACGGGCTGCCTAGCGGTGCGTGGAGTATGACGGGCATCGCGTTGATGGCCAGTAACGTGATTGGCAACGTGCCCTTTGTAGTGCTGCTGTTGGGGCTGTTTCCTGGGTTGCCGGAGTCCACCCTCGTCATGTTGGCGGTGATGTCGACCTTGGCGGGGAACCTGCTGCTGATCGGCAGCGTGGTGAACTTGATCGTGGCAGAGGGCGCGAAACGCCATGGGGTTCATCTAGGATTCGTGGCGTTTACTAAAGTTGGCGTGCCGGTAACGTTGCTATCGATGCTGGCGGCGGCGCTTTGGTTCACGCTGCGCTGACCGGCATTGCGCAGCGAGGTACGCTACGCTGGAGAAAAAACAGCCGGAACCCAAGGGTTCCGGCTGTTGCTCGAGGAGGAGTCGTTATTGCTTAGGTTGCGTTGGCAATCTTGCCTTTGCCACCGTGCTGCTTGCGCTGCATGACAAATAGCACTGTACCAATGGCGAGGCCTGCAATATCGGTATAGATACCGCCGTAGATCAAGAAAAGTGCGCCCACCAGCATGACCACACGCTGGATGACGTTCACCGGGCCGAAGAACCACTTCTGCACCATGCCTGAGAGCAGCACGATACCCAGCGTAGCGGTGAGGCCAACGCGCAGGATTTGCATGGCAGAGCCTTCCATCAGCATCGCCGGGCTGTAGAAGAACATGAACGGCACGATAAATGCGGCCAAGCCAATCTTGAACGACGCCACCGACGTGCCCATGGGGTTGTCCCCAGAGATACCCGCCGCCGCGTAAGAGGCCAGCGCCACCGGCGGCGTAATGGCCGAGACCACGGCGAAGTAGAACACGAAGAAGTGAGCAATCAGCGGCTCGATGCCGATGTTGATCAACCCCGGTGCCACGACCGAGGCCGCCACCGCGTAAGCCGCCGTGGTCGGCATGCCCATGCCTAGCAGAATGCTGATCAGCATGGCGAAGAACAGCGCCAGCAGCTGGCTAACGCCCGCCAAGCCCAGCAGCAGAGAAGAGAAGCGCGCACCCACACCGGTCAGCGAGATGACGCCAACGATCAAACCCGCGCAGGCACACACGGCAATGATCTGAATCGACATGGTGCCCGCTAGCTGCAGCGCTCTCAAAATGGCGCGCAGGCCCATCTTGTTGGGCGAAATCCAGCTCACCACGGCCGCAGAGGCGGTGGCCAGCGTACCTGCACGAATCACCGAGTAGCCCATGAATAGCGCTACGATCAAAATGATGATCGGCGCGAACAGATAGACCTGTTTTACCAGCTTGGAGAACAGCGGAATCTCGTCTTTGCGCATGCCGCGCATGCCTTTACGGGCGGCTTCGAAATCCACCATGAAGTAGATCGAGGCAAAGTAGAGAATGGCCGGGATGACAGCGGCAATGGCGATTTCGGTATAAGGGATACCGGTCACTTCCGCCATGATGAACGCACCTGCGCCCATGATGGGCGGCATGATCTGACCACCGGTAGACGCGGCGGCCTCGATGGCCCCTGCACTACGTGCGGGGTAGCCCACTTTTTTCATGAGCGGAATGGTTAGAGAACCCGTGGAGACCACGTTACCGGCCGACGTGCCGTTGATCATGCCCATCAAGCCAGAGGCAAAGATGGCGACTTTCGCCGGGCCGCCGCGGGCACGGCCTGCCGCGGCAAAGGCGAAGTTGACGAAGTAATCACCTACTTTGGAGGCCTGTAGGAAGGCGGCAAAAATGATGAAGAGAATGATATAGGTAGAAGAGACCGCCGTGGTCGGGCCGAGAATGCCCGCATCGGTGTAGACCTGGCTAAAGAAACGCTGAATCGACAGCCCCGGGTAGCCTAGGAAACCCGGCAGATAGGGGCCAGCAAACACGTAGGTCAGGAAGACGGCGGAAATGACGACCAGCGCCAAGCCAGCGACGCGGCGGGTCAGTTCGAGAATCAGTAGCGAACCTGCAATGGCCGCCCACGAAATGCCGGGAGGCGCAAACGAGGTGCCGGTAGACATC
Organism: Halomonas sp. BL6; assembly: GCF_006228115.1. NCBI lineage: Bacteria > Pseudomonadati > Pseudomonadota > Gammaproteobacteria > Oceanospirillales > Halomonadaceae > Halomonas > Halomonas sp. BL6. Next base: position 13,208 of record NZ_VDGL01000011.1, on the reverse strand, counting down.
CGCATGGTGGTGTTGAACGCCATCAGCAGGTAGCCTGCGCTGGCCAGTGCACACACCATGAGCACGAGGTCAGCGGCGTTGAAGCGGTGGCGCTCCTGACGATAGAACCAGGAGAGTACGATCGCGACGGCGGTAGTCGCCATCAGTGGGTAGCCAAAGTGCAGCGTCTCGATGGTCGGGTCGATGCGCATGGCACCGCCGTTAATGGTCTGCTGCATCAAGAAGACCTGCACCAGAGCGTAAACCGCAGGCACCAGCAGCGCGTAGCTCACCCATTTCAACCAAGCAGGTGACGCTTGCTGCGCATCTTCGGCAAAGCGGGCACCGGCAAACAGGCCGTAACCCAAAATCAACGCACCGGCGATGTGAACGATGCGAAACGACCAGGTCTCCATGGGATACACGTTGAGTGAAAACAGGTGGAAACCCGAGTAGGCAATCGCCAGTGCTGCAAATAGTAGGAACTGCCAGCCGACGAATAGGCGGCGGTTGGGCTCAACGACTTCCTCATCGACGCCATCGGCAATCGATTCGGGCGTTGATGAACCAGCTAGGGCGTCATCCTTGAGGCCGTTGGGGTCTTGGTCGGTATTGTGACTCATCAGAGGTCACCCTCACAGCAAAAGCAGAGAAAGGGGCAGTAGCGAACGCTGCCCCGCCCGACAGGGTCGGTGACGGGGCAGCGCGATGGTGCGGCGTACTTACTTGATCATATCGTCAGAGATGTCGTAACCGTTCTCTTCGTACCAGCGTGCTGCACCCGGGTGGAAGGGCAGTACGTTGTTATGAACGATGTTCTCCGGGATGCTGGTTTCAGCGCTGCGGTGTACGTCACGCATCCGATCGTTGTTTTCCATGGTCGCCTTGGTGACTTCGTAGATGAAGTCTTCCGGCAGGTCACAACCGGCAATGGCGAAGTTCCACATGGAGACGGCGCGCGCATCTTCTTCCAGTGTGGTGTAGGTGCTGGCCGGAATGGTGAATTCAGCAACCGGATAGTTTTCCAGCACGGTGGCCAGCTCTTCTTCGGTAAATTCGATGATGTTCACGTCGGTTTGTACTTCTAACTGGCTAACCGCCGGAATCGGGATACCTGCAGCAAACGCGACGACGTCCAGCAAGCCGTCCTGAAGCTGACCGCCCAGATCCGACCAGCCGCCGTTACGGCGCTCGAAGTTGACGCCCAGTGTTTCCAGCATGGCTGGGAAGTAGGTGTCAGACGTCGATGCCGCCGGGCCGAAGCCGATGCGCGCACCGTCAGGAATCTCAGAGATGGAAGTAATGCCAGAGCTCGAGAGCGCTGCGATGGAGAACGGAGTCTCGTACATCGGGAACAGCGCGCACACGTTGTCCATTACTAGGCCTGGGGCCAGCGGGCTTTCGCCTTTCATGGCATCGGAAGCCGGTCCCATGGTGGTTAGGCCGAACGCCATATCGCCGCTATGTACTAGCGCCAGGTTTTGGGTAGGGCCACCAGTCACTTCGCCGCCGCCTGAAACACCGAGCTCATCGGCGATGAAGTTTGCCCAGCCAGAGCCGTAAACGAAGTAGGTGCCGCCTTGACTGGCCGTACCCACCGTGAAGTTGGTTGGCCACTCGGAGCGGTCCGCGTGGGCAGTACCGGCGGCGAGTAGCGCGCCACCAGCGAGCAGGGCAATCGTTTTGGGCATCGTATTGCGCATGGCGAGTTTTCCTAAGCTGTTATTGGGATTATCGTCTGGCGCGTGTGGGACACCGCCAGTGCTTCATCATTAAGCAGCTTATACAGAGCGATACTCGTGCCATGTACGTATTTTTATTTTTAAATCAATAGATTGAGAAAATGGTCTTCAACTTTGGTTGAAATGCAAAACGCGGTAAGTGTCTGGCTTTTCGCACGGGGTAAGCGGGGTGATGTGCGGAATTCCGCACACCTTGAGTGGGCAGCGCCTTAGTCGCTACCCGGGGTTGGTCGATGGGTCGGCGAGGGCGTTACTTCTTTTTGCCAGGATCCAGAATACGCACAGGCTGCACGTCCTGGACTTTTTGCTCATCGCGCACTTGATTCACACGAGTGGTGAGTTCAGGGGCTGCGTCGTCCTCAATGGGCAACTGTTCGAAAAAATCGCAGCTGACGCACTCCCGGTAGCGAATACCGTTTTGCTCCCAAGCGCGAATACGGTCCATGGCGGCGCAGCGTGGGCAAGTCACCCCCGCGATAAAACGTTTAACACTCGACATCGGTTTGGCTCCCAAGGTGCGACGGCTGAGCCGCCGCACCGTATCGAAACGGTCGGTTTAGGCCGCGCGGATACCGCTATGGCGTAGCAGCGGCTCGACGCTGGGTTCACGGCCCCGGAAAGCACGGAATAGCTCGGCGGCATCCCGAGCGCCGCCTTGCTCAAGAATTTCCTCGCGGAAGCGCTGGCCAGTGGTGGGATCAAAGATACCCGCCTCTTCAAAGGCACTCCAGGCATCGGCAGAGAGGACCTCCGCCCACTTATAGCTGTAGTAGCCAGCGGCGTAGCCGCCTGCAAAGATGTGGCTGAAGCTATTTTGGAAGCGGTTGAAGTCGACCACCGGTACGACGGAGGTTTGGCGACGCACGTCGTCGAGCAGCGCTTGTACATCGCTAGCCGAAGGTGCTTCCAGCTCATGGTGGAGGCGCAGGTCGAACAGTGAAAACTCGATCTGTCGCACCATGCCCATGGCAGACTGGAAGTTTTTGGCCGCTTGCAGACGCTCGAACAGAACGTCTGGCAGCGGTTCGCCGGTGTCTACGTGTTTGGCTAGCAGGTCGAGGCCTTCTCGCTCCCAGCAGTAGTTCTCCATGAACTGGCTGGGCAGTTCTACCGCATCCCAGGCGACGCCATTGATGCCTGAGACGTCGGCCACCTCCTGCTTGGTCAGCATGTGATGCAGGCCATGGCCGAATTCGTGGAACAGCGTGGTCACTTCGTCATGGGTGAGGAGCGCAGGTTTGCCGCCCACCGGCGCGGTGAAGTTGCAGGTCAAAAAGGCCACGGGGAGCTGCACGCCGTTATCGGTTTTGCGGCGTACCCGGCAGTCGGCCATCCACGCGCCGCCACGTTTCCCTTCACGGGCGTAGAGATCTAGATAGAAACCGGCAATCGGCTTGCCGTGCTCGCTGATGCGGTAAAAGCGGACATCGTCGTGGTAGCTCGGGGCGCTGTCATCCGCTTCGATATGCACGTTATAAAGACGCTCGACGACCTGGAACAAGCCATCGACGACCCGTGGCGCGGGGAAGTAGGGACGCAGCTGCTCTTGGGAGATAGCGTAACGCGCTTCGCGAAGCTTTTCACTGACGTAGGCGACATCCCAGGGTTTGAGCGTCTCGATGCCGAGCTCGTCGCGGGCGTAAGCGCTGAGCTCGGCAAACTCCTCTTGCGCTTGAGGCTTGGCGCGACGGGCGAGATCTTCCAGAAAGTCCAACACCTGCGTGGGGGAGTCCGCCATTTTGGTGGTCAGCGAGTAGTCGGCGTAGGTCGCGAAGCCCAGCAGCTGCGCCAACTCCTGACGCAGGGCTAGAATCTCTTCCAAAATGGGCGCGTTGTCGAACTTACCCGCGTTGGGACCCTGGTCGGAGGCTCGGGTCACGAAGGCGGTATACACCTCCTCGCGCAGTTCACGGCTGTCGGCGTAGCTGACGATGGGGAAGAAACTCGGGAAATCCAGCGTAATACGGTAGCCCTCCACGCCTTTGGCATCTGCCAGGGCTTTGAGGGTTTCCAGGGCGCTCTCAGGAACGCCAGCCAACGACGCACGATCCTGAATGTCTTTGTGCCACGCCTGAGTGGCATCCAGCACGTTGTTGGAGAACTGATTAGACAGCGTCGAGAGGCGGGATTGAATCTCGCCGTAGCGAACCTTCTTATCCGCAGGGAGATCGACCCCGGCCAGGCGAAAATCGCGCAGGGCGTTATCCACCGTACGCTGTTGGGCGGCCGTCAGCGTTGACCAACTCTCGCTCTCTTTTAGCGCCTGCCAGCCTTTGAACAGCCCTTCGTGCTGGCCAACCCAGGTGCCAAACGCAGAGAGTTTTTCCAGACAGGCTTGGTACGCGTCGCGCAGCTCTGGCGTGTTCATGGTGCCGTTGAGGTGCGATACCGGCGACCAGGCTTGGGAAAGACGGTCATTCACGCCTTCCAGTGGGGCGGCAAAATTCTCCCATGTGGGTGGCGTCGTAGCGGCCTGTTGGGCGAGTCGATCAATCGCCTCGCGGCTTTCATCGAGCAGCGTTTCTACGGCGGGCACTACGTGGTTGGCACGAATGTCGGCGAAAGGGGGAAGCTCGTGACTCTCTAGCAACGGGTTGCGGGACATAAGTACCTCGGCAGTCATCAAGTGAAGGTGCACACAATGCATGCACTGATGATGACACAGTGCGGGCAGTAGGGCGCTGTTTCAATGCTCGGCCCGCTGCAAGCGTTTGGCCTGGGGGCGGGTGCCTGCTAGTCTTGCCGCCTTTCCATATCCTTAATTTGCAAGTGTCACCAAACAATGCCACCCATGGCAGGAGCAAGTAATGAGTGAAACGCTAGAGCGCTGGGGGTCGAAGCGGGCCTTTATCTTGGCGGTAACAGGTGCTGCGGTTGGGCTGGGTAATATTTGGCGCTTCCCCTATGTGGCGGGAGAGAACGGCGGCGCTGCTTTTTTGCTGATTTATGTGGCGTTCGTGTTGCTACTTGGGATTCCCGTGATGATGGCGGAAATTCTCATCGGGCGTGCCGGGCGGCGCGGGCCGATGCAGGCGCTCGGCGTGTTGGCATCCGAAGCCGGGGCGTCACGGTACTGGCGTTGGCTGGGGCTGTTTGGTGCGTTCACCGTGTTCTGTATTTTGTCGTTTTATTCGGTGGTGTCCGGCTGGTCGATCGAGTTTCTGGTCGCCTCGGTGAACGGCAATTTCCACGGCGCCAGCGCTGCCGAGATCGGCGCGGGGTTCGAAGCCTTTCTAGCGAATCCAGGGCTGCTGATCTTCAATCACTCGCTGTTTCTGTTCATGACCATGACGGTGGTGGCCGCGGGCGTCGCCAAGGGACTCGAGCGTCTCAACAACCTGCTGATGCCGCTGCTTTACGGCTTGCTGCTGCTATTGGCCGTTTACGCCACTACCACCACAGGTTTTGGCACGGCGCTGTCCTGGCTCTTTCTACCCTCCTTTACCGACGTGACGCCCGCGGTTGTATTGCACGCCATGGGTCACGCGTTCTTTACCCTGGCTGTCGGGGCCTGCGCGTTGATGGCATACGGTGCTTATATGCCCGATGAGCAGAGCCTGCCCAAAGCGGCTTTCGCTGTGGCAGTGCTGGATATCAGTGTGGCGCTGTTGGCGGGCATCGCGATTTTCTCGGTGGTGTTTGCGCAAAGCATGGACCCTGCCGATGGCCCAGGACTGATGTTCGTGACGCTGCCGATCGCGTTTTCCGAGCTGCCGTGGGGCTCGCTCTGGCTCAGCGTTTTTTTCTTACTGCTGCTGCTCGCCACGTGGACCTCGGCGATCAACTTGGCCGAGCCAATGGTGGCAACGCTGCAAGGGCTGGGTTGGCGACGCAGTGTTTCCACCGCCGTGGTGGCCATCAGCGTTTGGCTTCTCGGCCTGCTGTCGGCGTTTTCATTTTCCACGCTGGCCGAGTTCCGGCCACTGCTTGGCCGTAACGTGTTCGAGCTAGTGAGCAGTATTCCGCCTGACATCTTTCTACCCTTGGGCGGTTTGCTGATTGCCACCTTTGCCGCCTGGGTGATGCCGCAAGCGCTGGTCGTGAAAGCGCTGGGCGTGGGCGATGGTGGTTATGTCCTGTGGCGCACTATCGTCCGCTGGGTATCGATTCCACTGACGTTTATCGTTCTACTGGGTGGGTTGTTATAGTTCCCTCATCATGTGTCGTTACGAAACGCGAAATGCTTCAGAGGAGTGTGCCATGAGCAGTGCCTTAAGGACCTATCAAGGCGTCTCGCCGCAGTTGGGTGAGCGTGTCTATATCGACCCCGCTAGCGTGGTGATCGGCAATGTCACGCTAGGCGACGACTGTTCTGTATGGCCGATGACCGTGATTCGTGGCGATATGCACCGTATCACCATTGGCGCGCGGACCAGCGTTCAGGATGGCAGCGTGCTGCACATCACCCATGCGAGCGACTTCAATCCGGAGGGTTTTCCGCTGACCATTGGTGACGACGTGACCATCGGCCATAAAGCCATTCTGCATGGCTGCACGCTGGGTAACCGTATCCTGGTGGGAATGGGGGCAATCGTCATGGATGGGGCCGTCGTCGAAGATGAGGTCATCATAGCCGCTGGCGCCGTGGTGACACCCGGGAAACGGCTGGAGAGCGGCTTCGTTTATGCAGGCAACCCGGCAAAAGCGCTGCGCCCGCTGAAAGAGAAAGAGCGCGCCTTCTTTCCTTACACGGCGGGTAATTATGTCAAGTTAAAAGACCGGTTTCTCAGTGATACCGACAGCGGACGCTAAGCGCTTGCCTAACCACTCTTTTTTCTAAAATAGCCATGTTGCGCTCTCTAAAAATCTGGTAATTTATCCAGTTTTCTAGGGTGCCGCGACATGGCTAATTTTCGCACGCATATTACGGTAGCAGCAGCGGGCGGCACGCTAATGGCTTACGTTGGCTGGCAAGCCCAGTGGTGGGGAGCGCCTCAAGCACTGCTGGTCATTGCGCTGGTGGCGTTTGGCGGGATCCTGCCTGACATCGACGCCGACCGCTCTCGCTCTATACGACTGATTTTCAATCTATTATCCGTTCCTTCGCTGGTGTTGGGCGTGCTGCTGCTCCAGCCCTGGCTGACGCCTGGGTTGCTGCTGGTGGCCTGCGGGGGCATCTATTTTTCGGTGCGCTATTTAGCGGCGGTGCTATTTTCGCGCCTGACCGTGCATCGTGGTATCTGGCACTCGCTGATGGCGGCAGGGCTCTGTGCGCTGGCCGCCGCCGCTATCAGTTACCACGTATTGGCGCAGCCTGCCTGGCTGGCGTGGTCCCATGGAGCGGCGGTGTTGTTGGGTTTTATCATCCACTTGGGCCTGGACGAGCTGTTTAGTGTCGATTTGGAAGGTGCACGGCTCAAGCGCTCGTTCGGGACAGCGCTGAAGCTGGGGGATAGCCGCCGTCCGCTATCCAACCTATTGATGCTGATCGCCCTGTTGGTGCTGATGCCTTGGGTACCCCCCTGGAGCGTGCTGCTGGAGTTATTTCATCAAGGCTCGCTGCTGTGGCGATAGTCATCGGCGCTGAGGCCATGTTTCTTTAGCTTGTCGTAAAACGTTTTACGCGGAATCCCTAAATGACGACACACATCGGTCACTCGGCCATGATGACGTGCCAGGGATTGGCTGATCAGACTTTTTTCGAACAACTCTACTTGGCGTGGCAGCGTGGGTTCTTGCGTATCTGCGGTGACCCCCTCGAGCAAGACATCCAGACGGTAGTCGAACGCCGCGCCTAACAGCACGTAACGCTCTGCTAAATTGCGCAGCTCGCGAACGTTGCCAGGCCAATCGTGGGCCAACAGGGCCGCAACCGCATGGCTATCCAGGGTAGGCGCTTCCAAACCGCTGCGGTTGGCGGCGACGACGGCAAAGTGCTGGAACAGCAGGGGAATATCTTCGCGCCGCTCACGCAGAGCGGGAAGGGGCAGCGTGACCACGTTGAGTCGGTAGTAGAGGTCTTCACGAAAGCGCCCTTCCTCCGCGGCCATTTTTAGATCCACTTTGGTGGCAGCGATCACACGAATATCGAGCGGCACTGCTTCGTTGGCGCCGAGGCGCTCCACGCTACGCTCTTGCAATACGCGCAGCAGTTTCACCTGCAGCGCCAGCGGCATCGATTCGATCTCATCCAAAAAGACCGTGCCACCGTTGGCATGCTCGAATTTGCCAATGCGCCGCTCCACTGCGCCAGTAAATGCCCCTTTCTCATGACCAAACAGTTCGGATTCGATCGTGTTTTCTGGCACCGCGCCGCAGTTGATGGCCATAAAGGGGCTGTTACGCCGGGCGCTACGCTCATGAATCGCCCGAGCAACCAGGTCTTTGCCGGTGCCGGTCTCGCCAAACAACAGCACGTCGGCCTCCACTTGGCTGATGCGCTGAATCATCGCGGCGAGACGTGAGATCACTGGCGTTCTCCCGACCAGACGTGGCCCTAGTGCGGCTTGCTGCACCTCTAGCTCGGCTTTCAAACGCAGGTTTTCGAGGCTGAGCTGGCGCTTTTCGATGCCACGCCTCACCACATCCAGCAGCTGGTCGCCTGCGAAAGGCTTTTCCAGGAAGTCCCAAGCGCCTGCCCGCATTGCCTCCACGGCGGTGGAGATATCGCCGTGGCCGGTAATCAGAATGATCGGCAGCGTGGCGTCGCGGCTATGCAGTTCATGCAACAGGGACATGCCGTCCATGCCTGGCATTCGAATATCGCTGACGATGACGCCGGGGAAATTGGCTGGCAGTGCGGCCAGTGCCTGCTCGGCCGACTCGAAGCAGTGGGGCGTATAACCGGCGAGTTCTAAGGTTTGACTGGCGGTGATACGAAGATGCGGCTCGTCGTCGATCACCATGACCGGCAGTGTCGACGGCTCATGCATGGGAAGGGTTCTCCTCTTCATGGCGGGAGGCGGAAGGCGCTGGCGAACGTGGCAGAGTTACCGTAAAGCAGGCGCCGCCATCGACAAGATTGCGGGCCTGTAGCTTGCCTCCCAGGTCCTCCATAATACGCGAGGAGATCGAGAGTCCTAGCCCTAGTCCGCTGCCCGGCGCTTTGGTGGTAAAAAAGGGCTCGAAAATATGGCCTAGATGATCCGTCGCAATGCCTGGGCCATTATCTGCCACGCTGATGACGATGTGCGCGTCGTCTATTTGGGCACTCAGCGTCAGAACAGGTGCCTCGGCCTCCTTCATTGCCTGAACCGCGTTGCCAATCAGGTTCACGAGTACCTGCTCAAGGCGCACTAAGTCGCCCTCTACCCAGAGGGTCTCTTCGGGCCACTGATGAACCACGTGGATAGCGTCATCGCGCAGGCGACTATGAAACAGGCGCAGGGCGTACTCGATGCATGCTTGAACCGAAATCGTTTCTTGACGATCGCTGCTTTTGCGAGAGAATTGGCGCAGTTGGGCGCTAATGTCGGCCATGCGTTCAGTGAGTTCGACGATATGCGCCAAGTTGGCGTCAGCGCGCTCGATGCGTGCCAGCTCGATAAAGCGCCGGGCGTTTTCGGCGTAGGCGCGAATGGCGGCGAGGGGTTGGTTGAGCTCATGGTTGATGCCCGCCGCCAGTTGACCTAGCACGGCGAGCTTGGCGGCTTGGATCAGTTCATCCTGGGTTTGACGCAAGTTGGCCTCTGCTCGCCGCCGCTCTTCGATTTCATCCGAAAGACGCTGATTACTGGCGACCAGATCCCGGGTGCGACGCTCGACGCTGACTTCAAGCTCATCGCGCACCCGGGCCAACGTTTGACGCTCTCGCTCGGCAAACGCTTCACGCTCTCGACGTAACCTTAGGCGCTGCCAGCCAATGCCGCCTGCCAGGGCGATAACGCTATAGAGCCCCCCTGCCATAAAAGCGGCAATCCACTGAGCATTGATGACCGGCGTCAGCGGTTTGAGAATATGCATTTGCCAGCCAAACTCAGGAATTGGCCGGGTGAGGCTTAAATAGCGACCCCCGCTCAGTGGGCCATGCGCGAAGCTCACCAAATAGCTGCCGGGCGCGTAAGGAGTATCCAGCTGAATGCCGGAGGGCGATAGCGGCTCCATGGCGTAACGGCGAGTAGCGCGCAGTGCGTTGCGCTGGACGTCGCTCAATGGGTAGAGGGCATTCATGCGCAGTTCGGGGTGGCTGGCCATGAAGATGATGTTGTCGCTATCGGTGACGAACAGTTCGGCGTCCTGCTCGGCCCAACTCTCCTCGACGTCATCGAGCAGCACTTTTACCACGATCACACCATCGGGCTTGGCATCGGGAGAGGTGTCGTCCAGCCACACCGGAGAGGAAAAGTAGTAGCCGCGCTCTAACGACTGGATCCCTAGCCCAAAAAAGCGTCCCTGGCCACCCGCGATGGCATCGGAGTAGTAGCTGCGAAACGCGTAGTTCTGACCAATGAACGTGTTGGGGCGATGCCAGTTGCTAGCCGCGATGGTGTCGGCATCGCGATCAAGCAGGTAAACGTCCGAGACGCCTGAAGTGAAACGAAAACGATCCAGCAGCAGGTTGAGTGGCATGGGGTCCTGGCTTTCGGGGGAGTCCAAGAAGCGTTGGATGCCTTCCCGCGTGGCCAGCATTTGTGGCAGGTAGTCGTAGCGCAGCAGATAGCCGTTCAAGTTGGCTGCAGAAAGGCGCAGCTCGTTTTCGGCATCATCTTGAAGATTCGAGAGTGCCTGCTCACGAGCGAGCTGGGACGCTTGCCACATACATAGCAGTAGCCCTAGGGGAATGACGATCAGCCATAGCAGCCGCCAGCGCCGCGCGGTAGGACTGACATGACTGTTCATGCCGGGCTGCTGGTGCCCTGGGCACGGCGTAACGCGCGCTGGGCGCGAGTCTCGGCTCTGGCCATCTCCAGCAAGCCCTCCTCTACGTACACCAAGTGTTCATGGGCGCGGGCGCGGGCGTCTTCGGCACGGCCTTCTAAGATGGCGTCCAGTAAAGCACGGTGCTGTTTCATGAGTTGCGTGCGCGAGTCGGGCTTGGCAAACAGATGGGCCAGATTATCCACGATGCTCTGCTCGAGCAGGTGGAAAATGCCGCGGATGGTGTGCAGCAGCAGCACGTTGTGCGCTGCTTCCGCAATGGCAAGATGAAACGCGGCGTCTAGTTTGGCTTCCTGCGCAGGATCGGCACCGACGAAGCCACCGTCCAGCTCCTCGAAGCGCTGAATGAGCACGGCTTTGTCGGCAGGCGTGGAGCGAAGGGCCGCATAATAGGCGGAAATGCCCTCCATGGCGTCACGAAATTCCAGCAGGTCCAAATGGAATTCGTTATGGCGCGAGAGCATTTCCAGCAGCGGATCAGTGTAACCACTATTCAGCGTTTCATTGACGAAGGTGCCGCCTCCCTGGCGGCTGATGAGCAGGCCGCGAGCCGCTAGCTTCTGAATGGCTTCGCGCAGCGAAGGGCGCGATACGCCGAAACGCTCGGCAAGCTCCCTTTCTGGCGGTAAACGTTGGCCGGGCTTGAGGCTGCCTTCCAAGATCATGGCTTCCAGGCGTTCCGTTATCACGTCGGCAAGGCGCTGTTGACGGAGCGGAGGGTAGGTCATTGGTGGGGCTCCCTTAATTGGTAAGACCAATAGTAAGGTGTTTTAGAGCGCTACTCAAGCAGCGAATACCCACCGTGTTAGCGACTGCGAGTAAACTAAAGTATAAAGTTGGTTTGCACGTCAGAAGGGATCTTCGTTTGACATACCACCAGCTTGTCATTAACGTTATTGATCATTATTTGTCAATTGGTATTACCAATATTGGCTTGATGACAGGCGTGTCGCTGTTTGCGGTCGGTCGGAGTGTAACGCCATCATCAGCGAATTCGCGCCTACTTTTAATGGCTACTTACAATAACGTCTTTCGTGCATAGGGCCCGTCATGATCATCTCTGCTTCTACGGACTATCGGCAGGCTGCCAAGCGCCGCCTTCCCCCCTTCCTCTTTCACTATGCCGATGGTGGGTCGTATGCCGAGCATACATTGCGGCGAAATGTCGACGATCTGCGTGACGTCGCGCTACGCCAGCGTGTGCTCAAAGACATGTCGTCGCTGTCACTGGAAACCGAGCTGCTGGGTGAGAAGCTAGCGATGCCGCTGGCGCTGGCGCCCGTCGGGTTGGCGGGTATGTATGCTCGACGGGGAGAAGTCCAGGCGGCGCGTGCCGCGACCAAGAAAGGGATTCCTTTTACACTCTCTACCGTATCGGTTTGCCCCATCGCAGAAGTGGCCGCTGCCGTCGATCGCCCCATTTGGTTCCAGCTCTACGTGCTAAAAGACCGGGGCTTCATGAAACATGTTCTTGAGCGCGCCAAGGCGGCAGGTGTGAAAACGCTGATTTTTACCGTCGATATGCCGGTGCCCGGCGCGCGCTACCGCGATGCGCACTCCGGCATGAGCGGCAAGCACGGTCCGACACGACGTATACTTCAAGCAGCGCTGCATCCTCTATGGGCTTGGGATGTCGGTGTCAAAGGTCGGCCCCATGATCTGGGCAACGTGTCCGACTACCGGGGTAAGCCCACCGAGCTGGAGGATTATATCGCTTGGCTGGGGAATAACTTCGATCCGGCGATTTCCTGGAAGGACTTAGAGTGGATTCGGGAGTTTTGGGACGGTCCGATGATCATCAAGGGGATTCTGGATCCGGAAGATGCGCGGGATGCCGTGCGCTTTGGTGCCGATGGGATCGTGGTGTCCAATCACGGCGGCCGGCAGTTAGATGGCGTGCCTTCAACCGCGCGTGCGCTCCCTGCCATTGCGGATGCGGTGAAAGGTGATCTGGCGATTTTGGCCGATTCTGGCGTGCGCAGTGGTCTCGATGTCGTGCGCATGATTGCCATGGGGGCGGACACTGCGCTCATTGGTCGTGCCTTCATCTATGCACTGGCAACGGCAGGCGAGGCCGGAGTTGCTCACCTGCTCGATCTGTTCGAGAAAGAGATGAAGGTAGCCATGACCCTGACAGGGGCTCGTACGATTGCCGATTTGAGTTCTGAGTCGCTAGTAGCTGGGGCGATGGGCGCGATGACTCCTCCAGCCTAAGGAGGACAGCATTTCAGCTTGGCAGAAAGATGTTGGAGTTTTTTTACAAAACCCTCTTGCCAACCCGGCATCGAATCCGTAAAGTACGCATCCGCTGCCGGGGACGCCCAGCGTTACCAGCGGTGATGAGGATGAAAAACCTCTTGTTTGTCAGGAAGTTAGAGTTCTGTGGTAGGTTGGTCAGATCGCTCGCTTCGCCCGCTGAAAACAGCGGTTGACAAACGCCACGGAATGCGTAGAATACGCCTTCCTCGCTGAGGCAGCACGGGTCAGGTCATCGAGCCCGCCGCAGCGACATTAAGAAAGTTGCTCTTTAACAATTTGATCAGGTAATTCATGTGGGCGCTTGCCGATGAGGGTGACAAATCACCCATTATCAAGGCAAGCGACTCGTCAAACAGGCTTCGGCCTAATGAATGAATTCGTTTGACCCTTGAGCCAAGTTTGGTTCGCTTC
>NZ_VDGL01000010.1:0-62738 GCF_006228115.1 Halomonas sp. BL6 | reverse complement strand
TGATCCCATGCCGAACTCAGAAGTGAAACCGCTTAGCGCCGATGGTAGTGTGGGGTCTCCCCATGCGAGAGTAGGTCATCGTCAGGCACTTATTTAGAAACCCCGGCCATCTGGTCGGGGTTTTGCTTTTTAGGGGTCTCCCCCTGAAGAGTAGCGGAGCGCCGCCCGGGTCATCGTCAGGCACTTATATCGCAAAGAACCCAGCCAAACGGCTGGGTTTTTTGTTGCGCGCTCGATAAGCCCCGTACACACCGTGTGCGGGGCTTTTTGCCGTTTGGGCCATAACCGGTCTGCGCTGCCGTGGAAGTGACAAAAGCCGCTGATGAGAAGCGGCTTGTCTAGCGAGCGTCGATTTCGCAATCAATCCCGGCGATGCTGGCAAACGCCGCCTGCCCAGGTTTCATAGATGGCGCGATCATCGGCCAGCATCATGAGGGCGAAGAGGCGCTCGCCCAGCGTGGTGCAGTGCTGAATGCGGCGCTCAAGAAGCGACGTGGCATGTGGGTCGATGACGACGAAATCGGCTTCGTAGGAGGGGGCAAGTTGCCCAATGTGATGATCCAGTGACAGCGCTTTGGCGTTACCGTGGGTCAAGCCGTAAAAACCTTGCCATGCCGTCAGCGGTTGGCCGCGCAGTTGGCCCACCTGGTAAGCGCTTTTCAACGTTCCGAAACCCGAAAGATCGGTACCGGCACCAATATCGCTGGCGTAGGTAAAGGACATACCTGTTTCTTTTGCAGCGTCTCGATCGAAAAGTCCACTACCCAGAAATAGATTAGAACTTGGGCAGAACGCAATGTTGGCGCCTCGTTCGGCTAGACGTTGACGCATGCCGTTGTCGAGATGAATACCGTGAGCAAAGGTGCTGCGAGGGCCTACGAGGCCAGCGTCCTCGTACACCGCTAGATAATCTCGACTGCCCGGGAAAAGTTCGGCCACCCAGTCGAGTTCGCCGCTATTTTCGGCAAGGTGCGTTTGCAGCCATAGCGATGGGTCGTTGCGTAGCAGGGCACCCGCCGCATCCATTTGAGCCTTCGTCGACGTGGGCGCAAAGCGAGGCGTTACACTGTAACCTAGCCGCTGTTGGCCGTGCCAATCCTCGATCAAACGCTCCGTATCGGCAATGCCCGTTGCACCGTCCATTAATGCGTCGGGCGCATTGCGATCCATCAAGACTTTTCCAACGAGCATGCGTAACTGGCGCTTCTGGCAAGCACTAAAGAAGGCATCGACCGATCCTGGGTGGCTAGAGCCGAATACTTGAGCCGTCGTCGTGCCGGCTCTTAGCATCTCGTCTAGAAAGGCATTGGACAGCGCTTGTGCATGGGCATGGTTGGCAAAGCGGCACTCCTCAGGAAAGGTATAGTCATTCAGCCAGTCCAAAAGCTGGCGGCCATACGACGCCATGATATCGAGCTGAACATAGTGTACGTGGGTGTCGATAAAACCGGGCAGGATCAATTTGCCGCGATAGTCGAGGATCTGGCTGTGCAGCGGAAGTTGATCGACGAGATCGGCGTAGTGGCCAACCGCCTGGATATGGCCCTCTCGAAGCCACAGGACACCATCGTTGTAATGCTCGAGGCTGCCAGGTGTCGGCAGGTCATCGTCCCCTGGGTCACGAGCAAAGCTCACCAGCTCTGCACGAATCAACGTATCGGTAGAAGTCATATTAGCTCGAGGATGTCGCCGTATCGTTAAATAGAAAGCGCAGAACAGCGGGCTCAAGCCCGCGTGTTTGTCGATCAATGGGTTTGTCAGTTAGTGATAAAAGCTCGGTGACGACGGTCATGGCAATCGCATAGGGCGTTTTGTTGCTAAGTTTGTTGCCGTGGATCGCGCCAATAGGGCAGCGTACGCGCTGAATCTCGTTGGGTTGAAAGCCATCACGCGATAAGCGTCGTTGGAAGCTTACCCATTTACTGTCTGAACCGATTAGCCCAATGGTGGTTATGTCCGGGCGTTTGAGTAGTGCTGCAATCAGGGCGTAATCTTCATCGTGGCTGTGAGTCATCACAAGAGCGTGGCATGCGGCAGGGAGGGCCATGATGCAAGAAGTCACGTTTTGCAATAGATGACAGCTCAATCGCGGCTGTTCGTCTGCGCAGTTGCGGAAACTGTCGCTGCGGCTATCGTACCAATCGATATGCCAAGGAAGAGGGGCGCTCAGTTTGACGATTTCATGGCCGACATGACCAGCGCCAAATAGCGCGAGGCGTGGGGAAGCGCCTGGGAATACCTCGAGTAGCACGTTGACGAAGCCACCGCAGCACTGACCGCTACGACCGCCTAGGGAAAAAGCCTCGAGATGAAACCCAGCGTCTCCTTGTCGCAGTAAACCTCTGGCAGCGCTAATGGTTTGCCACTCGAAGGTGCCACCCCCCAGCGTGTCGAAAAGAGCATCATCGGTAATCACCATGCGAGCTCCCGGCTCGCGGGGGGTCGAACCTGCACACGTCACTTGGGTCGCGAGGACATGCGGCGTACCGCTTTGCTGTAAACGATGAAGCGCAGCATGCCAAGTGTCAGGGGGCGTGGTCATAACGCTTTTTTCCTAATCGCATGGGCTGCAAGCATGACTCTTTCCGGCGTGGCGGGGGTGTCTAAGTGAGGGGATGTACGATAGTCCGTCAGGCTCGACAGTGCGTCTCTTAGCGCCGACCACACGCAAATACCCAGCATGAAAGGGGGTTCGCCCACGGCTTTGGAGCGGTATAGGCTTGCCATGGAGTTAGGGTGCCCCTCCATGAGCTCGACATTGAAGACGCGGGGTAGGTCACCGTAAGTAGGGATTTTATAGGTCGCCGGTCCGTCGCTCATCAGCACACCTTTATCGCTCCATTTGAGCTCTTCGCTGGTCAACCAGCCCATTCCCTGAATGAAGCCTCCTTCGATTTGGCCGATATCGATGGCTGGGTTGAGTGAGTTGCCGACATCGTGGAGGATGTCCACTCGGTCGACGAGATATTCACCGCTTAGAGTGTCGACACTCACTTCGGCGACCGCTGCTCCAAAGGCATAGTAGTAGAAGGGACGACCTTGCCCCGTCGCTCGGTTGTAGTGAATCAAAGGGGTTGCATAGAAGCCTTTTTCCGACAGCGAGACGCGGTTCAAATATGCCGTTTGGATGAGCTCTCCCCACGGGATGCGCCGTTCGCTCTCTCCGCTGCCTGCGACCAGCATGCCATTTTCCAGTCGCATGCCCTCGCGATCTAGCCCCTCCTCGAAATGTCCAGCGGCAAAATCGAACAGCCGCTCACGAAGTTTACCGGCGGCATCTCTGGCCGCCATGCCGTTGAGATCGGCACCGCTAGAGGCGGCGGTGGGCGACGTGTTGGGGACTTTGTCAGTGCGCGTTGCGCTGATGCGGACGCTGTCTAGATCCAGTCCTAGTTCACGGGCAACCACCTGGCAAATTTTCGTGTGCAGCCCCTGGCCCATTTCCGTACCGCCATGGTTGATCATGATGCTGCCGTCGGTATAAACATGGAGCAGAGCACCCGCCTGATTGAGGTGCTGAGCGGTGAATGAAATCCCGAATTTAACCGGCGTCAGCGCTAGCCCTTTTTTGATGACGGGGCTTGTCGCGTTGAAGTCACGTACCTGTTGGCGTCGCGACCAGTAATCGCTACTGGCTTCCAGCGTATCGACGAGCGTATGCAGCAGTTGCTTTTGATCCACCTGCTGACCGTAATGCGTTGTGTCTCGACCCTCGCGATAGAAATTGCGCTTACGAATGGTGAGCGGGTCTTCGCCGACGTGACGGGCAATGTCATCCATCGCCGCTTCAATGATCATCATGCCCTGTGGACCACCAAAGCCACGGAAGGCGGTATTGGACGCCGTGTGGGTTTTGGCACGGTGGCCGGTAACGCGGGCATCACCCAGTGAGTAAGCGTTGTCCGCGTGGAACATGGCACGATCCACGATAGCGTCCGAGAGGTCAGGTGAGTAGCCGCAGTCGCCGATGACGGTGATATCGCCACCTTGAATCACGCCGCGAGCGTCGATCGCCAATCGGTATCGATTATGAAAAGGATGGCGCTTGCCCGTGATTCGCATATCGACACTTCGTGGTAGACGCAGCCGCGTAGCTCTGCCCGTACGGCGCGCAATGATCGCAGCGATGCATGCCCAGGGCGATGCTTGCGTCTCTTTGCCCCCAAACCCGCCGCCCATGCGGCGTACCTCCACCGTCACTGCATGGAAAGGGATACCTAGCACCTCGGCAACCAGCTTTTGCGTTTCGCTGGGGTGCTGGTTCGAGGTATGCACCATGACGCCTTCGTCCTCGGTGGGGATCACCACACAGGCCTGGCCCTCGAGATAAAAGTGCTCCTGTCCTCCGATGAACAGGTCGCCGTCGACCACCTGCTCGGCACCTTCTAGTGTTGCTTCCCAGTCCCCACATTCTTGTACGTGGGTAGGGCGAACGACCTCTTGCCGTTCGGAGGAGGCGACTGGATCGAGACTGGCTGGCTGCTCATCGAACTGCATCGAGGCCAATGTGACTGCTTGACGAGCGGCCTGATGAGACGTCGCCGCTACGGCAAAAAGACACTGTCCGGCATAGCTGATGTCGTGATCAACGAAAATCGGGTCGCCGGGAAACACGGGGCCAATGTCGGTATGGCCAGGAACATCGTGAAAGGTAATCACATCGACCACGCCAGGCGCCTGACGTACAGCGTCCAGCTCCAACGATACGAGCTTGCCGTGAGCGATGGGCGATAGTCCCAGCGCTATATGGAGCGCATCCTGGGGCGTCTTGAGATCGTCAATGTAGGTCGCTTTGCCGGTCACATGTTTTTCGGCACTCTCGTGAAAGCTGGAGGCACCGGCTTGCCGCTGCCCGTGACTGTCGACCGTATGGCGGGCCAGTGGACCAGAGCCCTGGATGTGATCGCGTAATTCGCGACGAGCACGGCGACTATCGCCATCGAGCTTAGTGAGCGTACGCATCGAGCATCACCTCCTGTGTCGGTGCCGAGAGCGAGAGATAAAGCCGCTCCATGAGGTTAGCAGCGGCTTGCTGTCGATAGTGTCGACCGCCGCGTACGTCGCTCATCGGCTGAAAGTCATCGGCGAGTGCTTGCTGAGCAGCTTGGAAGGACTCTTGCGATACGGGGGTGTTCGTCAAAGCGGCTTCTGCTTGCAAGGCGCGCTTGGGTACGGCAGCCATGCCGCCAAAGGCGACGCGCACATCGCTCAAAACACCGTCACTCAGGCGATAGTGAAAGGCGCCTAACACGGCCGAAATATCGTCCTCACGGCGTTTAGAGAGTTTCCACACTTTCAGGTCGCAACCTTCGGCCAAGCGAGGGAGGAATATTCGGCTAATGATTTCATCGTCAGCGAGCGCCGTTTTTTTATAGTCCAAGAAGAAATCGCTCAGAGGGAGTAGGCGGCGACCGCCCTGATGGACAAGCTCTATCGAGGCGTTCAGCGCTAACAGCACCGGTGGTGTATCGCCAATGGGCGAGGCATTGGCGATATTGCCGCCTAGCGTGCCTCGATTGCGCACCTGTTGAGAACCAAGTCGCTGTAGCAGATGAGCAAACGCCGGGAAGTGCGCTTCGAATAGCGGCTCTAACTGGGAATAGGTAACGCCTGCGCCTATCCACCAACCGGGCTGCTCTGCCAGTGTGGCTTCCTCGATGTGGTGAAGCGATTCGACGCGTGTGACATCGATTAATTGATTCAGCGTAGCAAGTCGCTGAGTGTTTTCGAGCCATAGATCGGTAGCGCCTGCGACCAAGCGCGCCGAGGGATAACGGCGGCGAAGAGCGGTCAGCTCTTTAAGCGTGGTGGGCTGCGCAAAGAAGCGGGAGACGGTCTCTTCCAGGCAGGTGGGCGTCAGTGCTGACGGACATGGCTGAGTGGCGTCGAACCACTGCGGCGTCTGCCACTCGTAGGACGACATGCTGAGGGCAGCATCCCGAATAGGGCGATAACCGGTGCAGCGACATAGGTTGCCCCCCAACGAGGCTTCCAGTCGCTCCGGACTTAAAGGCGCCGGTCGCTGCTGTTGTTGGGCGTGAAGTGTGAAGAGTGACATGACAATACCAGGCGTACAGAAGCCACATTGACTTCCATGGCACTCGACCATCGCGCGTTGCGCCGGGTGAAGCTGTCCATTGACCGATAAGCCTTCTACCGTCACTAGGTGCTGACCCTGTAATTGATGGGCAGGTGTAATACAGGCATTGAGACTGGCAAACTCAGAGGCTGTAGGGCCTTTCATCGCCACGGTGCAGGCGCCGCAGTCTCCCGAAGCGCAACCCTCTTTCGTACCCGTCATGCCCAAATGATCGCGCAACAACGTTAGAATGCTGGTGTCAGGGGGCACCTGACACTGGGTCGGGGTGCCATTGAGCAAAAACTCAATTGTCGCCATGCCAAACTCCGTTATGATTGTTCTGACCGATTGGTCAATATCGTTGAGCTTGGGACAAAACGGCGCACCTTGCAAGACTTTGTTAAACACGATGTGTCACGCACTTTTAAAGTGCATTTTACTGAAAGTGCACGGTAATGTGGCGTGCTGCCCAGTACCGCTGACCCGTTCGCTAGCGAGCGATCATAAGGAGCCTACTGAATGTCGGTCGATACCGCGAATCCAGAAAACGCCAGCAGAGAACGTATCGAACAGACCATCTTGAGCGCGGCTGAACAGGTGTTTTCGCAGCATGGTTATCGGGGGGCGAGTCTTCAAGCGATTGCCGATCTTGCCGGGCTGCCCAAAGCTAACGTTCTCTATTACATGGGGAGCAAGCAAGCACTCTATGTACGTCTATTGAACCGAATGATGACGCGATGGAACGCGGTGCTAGAAGATATCCATGAAGACAGCGATCCTGCCCAAGTACTCCGCGACTTCATACGCACCAAAATGGCGCTGGGGCAGCGCTATCCAGAGGGGTCAAAACTGTTCGCAGCGGAAATTCTGGCGGGGGCACCGTTTTTGAAGGAGTACCTCTCCGGTGAGCTCAAAGCGTGGGTCGCTTCCCGTGCCGCCATCATGCGCGCGTGGTCGCGGCAGGGCAAGATGGATGATGTGGACCCACGCTGGCTGATTTTTTTGATTTGGTCAGCCACCCAGCACTACACGGAATACAGTGCTCAGGTATCCGGTATTCTTGGCGAGGAATCCCTTGGCGAGGCGGATCTGTTGTCCATTTGCCAATTCTTGGAGCACGTCATTCTCAAGGGGTGCGGTATTGCACCCTCTGACGCGCTGACCCAATGACCCATGAGTACATCGCTTCCTATTGAGCAGCATCTGAATCAAATTCGTTCCGTGCTGGCGAGCCAAAACCGTCTGATACTCGTAGCGCAGCCAGGAGCCGGTAAAACCACGCGCGTACCGCTAACGCTGCTGTCGTGTGCGTGGGCGCAGGGGCAGAAACTGCTACTGCTGGAGCCGCGTCGGGTTGCCGCCAAACTCGCCGCCACCTTCATGGCGGCCCAGCTCAATGAGCAAGTGGGTGAGACCGTTGGGTATCGGATGCGGGGCGACAGCCAAACTGGCCGTAAAACCCGGCTGGAGGTGGTCACGCAGGGCGTGCTTATTCGTATGCTGCAGGATGACCCGTTATTAGAGGGCGTAGCGGGAATCATTTTTGACGAGTTTCACGAGCGAAGCCTTGAGGCAGATTTAGGCCTCGCTCTGGCGCTCGATGTGCAAGAGAGCGTGCGTGACGACCTGCGTCTATTGGTAATGTCGGCCACCTTGGATGTGACAGCGCTCAAGCGAGTGTTAGGGAGTGATATAGCGGTCATCGAAAGCGAGGGGCGAGCCTTCCCCGTCGAGACCCACTATCGACCGCCGTTGGGGGAAGCTTCGCTGAGCGACACCGCGCTGCGAGTGCTTCATGAGGCCCTGATACGTCCAGAGAGCCAAGACGTTCTGATAATCTTACCCGGCGTAGCCGACATCGCTCAACTCGTTGACGCCGTGGAAGAGAGCCCTCTGGATGTCGAGGTGCACCCGCTGCATGGAAGGTTGCCTTTGGAGTTACAGCAGGCGGCCATGCGGCCACGTGCAGAGCGTCGGCGGGTGATCGTCTCGACCGCGATTGCCGAGTCCAGTGTGACGATCGACGGTGTCAACGTCGTGATCGATGCAGGATTCGAGCGGGTGCCTCTGTTCAATCCTAGTACGGGGCTGACCAAACTAACCACCCGTCGTGTCAACAAGGCGAGTGCCGATCAGCGTCGTGGGCGTGCCGGTCGCCAGCAGCCGGGCGTCTGCTATCGGCTTTGGGCTGCGGAACAGCCCCTGGTGGGCTATGCGGAACCGGAGATACTTCAGGCCGATTTATCCAACCTCGTGCTAGAAACCGCCCTATGGGGTGTCCATGAACCCAGAGCTTTGTCGTGGGTCACATCGCCTCCTGAGGGGGCGCTGAGATCGGCTCAGGCGCTTCTGGATCAGCTTCGCTTACGAGCGCCAGGCGGGGGATTGACGCAGCTCGGTCGGCAGAGTGCGGCGCTAGCCTTGGAGCCGCGTTTAGCCGCCATGCTAGTGGGGGCGAAAGCTTTGCAGGCGATACCTCTGGCCTGTGCACTGGCAGCATTGATGGAGGGCCGAGAGCGGGTGCAAGGGTCGCTGCGTGATGCGCTGACCCAGCGATTGCAAAAGCCTTCTGCTTTTTCGCAATGGCATCAGCAGACCCAGCGCCTAGCGAGGTCGATGGACGTCTCCATGCCTCGTGTCGTTGATCTAGGGGCGCTCAGCGCTCTGCTGTGTTTGGCATACCCAGACCGTGTCGCCCAGCGCATCGGCATTGGGCGCTTCAAACTGGCGAATGGCAAAACGGCAACGCTGCCTGAGCGTCATCCATTTGCCCAACACGACTGGCTAGTGGCGGTAGCGATCGAGAGTGCAACCAGTGAAGCCCGCATTTACGTCGCAGAACCCATCACGATAACCACTTTGGTCCAGCTCTATCCTGATACCGGACGTTGGGAAGAATGCGTGGGCTGGTCGGAGGAGCAGGGTAAGCTGGTCGGCGAGGCCGTACAGCGGCACGGCGAGCTGGTGTTAGCCGTTCGTCCGTTGCCCCAGCTGTCGGCAGAGGCGATGGAAAAAGCGCTCCTAGAGGCGCTCAAGCAACGCCCGCAGCTAGTGATAACGGAGGACGTTCGCCAATTGCAGGGGCGAATGGCGTTGCTCTCACGACTATGGCCGGAGCAGTGGCCCGATTGGTCGGAGGCGGTGCTAATGGGGACGTTGGAGACGTGGCTGGCGCCCTATGTCGCGGGGTTGACGCGCATGGCGCAGGTCGAAAGGTTGCCATTTCATAGCTGCCTCATGAATACACTGGCGTGGGAGCAACAGCAGCAATTGGAGCGCTTGGTGCCAAGCGTGATCACGGCGCCGAGCGGTCGCGCCATCAACGTGGATTACGCGCCGTGCCAAGTGGAGCAGGCGCCAGTATTGGCATTGAAGCTACAAGAGGCTTTTGGTTGGCAATCAACGCCTACCGTCGTCGATGGGCGTGTATCGATAATACTTCATTTGCTGTCGCCTGCGCGGCGCCCGCTTCAAGTGACTCAAGATTTAAAGAGCTTTTGGATCAATGGTTACCCTGAGGTACGCAAAGAGATGCGGGGTCGCTATCCCAAACACCCGTGGCCAGAAGATCCGCTAACGGCTCAAGCCACGGCGTCTACCAAACGACGGCACGAATGAGGGGCTAGGCAGATTCAGTCGTTATCGTCACTGTCTGCGTTAGGGAGTTCTCCCGGTTTACGATAGCGAACGCCGTCAGCACGAGGCTCTTCGTACCGGCGATTCTCATCTTCAGCGACGACGCCCAATACGGTTTCCTGAGAGCCGTCTGGCCATGTGTAAGTCGTGCATCCAGTGAGCAAAAGAGAGGAAAGCATGACGATGCAGACGCGCTGTGCGACGCCACGATGCTTGGGCATAGAAGACTCCATTGACAGTCCATTGCGGTAGCGACAAATGTTCGACAAGTGTGAATGGACCCACGTTTTGCCGCAAGCTTATTCATAGCAAAGTGCTGCTGTTATGACTGATCATGCGTGGCTGCTTGAATTTCGAGCCGCAGCAAGATGCTCAAAATTGCCTATCATCAACGGTAGGCGGGTGCTCTAACACAGCGGCCGAATGTAACGTGACATGCCTGAGCAATGAGGGAGTAGCTATGTGGTCAGTCATCAAGTCGGTGCTGGCAGCGCTGATCGGCGTTCAGAATGACCGTCAACGGCAGCACGATTTTTCGAATGGCAAGCCTGCTGCGTTCATTTTCACGGCGATCGTCGTCACGTTGTTGTTCGTTCTGGTGCTAGCGAGCATAGCAATGTTTGCCGCGGGGTGAATCGTTGAGAAACATCACGCTTGCAGTGCGTGACGAATGCCATTTGTTTTCTATACTCACAAGACATCACTTCATCCTGACCTAATAAACGGGATGGCGAGAACAACAATAAAAAGGAGGCTGCTATGCACCTACCGTGGCGATGGCTTCTCACCATGACCAGTGTCGCAAGTATCTCCCAGGCCCAGGCCAGCAGCTGGAACATGCCGGTCGGTGTCACCGATATTAGCCGCGATATTTTTGGCCTTCACATGACCATTTTTTGGGTGTGTGTGGTGATTGGCGTGATCGTTTTCGGTGTGATGTTTTACTCCTTGTTTCGCTATCGCCATGCCAAGGGCGCCAAAGCGGCAAGTTTTCATGAACATACCTCCGTAGAAGTGCTATGGACGGCCATCCCGATTTTGATATTGGTGGGTATGGCAGTGCCAGCAACGGCGACACTGAAGAACATGTATGATGCTTCCGAAGCCGACCTGGATATCATGATTACGGGGCAGCAGTGGCGCTGGCGCTACGAATATTTAGGTGAAGATATTGCATTCACCTCCAACCTTAGTACCAGTCGCGAGCAAATCCGTGGAGAGGCCGAGCGAGACGAGCATTACCTGCTTGATGTAGACGAGCCTCTCGTGCTTCCTATCAATCGTAAAGTCCGCTTTTTGATGACATCCGATGATGTCATCCACTCCTGGTGGGTGCCGGCGCTGGCCGTCAAACAGGATACGATCCCAGGCTTTATCAACGAAAACTGGGTGCAGATCAACGAGCCTGGCATATACCGCGGCCAGTGTGCCGAGCTATGTGGGGTGAATCATGGCTTCATGCCCATCGTGGTTCATGCCATGGAGGAAGCGGAGTACGAGACGTGGCTCGAAGAGCGTAAAGCGGCAGCCGAGCAGGAAGCCATGGGTATCGATCGTGAATGGGCACTCGATGAGTTGATGGCACGTGGCGAAACCGTTTATCAATCGATATGTTCCTCTTGCCATCAAAGTGAAGGTCAAGGGGCGCCTCCTGCCTTCCCGGCGCTGGCGGGCAACGATCAGCTGATCGACGACCTGGACTGGCATTTAGACCGAGTCATTAACGGTGTGTCGGGGGCGGCCATGCCCGCTTTTCGAAGTACGCTCAATCCAGTAGAGATAGCCGCTGTCGTCACGTTCACGCGGAATGCTTGGGGAAATGATACGGGGGATGCTGTTCAGCCTGCGACAGTGGCCGAACGTATTGCGCAATAAGTGAAGCGTTAAACACCATCTTCCAATACAACGATAAAGTACGCGGAGAGACTCATGGCGCCGAAACTTCCTCCACACAACCCCCTGCAACACAGCTCAACGGCCGTCGCGGGTGGCCAGTCGCATGAAGGCCATGCGCATCATACTCCGCCGAAAGGCCTATTAAGGTGGTTGCTGACTACCAATCATAAAGAGATTGGGTCGCTTTATCTGATTTTCTCGCTGACGATGTTTTTCGTGGGTGGCATTTTTGCGCTGGTGGTGAGAGCCGAGCTGTTTCAACCGGGATTGCAGCTGGTCGAGCCTGAGTTTTTCAATCAAATGACCACCATGCACGGTTTGATCATGGTGTTTGCAGCCGTGATGCCCGCTTTTACCGGATTGGCCAACTGGATGATACCGCTACAAATTGGCGCGCCCGACATGGCGCTTCCACGGCTCAATAACTTCAGCTTTTGGCTCTTGCCCGTTGCCTTTGCGCTGCTGCTTTCCACGTTATTGATGCCAGGCGGTGGCCCTAATTTCGGTTGGACGTTTTATGCTCCCTTATCGACGACTTATGCGCCTGCGTCCACGACGTTTTTTATTCTAGCGCTGCATATCGCGGGGATTAGTTCGATTTTAGGTGCGATCAACATCATCGCGACGATTCTCAATATGC
Source organism: Halomonas sp. BL6 (assembly GCF_006228115.1). Classification (NCBI taxonomy): domain Bacteria; kingdom Pseudomonadati; phylum Pseudomonadota; class Gammaproteobacteria; order Oceanospirillales; family Halomonadaceae; genus Halomonas; species Halomonas sp. BL6. Next base: position 50,487 of record NZ_VDGL01000010.1, on the reverse strand, counting down.
GAGCCCCTGGCATGCGCATGATGGACATGCCGCTGTTCGTTTGGACATGGCTGATAACCGCTTTTCTGCTAATTGCGGTGATGCCGGTGTTGGCAGGGGTCATTACCATGATGTTGATGGACATCAATTTCGGTACCAGTTTCTTCGATGCCGCGGGCGGAGGAGACCCCGTACTATTTCAACATTTGTTCTGGTTCTTCGGACACCCCGAAGTCTACATCATGATATTACCAGCGTTTGGTATCGTGTCGGCCATCATTCCAACGTTTGCGCGTAAACCACTGTTTGGGTATGCCTCGATGGTGTACGCCACCGCAGCCATCGCCCTGCTATCTTTTTTAGTATGGGCGCATCATATGTTCATCGTAGGTCTACCGCTGACCGCTGAGCTGTTTTTCATGTACTCCACGATGCTCATTGCCGTGCCTACTGGGGTCAAGGTGTTTAACTGGGTGACCACGTTGTTTCGTGGCTCGATCAGTTTTGAACCACCTATGCTGTTTGCGCTGGCATTCGTCGTCCTGTTTACCATTGGCGGTTTTTCAGGACTGATGCTGGCCATTGCGCCAGCGGATTTTCAGTACCACGACACCTATTTTGTGGTTGCCCATTTTCATTACGTCCTCGTGCCTGGCGCTATTTTTGCCATCATGGCAGGCGTTTATTACTGGTTGCCAAAATGGACGGGCCACTATCCCAATGAGCGGTTGGCGCAATGCCATTTCTGGTGCTCCATCATTGGCGTCAACCTGACGTTTTTCCCCATGCACTTTGCCGGTTTGGCCGGTATGCCCAGGCGTATTCCCGATTACGCCTTGCAGTTTGCCGATTTCAACTTGCTATCGAGCATCGGAGCGTTTTTCTTTGGGGCCTCTCAGCTGCTGTTCGTCTTGGTTATCGTGCTTTGCGTTCGAGGAGGGCAAAAAGCACCCGCGAAAGCTTGGGAGGGCGCGGTGGATCTAGAATGGAGCGTGCCAAGTCCTGCTCCGCTGCATACATTTGAAACGCCACCTGTCTTTCACCGTGCTCAAACCCACGAATAAGCGGTGAGCGCTGCATTAGATCGAGGGGATTAACATGGGCATAGATCGAGCTCAAAGAGATGGTGTGAATAAGACGGTCATTCGCAGCGTTGCCGCCCTGCTTGGGATGTTCGCTTTTGCCTTTGCGTTAGTGCCCCTTTACGACGTGTTCTGCAAAGTGACGGGATTGAATGGCAAGGTCGATACGACTGCTCAGGCCATTGTTCATGAGGAGGTCGATCAGACGCGTTTCGTCATGGTTCAATTCATTACCCGCGGCAGTGCAGGCTTACCCTGGCAAATGAGTGTCGCAGCGCGGCAAATGCGCGTTCATCCCGGGCAAACGGCAGAGGTAGATTTTACTTTCACCAACAACAGTGCCATAGAAAGCTGGGGGCGGGCGGTGCCTAGTGTGTCTCCCTCCAGTGCCACGACGCATTTACGCAAGGTCAGCTGTTTCTGTTTTCAAGAGCAGCAGTTGCAGGGAGAGGAGCGACTCACGATTCCTCTGGTATTTCAGTTAGCGAGAGACTTACCCGAAGAGATCAATACGATCACGTTGGTATACACCCTTTATCCGGTACAGCGGACGCCGCTGCAAACGGCCTATAATAATCACTTGGCGGGGGATAACACATGAGCAGCGGCAGCTACTACGTTCCTGCTACCAGTCGGTGGCCCATTTTAGGTTCATTGGCCCTGGGTGCCTTGATGTTAGGGATCGGCATCCAATTGGTATACGACACGGGAGCGCCTCTGCTTGTCATTGGGTTAGTAGGGGTCGTCAGCGTCATGGGGCTATGGTTTCGGGATGTGATCCATGAGTCGATGGGCGGTCTCTACGATGCGCAAATGGACCGGTCATTTCGATGGGGCATGGGCTGGTTCATCTTCTCAGAAGTCATGTTTTTCGCCGCCTTTTTTGGCGCTTTGTTCTATATCAGAACGTTCACGTTGCCCTGGCTAGGAGGAGAAGGCGCCAAGGGTGTTTCGGCCTTGCTCTGGCCTGATTTCGTACCCCAATGGCCACTTCTCAACCCACCTGATACCTCCGTGTCAGGGCCTACCAGTGTGCTTAGTCCCTGGCAGCTTCCTCTAGTCAATACGCTGATACTCGTTACGTCTAGTATCACGCTGACCGTTGCGCATGAGGCGCTCAAGCTGGGTGAGCGACAAACGTGTCGTAATTGGTTAGCAGGGACAGTATTGCTAGGTCTCTGCTTCATCGTCATTCAAGGGGTCGAGTATTACGAGGCCTACCATCACTATGGGATTACCCTGGAGGCGGGGATTTTTGGCGCTACTTTCTTCATTTTGACCGGGTTTCATGGCCTTCACGTAATCATTGGTACGCTCATCTTGGCCAGCATGCTAATTAGGATCATCAAAGGGCATTTTGCTAATGACCACCACTTTGGCTTCGAAGCATCCTGCTGGTATTGGCACTTCGTCGATGTGGTGTGGGTTGGCCTCTTCATCTTTGTCTATGTGTTTTAGTGCGTTACCCAAGCTCGCCAGATAAAAAGCCAATAAGTAGCAGCGCGATGAGTAGGCAGGTGAGAGCGATACGCCATTTTAACGATATGAGTAGACGCCTTGAGGTGCTGTCATCTCGTAGCAAAAAGCCTGCTCCTGCGGCAAGACTGGCGACGATTCCAATAAACACGACGGCAATGAGTAGTTTTAAAAACATGATCAAGCCCTCTCGTTATCCAGTGAGATTCTATGCCTGGTATTTGTTTTGGTCTGTCGTGGTGACGCTTGGCATTCTGTTGGGACTATGGCAGTGGGAGCGGGCCGATGACAAGCGCGATTTACTGGCCAGCAGGGCCGCGGCTCCGTCAATGATCGAGCCCGTCGATACACCATCAGACGGGGCGCAAGTATATCTTCGAGGCAGGTATCTGCCGCAACACACGCTCTATCTGGATAATCGTATGGCCTCTGGACGCTTAGGCGTGGCGGTGCTGACGCCGCTGAGAGACATGAATGGTCAACTGTGGTTGGTTCAACGCGGTTTTTTGGAGACGGGGTTTAGTAGAGACGCGCCTCATGTGTCGACTCCCGAAGGCGTCATCGACGTGTCGGGCGAGTGGCAGAAAGCGCAAGCACAAGGCCCCCTTTATGGGGCTAACCAGGAGGGCGTACGCCTTCAGCAGCTAAGTCTCGCGCCTTGGGAAGGGGCTTTGGGCGAATTCAGCCATCATGGCTGGCTGCATGCAGAGCAAGGGGACGGTGTGTTAACGCCATGGTGGGAGGCAAGCGTTATGCCAGCAAGCCGTCATGTTGGCTATGCTGTTCAGTGGTGGGCCTTGGCATTGACGGCTTTCGTCATCATGCTGTTTGGCGGACATCGCCTAGCGGCTGATCGTCGCGAGCATTATGAAAGAGGACGTTAATATGCAGTCTCACCGTCCAGTACGTTATCCCAGAATCAAGCTGCTATGTTTGTTCGTGATCTTTGCTGCGCCGATCGTCACTGCCTGGGGGATGTTAACGTGGCAAGTCGGTATTCCGCAGGCGCATACGGCTCATGGACAAGTCATCCTAGATGTTCCCCCATTGCGACAGTGGCCGCTGGCGGTGAGTGCCCCCTCTTCAGAACGGTGGACCCTGGTATTTGACTGCAGTAGCCAATGCGAAGAAAAGCAGGACGCACTTTGGCGCCTACACCGTGCCTTAGGGCGTGAGGCGCCGCGACTGCAGCGGTTGAGGATTGGTGGGGAGACCACTGCACTGCCAGGCGAGGTGGTGACAAAATGGCAACATTCTCCTTCTTGGGGGGGTGAAAACCGCATGTGGTTGTTCGATCCGATGGGCAGGCCAGCGCTCTCTTTTAGTGACGAAACGGCTACGGCCGACATCCTGGATGACATACGTCACCTGTTTAAAGTCAATCCAATATAGCCTTTGCTCGGCTAGTTTTAGCCGTAAGGAAGCTCGATGCATAGCTACTCACAGCGCCTTGACTGGCTTGTAAGGTTGACGTTAGCAGGTACGTTACTGACTACCTGTGTGATATTGGTAGGTGCGTGGACCCGTTTGGTCGACGCAGGATTAGGCTGCCCTGACTGGCCTGGTTGTTATGGCAAACTCATTGTTCCCGATAGTGATCATGCGGCGCTTCGACATCCTGATGCTCCTTTAGAGCCCTTCAAAGCCTGGGTAGAGATGGCTCACCGCTATGTAGCCAGTTTATTGGGCTTGATTGTGCTCACCATCGTGGCAATGGGGTGGTCACTGCGCAAACGTCCAGAATATCCATGGCGACTTAGCTTGGCGTTACTGATCGTTATTCTCGTTCAGGGCGCGTTTGGTGCGTTTACCGTTACTCTTAAGTTGTGGCCACAGGTTGTCACGCTGCATTTGCTCGGAGGATTGAGTGTTTTGATGCTGTTTTTCTGGCTGCATCTTCGGTTGCGCAGGGCGTGGCGCAACAAAGGTGGTGCAGCCAGGGCTGGCAATCTTCTCTGGTACGTAGCGGGAGCCGCGCTGGTGCTTCAGCTGGCGCTGGGAGGCTGGGTCACTAGTAACTATGCGGGTATTGCTTGCCAAGGGTTTCCGACCTGCAACACGCAGTGGTGGCCAGCCATGGACCTCAGTGAAGGGTTTCATCTAACGCAAACGGTGGGGCCTAGTTACTTGCACGGGCAGCTCCATGCCGATGCGCGCACGGCGATCCATATGGTTCATCGATTGGGCGCTCTTTTATTAGGAGGGCTATTGTTACTGCTTTGGTGGCGTTATCGGGGCCTACAGCCGGTGAGTAATGCCTTGGTGGGTGTGCTCATCGCTTATGGCCTCCAGGTAGGGCTGGGGATTGCGAATGTCTTGTTGTGGCTGCCTTTATGGCTGGCCTTACTACACACCGCTGGCGCCGTAGGACTTGCCTTGAGCCTTGGGTGGGCTTGGTGGTGTTGGCGATATCGTACCGGTGTTCAAGTGGTGGCGTCTTCTTTGTCCCAGGCGGACAAGCTGCATTCACGTTTTAGCTAACCGCGACACTGCCCTTACGACGGCGTGCAAACGACGAATTGGGTTGGTCTACTGATGCTAATTGGGTGTACAATTCTCGTTAAGCTATTTTATACGTTTCAGGGGCTTTATGAGTTCAACGGTTGCACTTTTACTGTTCGTTGTCGCTTTGCTAATCATCGCCGGGTTGGTCGTCTACGCCCATAAATTGCGAAGCGAAGTGAAGCGCCGTGAAGCGTTTAGACTGGAAGAAGAGCGGCGTGCTCAGCAAAACAGCCTAGAAAATCTGGACTACGTGGTGAGCGCTCTCGTCCAAGAGCAAGTCGACATCACCGAGGGTTCCTGGCGCTGTAAAGTGCTGCTTGAAATCGTCGATCCAAGTCTTTCTGAACGACCTGAGTTTCAGGCGTTCGCCGAGGTTTATAACCGTACGCGTCATCTCAAGACGCACTCTGCGCGCAAACAGTTGACCCCACGGGAAAGAATGCAAGAGGACAAGGAAAGGCTAGCTGTGGAAGATGAGATGCGCCCTGCGGTGCTCGCAGCCGCCGCAGAGGTAATTAAATGGCGCGCTAAAGGCCCTTCCGCTCTTCATTAAAAATTTTTAATGCCATCGATGTGAGCTTTGCTATGCTGGTAAGGTCGGTATTGGCAAGAAGTTGATATCTCGGCATTGTTGCCTTCTAACGCTGAAACGTTAATGATAGGCACCACGTTCAGTTTCACGGGCAGGGGAACCCCGTCCTGGATCAGAACAGCGAAAAATGGATGCTCTCGCCATAAGAAGCATTGGATAGATTTGGTCTCTAGACCATGTCAGCATTGGATCAAGAAGGAGTCTTGCATGAAAAAATCAACGACTGGCTTGCTAATCGGTTCTGCTTTAGTCGTCGGCCTGTCAGGTTGCGCTAGCTCAGCCTCTCAGTCTTCTGGCCAAGCAGGCGCCAACAGCGGCCAAAGCTGGTACCAGCACCCCGCGGTTTGTGGTTTGGCGGGCAGCATCATCGGCGGTAGCATTGGCTATGCCACCAGCAGCAGCTCAGATGAAGACGCGGGTGCCGCAACCGGTGCAGCGGCTGGCGCAGCTATCGGTGGTCTGCTGTGTGCAGATCGTACACCTGAGCCGGTAGCACCTCAGTGCCCGAGCTACGGCGAAGTGCCTGCGGGTGTTGCCGTTGATGCCGAAGGCTGCCCGCTGGATTCCGACGGTGACGGCGTGCCTGATTACCGCGACCAGTGCCCGGGCACCCCGGCTGGTGTAGCAGTCAATGCCAACGGCTGCCCGCTGGATTCTGATAACGACGGCGTGCCGGACTATCGCGACCAGTGCCCGGATACTCCGGCGGGTGTAGAAGTCAACGCGCTGGGTTGCCCGGATAGCGTGGTACTTCGCGAAGTTAACTTTGAGTTTGATTCCGCTCAGTTGACTGCAAATGCACAGAACGTCCTGAACGGCGTAGCTGAGCGTCTGGTCAACAACCCAGACGTTCGTGTGAGCATCGAAGGCCACACCGACTCTCGTGGTTCTGACCAGTACAACAAGGACCTGTCTCAGCGTCGTGCTGAGTCCGTTGCAACCTATCTGAACCAGCGCGGCGTAGAAGCTAACCGTATGCGTGCTGTGGGCTACGGTGAAGAGCGTCCTGTGGCAACCAACGATACCGAAGAGGGTCGTTTCCAGAACCGCCGTGTAGAACTGGACGAGTGGAACTAATCCACATGACAGTATCGTGAAAAGGCTGCCTCGACCTGAGCGTCGATGACACCCTTTGACACAGAACGGGAGGCGTATGCCTCCCGTTTTATTTTACGGCGTCACAAAGTCTGATAGGCTTGGCGGCCCTAAAAGCCCCATGAAGACCCTAACCCATTGATAGCGAAATGTGATCCCTGGTATGGATCACCACTGCGCTCAAGGAATACCTGAATGCCCATAGTGACACTGCCTGACGGCAGCCAAAGAACGTTCGAAGCGCCCCTCTCTATCATGCAACTGGCAGAGTCCATTGGCCCTGGTTTGGCCAAGGCCTGTGTGGCGGGCAAAATAGATGGTGTGCTGGTAGATGCTGCCGATATCATCGAGCAGGATGCCGATGTTTCTATCATTACTGCCCGGGATGAAGAAGGTCTAGAGATTATCCGCCACTCCTGTGCTCACTTGATTGGGCACGCGGTTAAGCAGCTTTATCCCGATGCCAAAATGGCCATTGGTCCGGTCATTGATGATGGCTTTTACTACGACGTCGATTTTGGTAAATCGATAACGCCTGATGATATGGACGCTATCGAGAAGCGGATGCAGGCGCTGATCGACCATGAATATGACGTTATTCGTGAGTACGTCGATCGCGATCAAGCGATGACTACGTTCGAAAAACGTAATGAGACTTACAAGCAGGAGATCATTCGCGACATCCCTGAAGGCGCGGCGATTCGGCTGTACCATCATGAAGAGTACACGGACATGTGTCGTGGACCGCACGTGCCCAACACGCGTCATTTGAAGGCCTTCAAATTAACCAAGTTGGCCGGTGCGTACTGGCGCGGTGACTCCTCCAACCCCATGCTGACGCGTATCTATGGGACTGCGTGGGGGGATAAAAAACAGTTAAAGGCGTACCTTAAACGCCTGGAAGAGGCCGAAAAACGCGATCACCGCAAGCTGGCGCGGCGGCTCGATCTTTTCCACATGCAGGAAGAGGCGCCTGGGATGGTGTTCTGGCATCCCAAGGGCTGGGCGCTTTGGCAGCAGGTCGAGCAGTACATGCGCGGCGTTTACAAAGAGGGTGGCTATCAAGAGATTCGCTGTCCGCAAGTGATGGATGTGTCGCTGTGGAAAAAGTCAGGCCACTGGGACAACTATGCCGATGGGATGTTCTTTACCGAGTCGGAAAAGCGCGAATACGCGCTCAAGCCGATGAACTGCCCGGGGCACGTGCAGGTATTCAACTCAGGACTGCGTAGCTACCGTGAGCTACCAGTTCGCTTTGGTGAGTTTGGTGGCTGCCATCGTAACGAGCCTTCAGGCGCCTTGCACGGCATCATGCGCGTACGTGCTTTTACTCAAGACGACGGCCATGTCTTCTGTACCGAAGAGCAGGTCGAGCCGGAAGTAACGAGCTTTCATCGCCAAGCACTAAAGGTGTATCAAGACTTCGGTTTTGAAGATATCGCAATCAAAATCGCGCTGCGTCCGGAAAAGCGTATTGGTAGTGACGAAGTGTGGGATCGCGCTGAAGACGCCCTTCGCGGTGCGCTAAAAGCCTGCGGCGTTGATTGGCAGGAACTTCCCGGCGAAGGCGCGTTCTATGGCCCGAAGATCGAGTATCACATGAAGGATTGCTTGGGTCGCGAATGGCAGGTCGGCACCATGCAGGTGGACTTTATGATGCCCGAGCGCCTTGGCGCACAATATGTAACCGAAGAGGGCGAGCGCAAGGCGCCGGTCATGCTTCACCGGGCGATCGTCGGCTCCATGGAGCGCTTCATCGGCATCCTGATTGAACATTATGCAGGTGCTATGCCATTATGGTTGGCACCAGAGCAAGTGGTCATCATGAATATTACCGATTCACAGCGCGAATATGCGCTGAAATTGGAGAAACGCTTGCAAAAAAGCGGTCTTCGCGTCAAAGCAGACTTGAGGAACGAGAAGATCGGCTTTAAAATCCGTGAGCATACGTTACAGAAAATTCCCTATCTCCTTGTGGTCGGAGATAAGGAAGTCGAAGCTGACTCAGTGGCCGTGCGAACTCGCAGCGGCGAAAACCTCGGAACTTTGACCGTCGATGACTTCATCGAACGTATCAATGCCGAGCGAGCAGCCCTGGCGACATCGTCAATTGCCTAAGGAGACAGAGCAATCAAGCGAAGCAACCAGCGCGGGCGTCCACAAGATAAACGCCCACCAATGAACGAGCGAATTACCGAAGAAGAAGTACGTTTAATCGATGCCGAAGGCGAGCAGTTGGGCGTTGTGCCCACCACTGAGGCTCTTGAACGTGCGGAAGCTGCCGGTTTAGATCTCGTGCAAATTTCGAATGCCGATCCGATCGTTTGCAAGATCATGGATTATGGCAAATTCGTTTTTGAGACCAAAAAGCAAAAAGCGGCTCAAAAGAAGAAGCAAAAGCAAATCCAGGTCAAGGAAGTCAAATTCCGTCCTGGCACCGACGAAGGCGATTATCAGGTGAAGCTCAAAAACCTGACCCGTTTCTTGGAAGGTGGTGACAAGGGTAAGGTCACATTGCGCTTCCGCGGTCGTGAAATGGCGCACCAAGACATCGGTCGTAAGCTGATGGAACGGATTGCGTCAGACCTGGAAGAGATCGGAGCGGTGGAGTCTTTCCCGAAAATGGAAGGCCGCCAAATGATCATGATCCTTGCCCCGAAAAAGAAGTGATCCAACGGCGAAGTCAACGGGCTAGCGCTTAGGCGCTAGTCGGCCCTGGGTTTTCTAAAAAATATCGAGCGGAGTTTTCTCATGCCGAAAATCAAAAGCAACAGCGGCGCTGCCAAGCGCTTCAAAAAGACTGCGAATGGCTTCAAACACAAACAGTCTTTCCGTAGCCACATCTTGACCAAGAAGTCGACCAAGCGTAAGCGTCAGCTGCGTGGCATGAAGCAGATTCATGCTTCCGACAAAGCGTTGATTCAGCGCATGCTGCCGAACCTGTAAGGTCGAGTTTTCTTATCTGAGTGCCTCTAGCCTCAGTCATAAAGTCAGGAGTGTGTTATGACCCGTGTTAAGCGTGGCGTAGTTGCCCGTCGTCGCCATAAAAAAGTTCTGAAGCAGGCCAAAGGTTACTATGGTGCACGTTCGCGTGTTTTCCGTGTAGCCAAACAGGCTGTTATCAAAGCCGGCCAGTATGCGTACCGTGACCGCCGCAACCGCAAGCGCCAATTCCGCGCGCTGTGGATTCAGCGTATCAACGCTGGTGCGCGCATCAACGGCATGTCTTACAGCCGCTTTGTTGGCGGTCTGAAGAAAGCCGGTATTGAAATCGACCGTAAAGTATTGGCCGACCTGGCAGTACACGAAAAAGCAGCTTTTGCTGCTATCGTGGAAAAAGCCAAGGCTGCCCAATAAGGCTATTTGCACTGGTTTAATGCCCGTGTGAAATGCCCAAGGTCATTTCAGTGTGACCCATGCAGGGGAAGAGCAGCCGCTCTTCCCCTGTTTTTTGTCACCTTCAACATGCCAGCCATCCTCGGGGATGGGACCGCTTAATTCGGAGTAAATTGGATGGATCACCTTCCTACTCTGGTGTCAGAGGCCCGCGATGCTATTCAAGCTGCGCAGAGCGTCTCAGCGCTAGATGAGTTGCGCGTACGTTACTTAGGTAAAAAAGGCGAAGTCACCGCCTTGCTAAAAGGCTTGGGCAAGCTGTCACCAGAAGAGCGCCCTGCGGCTGGCGAGCAAATCAACCAGGCCAAGCAAGCGTTGTCGAGTGATATTGACGCTAAGCGTGAGCAGCTGGAGAGCGAGGCACTCAATGCTCGCCTAGCGGCTGAGCGCATCGACGTCACGTTGCCTGGGAGAGGGCAGGAGAGTGGTGGACTGCACCCAGTAACGCGTACGTTGGAGCGTATCGAGGGGTTATTCACTCGCATTGGTTTTGATGTGGCCGTGGGGCCAGAGATCGAAGACGACTACCACAATTTCGAAGCGCTCAATATTCCGGCTCACCACCCGGCTAGGGGGATGGCGGATACCTTCTATTTCGACGCGACGCGTTTGCTACGCACCCACACGTCTCCCGTACAGGTTCGTACGATGAAGAGCAGTGAGCCGCCTATTCGCATCGTGTGTCCAGGTCGCGTGTATCGTAGCGATTCGGATTTGACGCATACGCCCATGTTTCACCAAGTCGAAGGGCTGTTGGTAGATGAGGGCATCAGTTTCGCTGACTTGAAAGGAACGATCGAAGACTTCTTGCAAGCATTCTTCGAGCGCGACGACCTTTCGGTTCGTTTCCGGCCCTCATACTTTCCATTCACTGAGCCCTCTGCCGAGGTGGATATTCAGTGCGTGATGTGTAGTGGTAACGGTTGTCGCGTTTGCTCTCATAGTGGCTGGTTAGAGGTGATGGGGTGCGGCATGGTGCATCCGGAGGTGTTTAGACACTCTGGTATCGACGCCGAGCGCTATACGGGCTTTGCCTTTGGGATGGGTGCCGAGCGTTTGGCCATGCTGCGCTATGGCGTCAATGATTTGCGCTTGTTTTTCGAAAACGATCTGCGCTTCCTTCGTCAATTCACCTAAAGACTGCTGCCAGCGACGGGAATCAACATGAAATTTTCAGAACAGTGGTTGCGTGATTGGGTAACTCCGCAGCTGGATACACAGGCCATCGCCGACCAGATCACCATGGCGGGCCTTGAAGTGGATGCCGTTGAGCCAGTGGCCGCTTCATTTAGCGGCGTTGTCGTGGCGGAAGTACTCACCAAAGAGAAGCACCCCGACGCCGATAAGCTCAATGTTTGTACGGTGAATGATGGGTCGGCAGCACCGGTGCAGGTCGTTTGTGGAGCGCCGAATGTCGATGTAGGTCAGAAAATTCCCTTCGCTCAGGTAGGAGGCGTGCTGCCGGGAGACTTCAAGATCAAAAAAGCCAAACTGCGAGGCGTTGAGTCTCGTGGCATGATCTGTTCGGCGTCCGAGCTAGGGCTTGAGGAGGAGACTTCTCCGGGTATCCTGGTATTGCCAGCGTCGGCGCCGGTAGGCACAAGCTTTCGTGACTACATGCAGCTCGATGATATGACGATCGAGGTGGATTTGACGCCAAATCGGGGCGACTGCCTGAGTATCAAAGGGCTAGCCAGGGAAGTGGGAGTGCTCAACCGCTTGCCGGTGAGCGGCCCAAGCATTGCGGCTGTGGCGCCAACGATCGATACAACGTTTCCTGTGAAGGTCGAGGCTCCTGAACAGTGTCCGCGCTATGTAGGGCGTGTGATCGAAGGCGTGGCTACGAATGCAGAAACGCCGCTATGGATGGTAGAGCGGCTGCGTCGCAGCGGTGTACGCTCCATCGACCCTGTGGTGGATATCACCAACTACGTCATGCTGGAGCTTGGCCAACCGTTGCACGCATTCGATCGCGATCATTTGCAGGGCAGTATTACCGTGCGTTTGGCCACAGACGCAGAGCGCTTGACGCTGTTGGATGGCCAAGAAGTCACCCTACGCCCAGAAACGCTCGTCATTGCCGATGAGCGCGGCCCTCTGGCCATGGCTGGCATCATGGGGGGCGAAAACTCTGGGGCCAGCGAAAATACCCAGGCCATTTTTCTAGAGTCGGCGTTCTTCGCGCCACTTGCGATTGCAGGGCAGGCGCGCTCTTACGGCCTGCATACCGATGCATCGCACCGTTTTGAGCGTGGCGTCGACCCTGAGCTTCCTCTCGTAGCGGTCGAGCGTGCTTCACAGCTTCTGTTGGAGATTTGTGGCGGTCAGGCAGGCCCGGTGGTGGAAACCGTTAGCGAAGAGCACTTGCCCGCGCCGCGCGCCATTACGCTGCGTGAAGCCCGTCTAGAAAGCGCGCTTTCCAAGCGGCTATCGGCGGACGATGTTACCGATATACTCCAGCGTCTTGGTCTTGATGTCGATAAGCATGCGGAGGGTTGGTCGGTGGTCGCGCCTAGCTGGCGGTTTGACGTTGCCATCGAGGAAGACCTCATCGAGGAAGTGGCGCGTATTCATGGCTACAACAATCTACCGGTGCGACGTCCAGCTGCTCGATTGGCACTGCGTTCTGCGAATGAATCGACATTGACACCATCGCAACTGCGTCACCAAATGGTTGCGCGTGGTTTTCAAGAAGCTGTCACTTACAGTTTCGTTGCTCCTGATCTACAGGCAGCGCTGTTACCGGACGCAGTGTCGCCAGTATTGGCCAATCCGATCTCGTCAGACCTCTCTGTGATGCGCGCCAGCCTATTTCCTGGGCTAGTCAGAGCACTGGAGCACAACCTGAATCGCCAGCAGACGCGAGTGCGCATTTTTGAGACGGGGTTGGTGTTCAATGGCTCTCTGGACCACCTAACCCAAGTCCCGATGATGGGGGCGCTGGTATGTGGTGGGCGAGAAGCTGAAGGCTGGGATGGTGCTAAAGCGCAGGTAGACTTCTACGATTTGAAGGGGGATCTGGAGAGTCTTTTAGCCATGGGGGGTGGCCTAGCAGCCTGGCGCTTCGAGCCTGGAGCGCATCCTTCGCTGCATCCCGGTCAAACGGCGCAGCTCTTCCATGAAGGGAAACCTGCTGGCTGGATTGGTACGCTTCATCCCCAGGTCCGTGCAACGTTAGGGCTCAAAGTGGATGCCGTGCTGTTCGAGGTCCGATTGGATGCGTTGAGCCAAGGTTCGATTCCCGCCTTCGAGCCGCTTTCGCGTTATCCGGAAGTTCGTCGCGATTTGGCCTTCTTGATCAAGGCAGAGACACCGGTACAAGCGTTGCTGGATTGTGCAAAGGCCAAGGCTGGTGATTACCTCAAAGACATAAAGCTATTTGATGTCTATGCTGGTAAAGGCGTGGCCGAGGGATATAAGAGCATTGCATTGGGCTTGACCTGGCAGCACGCTTCACGCACGCTAAATGATGAGGAAATCAATCAGTTGGTCGACTCGATCATTACAAACGTGCGAGCCGAATTAGATGCCGAACTTCGCGGCTAACTAAGCTATGCCATGACACGACGCTTATCACGTTCTTGGCAATGCGTATGCTACATGGAGGAGCCCTATGGGTGCGTTGACCAAAGCAGAGCTGGCTGAGCATTTACATACAGAGCTTGCGCTGTCAAAGCGAGAAGCAAAAGCGATGGTAGAGGCGTTCTTTGAAGAAATCCGCGCCTGTTTGCGCGAAAACGAACAGGTAAAACTGTCGGGCTTTGGCAACTTTGACCTACGTGATAAGCGTGAGCGGCCTGGGCGTAACCCGAAAACCGGTGAGGAAATTCCCATTTCCGCTCGGCGCGTGGTGACGTTTCGCCCAGGCCAGAAGCTCAAGCAGCAAGTGGAGCGCTATTCGAGCAGCCAATAGTTTCTTTTTTGCTGTTCGCTTACTCAAAAGGAGTGCCTAGGCACTCCTTTTAGTGTTTGGAGCTCGCTCTTTGATGCGAGCTCTACGGGCGACTAGCTTGGTAAGTGGCTAAATGCCTCGTCCTTCGATGAGCCAAGTGATGACGACTTTAATGACGTAACCGAGCATCCCCGCGCCCAGTACGATAAACAGCATGATCGTGCCAAATTTGCCTGCGTTCGACTTTTTGGCCAGGTCCCAAATGATAAAGCACATGAAAATGATCAGGCCGCCAATCATTATGGGCGTGATCCATGTCTCGAAGGCCTGCTGCATAAGCGCTCCTATTGGACGATTGATTGAGCCCATCGTGGGCGTGCGTCGTTTTTGCTGATCGTGTTAATATTTGAGCAAATTCATCAGGTATTTGTCGACTGACTTTACGAGCCAAGCGCTGATGAGCGAACGTTGAAAGCGCAAGGGCACTCAGTACGACATCTTCGTCGAGGAGTAGAGCAATGCCGACGTTAACCATTGTAGTGGGCACCATGTATGGTGGTGCATTGGATGTGGCTGAACAGGTGAAGCCGCTATTCGAACAGGCAGGTTATACGGTCGAAATTTCAGAGCAGCCAACGGTGGAAGATGTTACCCAGGGTAGTGACTTAAGCTTGTTTTGCGTTTCGACCACAGGAAGCGGTGATTTTCCCGGTAATTTCGTACCCTTTGTACGCAGCTTGAAAGATCAAAGCCCCTCGCTAACAAAGTTACGTTACGGTCTCATCGCATTAGGCGATAGCTCTTACGGTGATACGTTTTGTGGCGCGGGAAGAGCGCTGGATGAGCTGCTACAGGATCTCGGCGCTCGCCGCCTAGGAGAGCGCCTTGAAATTGATGCCATGGAAACCTTTATGGCAGATGATGCGGCGATGCCTTGGGTAGAAGAATGGATCGACGATCAACAGCTGAAGGTCGCCTGAACATGCAGCTATCCGCCTATTCCTCGGAGCGTGTCAGTGTGGCGATTGGCCTATGTGTGGTGATGCTGGCAGCGCTACCGCGTTATATGGCGGGTGGCCACGAGACGCGCCAAACGCTGCTGGTGATGGCCTTGGTCCTAGTGGCTGGAGCAGCTATTTTTCAGTGGAAGATGCTGTCTCAAAGCGCAAGGCAAACGCTTCCGGGTCTCATCAAGCGCTTGATCGTGATGATAGTGGCAGGCGCTATAGTGATGGGCGCTTGGCACGCCATATTTACCGACTGGATCAGTTGGCAGGTATTTATCTCGCATGCGGCAACGTGCGGACTTTTACTGCACGCCGTATCGTTATGGTGGACAGCACGGGAAATGTGAGTTTTTGTCCTGCTAACCCCTTGTAATCGATGGTCACGCCCCCATCTTGCGAGCATGGCGCTTGCCACCATGCGTCAGGGTTCTTAAAATTGATCCCCTTGAATACATTTTACGCAATCAACACAACGCCTATCCGCTAGAGGACAATTCATGCAAGTTTCCGTCGAGACGACCTCCCAGATCGAACGCCGTATCACTATTCAAGTGCCGGCAGCAGACATCGACGAGGCCGTCAGCGCTCGCTTGAAAGACACCGCGAAAAACGTTCGCTTGAACGGTTTCCGCCAAGGCCGAGTGCCCATGGCCGTCGTGCGTCAGCGCTATGGCGACAGCGTGCGCAATGAAGTGGTGGGCGAAGTGATGCGTGAGCGCTACGTACGCGCCATCACTGAAGAAGGTCTCAATCCCGCTGGTTTTCCGCAGATTGAACCGAAGGTAAACCAAGCGGGTAAAGATCTTGAGTTCGTTGCCACCATGGAGGTCTACCCGCAGGTCGAGCTGGCGTCTATCGAAGGCACGGACGTAGAGCGTCCGGTGGTTTCTGTCAGCGAGGCCGATGTCGATGAAATGATCGATACGCTTCGCAAGCAAAATGCTGAGTGGGAAGAGGTCGATACGGCCGCAGAGGATGGCGACCAGGTTACCATCGACTTTCAAGGCTTCTTGGGTGACGAGCCGTTCGAGGGTGGCAGCGCTGAAGGCCATGCCTTGGTCATCGGTTCCAACAGCTTTATTCCGGGCTTCGAAGAGCAACTGATTGGTACGAAAGCGGGCGAAGAGAAAACTATTTCTGTTACGTTCCCGGCAGATTACCAAGCCGAGCACCTTGCTGGTCAAGACGCGACTTTCAAAGTCACCGTTCACAAAGTGAGTACTCAAAAGCTGCCGGAAGTGGATACGGCGTTCATTGAGCGCTTTGGTGTCGAAGGTGGTGATGAAGCCAAATTTCGGGCTGAAATCAAGAAAAACATGACGCGTGAGGCTTCTCAGGCGGTCGATAACCGTGTCAAGCAACAGGTGCTGGATGCCCTCAAGAAGGCAAACGACATTCCCGTTCCCAGCGCGCTAGTTCAGCAAGAAACTGACGGTATGAAGCGTCAGGCCGCTCAGCAGTTCGGTTTGGGTGAGGATTTTGATGTTAGCCAACTGCCGAACGAGTTGTTCGAAGAGCAGGCTAAAGGACGTGTTCAAGTCGGTCTGCTGTTGGCCGAAGTGATCAAAGCTCACGAGTTGGATGCTGACGACGCTGAAATCAAAGCCAAAGTCGAAGAGCTGGCAGAGCAGTACCAAGATCCCACCGAAGTGGTGGAGTACTACATGGGTAACGAGCAGCTGAAAACCCAAGTGAAATCTGCCATTCTTGAAGAGAAGGCGGTCGATAAACTGCTTGAGCAAACGAACGTCAAAGACGTGGAAATGTCTTACCAGCAAGCGCTGGCTGCTGCTCAGCAACAGGCTGAGCAAGATGAGAATGAAGAGGGCGAACAGGCAAGCGCCTGATCATATCGCGTGGCGCACCCTGCTTGGGTGCGCTTTTCCCTTACCGGACGCAAGGAATCACCCGAATGAGTGAGTTTGATATTCAAAACGCCGGCGGTCTAGTGCCCATGGTGGTTGAGCAGAGCGCCAAAGGGGAAAGAGCCTACGATATCTATTCGCGTCTGCTGAAAGAGCGCGTGATTTTCCTGGTGGGCCCTGTAGAAGACTACATGGCCAACCTTGTCGTGGCGCAACTACTGTTTCTTGAGTCTGAAAATCCCGACAAAGACATTCACTTATATATAAACTCGCCCGGCGGCTCTGTGACGGCAGGGATGTCCATCTATGACACCATGCAGTTCATCAAGCCGGACGTTTCCACCGTGTGTATCGGTCAAGCCGCCAGCATGGGCGCGCTACTGCTTACCGCAGGTGCTGCAGGCAAGCGTTACTGCTTACCGAACTCACGTGTGATGATTCATCAGCCGCTGGGCGGTTACCAGGGGCAAGCATCGGATATCGAGATTCACACCCGTGAAATTCTTGGTATCCGGGAGAAGTTGAATCAAATCTTGGCCCACCATACTGGCCAAGACATTGATAAAGTGGCCCAAGATACCGACCGTGACAATTTCATGAGCGCCAATAAAGCCAAAGAGTATGGCTTGATTGACGCAGTGCTGGATAAGCGGCCTACATCCTGATAGCGTGATAGGATTCTGCTTTTCTAACGAGCTTTTAAGGCGGCGTCAGCCGCCGCAGTGACAGAGGTACGCGAATGGCCGACGGCAAAGGCAAGGACGAAGGTGGCAAACTGCTCTACTGCTCGTTTTGTGGCAAAAATCAAAACGAAGTACGTAAGCTGATTGCTGGCCCGTCCGTGTATATCTGCGATGAGTGTGTCGACTTGTGTAATGACATCATTCGCGAAGAAGTTCTCGAAGCCGATGCCGAGAGCGATGAGGAGCGTCTACCTACGCCCCGCGAAATACGTCATACGCTGGACGACTACGTCATCGGACAAGACCGCGCCAAAATGGTGCTGTCCGTAGCGGTGTATAACCACTACAAGCGTCTGAAGTCAGAAGTGCGTGAAGGCGATGTGGAGCTAGGTAAATCCAACATCCTCCTGATTGGTCCGACGGGAAGCGGTAAGACGCTGCTGGCCGAGACCATGGCGCGGCTACTGAATGTACCTTTTACCATTGCTGATGCAACGACGCTGACCGAAGCAGGGTATGTGGGTGAAGATGTCGAAAACATCATCCAGAAACTACTGCAAAAGTGCGACTACGATGTCGAGAAGGCCGAGCGCGGTATTGTTTATATCGATGAAATCGATAAGATTTCGCGTAAATCGGACAACCCTTCGATTACCCGTGATGTCTCGGGCGAAGGGGTGCAGCAGGCGCTGTTGAAACTGATCGAGGGCACTACAGCGTCCGTACCTCCTCAAGGCGGTCGCAAGCATCCCCAGCAGGAGTTCGTGCAGGTAAACACGGCCAATATCCTGTTTATCGTGGGCGGTGCGTTTGCCGGACTAGACAAGGTGATTCGTGATCGCGCTGAAAAAGGTGGCATTGGTTTCAATGCCAGCGTGAAAAGCAAAGAGTCTTCTCGTGGTGTAGGGGAGCTTCTTGCAGATGTCGAGCCTGAAGATCTCGTCAAGTTCGGTTTGATACCTGAGTTCGTCGGCCGTTTGCCAGTGATCGCCACATTGACAGAACTCACCGAAGAGGCCTTGGTGCAAATCTTGACCGAGCCGAAGAATTCGTTGATCAAACAGTATGGCAAACTCTTCGAAATGGAAGACGTCACTCTGGAGTTCAGAGACGATGCCCTGAGAGCCGTGGCGGCAAAAGCCATGGAGAGAAAAACCGGCGCACGTGGACTTCGCTCCATTTTAGAGTCGGTTCTGCTCGATACGATGTATGAAATTCCATCCTTGGAAGGGGTGAGCAAAGTCGTCATCGATGGTTCCGTCATCGCTGGCGAAAGTGAACCGCTGTTGATTTACTCGCAGCAGCAAGAGACTCGTGTCGATGGTACCGACGGTTAATCATAAGGTGCCCGCCACGGCCTAGCTCTCCACCGCTTGTGCCAAACCAAGGGGTCGCCTAGGCGGCCCCTTGCTGTTAATACGCGACTTGAAATGGCTGACCAGCACGCAGTGAGCGTGTCCTGCCATGCCCTTTCCACTGTGTGGTACTTGACTAAGTACCCATCAAGTACTCATCCGAATTTGAGGAACGTCTGCGATGCAGCAGAACGCCGAACAGACACAATGTCTACCCCTGTTGCCGTTGCGGGATGTCGTCGTCTACCCGCAAATGGTTATTCCGCTTTTTGTTGGTCGTGAGAAATCCATACAGGCGCTGGAAGCCGCGATGGAAGCCGACAAGCGTGTACTGCTGGTGGCTCAACGCGAGGCCTCACAAGACGACCCTGATAACGCGGACCTCTATGCGATGGGGACCGTTGCTGACATCATGCAACTGCTCAAGCTGCCCGATGGTACCGTCAAGGTATTGATCGAAGGCAGTTTCCGGGCGGATGTCATCGATATCGAGGAAAGCGAAGCGGGCTACACTCAGGCGTATTTGACGCCACGGGAAAGTGAACCACTCACTAACCGTGAGCAAGAGGCGCTCGTACGGGTACTGCTCAATCAGTTCGAGCAGTACGTGAAGCTTTCCAAGAAAGTGCCTAACGAGGTGCTGAATTCGCTGTCCGGCATCGAAGACCCGAGTCGGCTGGTCGACACCATTTGTGCGCATTTGTCACTGAAAATTGGCGACAAGCAAGAGTTGCTCGAAATGGATCGCGTCCGGGATCGTATCGAGCACTTGATGGCGTTGATCGAGTCAGAAATCGATCTGCTTCAGGTCGAGAAGCGCATTCGCTCGCGTGTCAAAGAGCAGATGGAGAAGACTCAGCGAGAGTACTATCTCAACGAGCAGATGAAAGCCATCCAAAAAGAGATGGGTGAGCTGGATAACGTGCCCAATGAGGCAGAGAAGTACGAGCAAGCGATCAAAGCGTCCGGTATGCCCAAAGAGGCATCAGAAAAGGCAACGCAAGAGCTCAACAAGCTCAAAATGATGGCTTCCAACTCTGCCGAAGCAACCGTGGTGCGATCATATCTGGACTGGCTTATTGCCGTGCCTTGGAAAAAGCGCACCCGGGTAAAACACGATCTAGTCAAAGCGCAAGAAGTGCTGGATGCGGATCACTACGGGTTGGAAGAGGTCAAGGCACGCATTCTTGAATATCTTGCCGTACAAAAACGCGTGCGCAAGTTGAAAGGCCCAGTGCTTTGTTTGGTTGGTCCGCCCGGGGTGGGTAAAACGTCGCTTGGTCAATCCATTGCTCGCGCGACTAACCGTAAGTATGTACGTCTTGCCTTGGGTGGCGTCCGTGATGAGTCGGAGATTCGCGGTCATCGTCGCACCTACATTGGATCGCTGCCTGGTAAGCTGATGCAACGTATGAGTCGAGCCGGTGTTAAAAACCCGCTTTTCCTCCTGGATGAGGTGGACAAGCTGGGCATGGATCATCGGGGCGATCCTGCATCGGCACTGCTAGAAGTGCTGGACCCAGAGCAGAACGGTAGCTTTAGCGACCATTACCTCGAGCTGGATTATGACCTTTCCGAGACGCTGTTCATTTGTACGGCGAACTCGATGAACATTCCCGGACCGCTGTTGGATCGTATGGAGATCATTCGTCTTCCGGGCTACACCGAAGATGAAAAACTTGCTATCGCCAAGCGCTATTTGTTGCCTAAGCAGCTTGAAGCGAACGGTCTGGAAACCCATGAGCTGGCACTGGGTGACGATGCTCTGCTGGAGCTCGTGCGCTACTACACACGCGAAGCCGGGGTGCGTGAACTCGAGCGCCAGATCGCGAAAGTGTGTCGTAAGGTACTGCGTGAGCGTCTAGAAGCAGAGCGTAAATCAACAGATAAAGCGGGCAGCAAGCTGCAGGCGCAGCAAATACTGACGGCCGAGCAGATCGAAACCTATGCCGGTGTGCGCCGCTACAGCTATGGATTGGCGGAACAGGAGGATCAGGTCGGTCGTGTCACGGGCTTGGCCTGGACCTCGGTGGGTGGCGAGCTGCTCAATATCGAATCGGTGGTTACGCCAGGTAAAGGGCGCATCCATAAAACCGGCTCTTTAGGGGATGTCATGAAAGAGTCGGTGAGCGCTGCCCAAACGGTGGTCAAGGCGCGAGCCGAGCGTTACGGGATCGATCCTCAGCGTTTCGAGAACGAAGACCTGCATATCCACGTGCCCGAGGGTGCCACGCCTAAAGACGGCCCTAGCGCGGGTATTGCCATGGTGACAGCCATTGTCTCCGCGTATACGCAGCGCCCGGTGCGTTGTGAGGTCGCTATGACGGGTGAGGTCAATCTGCGCGGCGAAGTACTGCCGATTGGGGGGCTAAAGGAGAAATTGCTGGCGGCTCGGCGGGGTGGTATAAAGACCGTCCTAATTCCTGAGGAAAATCGTCGAGATCTCAAGGAAGTACCGGAAAATATCAAAGATGCACTTGATATTCGTCCCGTACGGTGGATAGATGACGTGCTGGCGGTCGCGTTGACGGGTAACGTTGCCGAAGGTGCCACGTTGAAAGGCGCAGACACGTCGTTCAATACGAATGCTGCTGCAAGTACCCATTAAGCGTTAAA
Organism: Halomonas sp. BL6; assembly: GCF_006228115.1. NCBI lineage: Bacteria > Pseudomonadati > Pseudomonadota > Gammaproteobacteria > Oceanospirillales > Halomonadaceae > Halomonas > Halomonas sp. BL6. The sequence continues at coordinate 28,944 of NZ_VDGL01000010.1, read as the reverse complement.
GCAACGCCTGCTTTAATTTTACTTAATAAATTTGCCCAATGCCTTGAGCGGCGGGCATTTCACGGCCAGGTCGCTTGACAGGTGTTTCAAGGCATTGCTATAAAACGCAGCTATGCTTTGAGGTTGATGCACTCGGTGACCGTACCGTTCAGAGCCATTTTTTGAAACAGTTAAGGGGTGAAGTGTGAATAAGTCCGAGCTGATTGAAGCTATTGCCGCATCTGCAGATATTCCAAAAGCAGCGGCAACCCGCGCATTGGATGCCATGGTGGAGTCTGTCACCGATAGCCTCAAAAAAGGCGAGAGTGTTTCTCTGGTCGGTTTTGGTACATTTGCGATCAAAGAGCGTGCTGCGCGTACTGGCCGTAACCCGCAGACGGGTCAGCCCATCGAAATCAGCGCCGCCAAAGTACCTAGCTTTAAAGCCGGTAAAGCGCTGAAAGACGCCGTCAACTAATTGGGTCGCGTTGGCTGTAAATTAATGGGCGCATCGCATCCGCGATGCGCCCATGTTCTTTTCTGGCCCGCTATTTCGGGCAATAGATGGCTTTGATGATCTGAGGCTAGCATGCTGCAAAGTATACGAGATGGCTCCAGAAGCTGGGGTGCCAAGATAATTATCGGTCTCATGGTGGCAGCCATGGCACTGTTTGGCGTGGAGTCGCTGTTTAGCGTGTTCGGCAGCGATCCCAACGAGGTCGCCAGCGTCAATGGTGAGCCCATTATGCGTCAAGAAGTCGAGCTGAACGTTCAACGTGCGTTGCGTTCTGGACAGGTGCCGCCAGAGCAAGAGCGCGCCTTGCGCAACGATATGCTCGATCAGCTGATTACCCAATCCTTACTGACCCAGTACGCGGAAGAGGGCGGTTTTTACGTCTCCGATGCTCAATTGGATCAAATGATCGTTAGCTTGCCCGAGTTCCATGATCAAGATGGACGATTCTCAGCAGACATTTTCCGTAACCGTCTCGCCGGTGCAGGTTACACGCCTCTCTCGTTTCGTGAAGAGCTACGAGTAGACATCAAGCGACAGCATTTACAGCAAGGGCTTGCCTTTAGCGATTTCACCCTGGCTAGTGAAGAAGAGCGTTTGGCTGACTTACAGCGGCAGCAGCGAGATTTTCGTTACGTCATGCTGAGCGCCGAAGACGCCAATATCGACGTCAACGTTACCAACGAGCAGATGCAGGCTTACTACGATGCCAATCAGTCGCGTTTCGAGCGTCCTGAGCAGGTGCGCGTAGAGTATGTGTTGATCGATCGCCAAGCTATGGCGGAGGACGTCGATGTCGACGAACAGGCGCTTCGCGACGCGTGGCGAGCGCAGAGCCAAAGCGCTGATCGTCGCGTATCGCACATTATGATCACTTTCGGTGACGAGCGTAGCCGTGAAGAAGCTCAGGCGCGGGCTAGCGAAGCGCTTGCGTCCCTCAACGAAGGCGAAAGCTTTGCTGATACGGCCGCGCGCTATTCCGATGACACGGCTAGTGCCGAAGATGGCGGTGATCTAGGTGTCATCAGTCGCGGCTTTTTTGGTGATGCTTTTGACGAGGCGGCGTTTTCCCTGGGTGTGGGCGAAACCTCTCAGCTGGTAGACATGGACGGTGCTTTCCACATTCTCCGCGTGACCGAGCTGGCAGGCCCCACCTTCGAAGAGCAGCGTGATGCACTGGCTCAAGACGTGGCACTTCGGGAAGTGAATGACGCGTTCAACGAACGGGTTCAGCGCTTGATCGATGAGAGTTTTGCCGCGGATGACCTTCAAAGCGTCGCCGATGATCTCGGCCTGACACTCGAGCAAACGCAGTGGATTGCCCGTGATGAAGGGGAAGGCGTACTTTCCGAGCCTGGCGTGCTAGATGAAGCCTTCAGTGCAGACGTGCTGGAAGAGGGCTATAACAGCGAAGTCATCGAACTCGATAACGACCGTCGTTTGGTGCTACGGGTGGCCGAGCATCGTGACGCGACGGTTCTGCCTTTGGAAGACGTGCGCGATGAGGTCGAACAGGCCGTCGCAGCTCAGCAGCGTCTAGAGGCCCTTCAGGCTCAGGCGGGAGAGTTGATTGCTTCCTTGCGGAACGGTGAAAATGTCGAGCTGGAGTGGCTGGAAGCCAATGACGTGTCGCGTCAGTCGGATAGCGCACTGCCTCAATCGCTTGTGGGCGAAGTGTTCCGTATGCCGCGTCCCAGCGAGGGCGAAAGCGTTTATCGTGCGGTGACTATGCCGCAAGGTGTGGCTGTCGTTGCGCTAGATCGCGTTTTTGTAGGCGAAGTGGACGAGCAGATGACCGCGTTCGTTGCGCAAATGGCCGAGCAGCTTCGTGCCCAGTCGGTTATCCAGGGGTTGATCGACGATCTACGTAACGATGCGGAGATCGAGCGCTAAGTCCTTGAAATATCCCATTGGAATAAATGCAAGTGCCCGCGTGGGCGCTTGCAATGAGCCGAGAAAAAGCCGATCGAGTGATCGGCTTTTTTTGTCGCTCGTATCGCAAGTCAAGGCAGAGCGTCGAGCGAAAACTGACGCAGAACGGGTTCGGCATGACGCTCATTAGCAGGCTCTACCACCACATCCCAGCCGTGTTGGTTGTCCCAGTCGCCCAGTACGAAGCGCTTGGCAGGAACGTCTTCGACCGTGAGGTCGTGCACCTTGGGCCGATGGGTGTGCCCATGAATCATGGTCGTTACACCGTAACGTTCCATGAGTGCCACAACCTCATCTTGGGTGACGTCCATGATGTCGTCGGCTTTGCCCGCATTGGCATCACCCGACTGCATGCGCAGGCTTTTGGCAAGCTCCAACCGCTGCTCCAGGGGCAGCGAAAGAATTTGCTGCTGCCACTGTTCGCTGCGCGACTGAGCGCGAAAAGCCATATACGCCTCGTCTTTGGTGCAGAGGCTATCGCCGTGGAGAATGACGGCGGGAACGCCTTGCAGCTCTACTTGTTCGCTTTCCGGTAGCAGGGTGGCGCCACAGGCGTGAATAAAACGTTCACCCAGTAAAAAGTCTCGGTTGCCATGGATGAAATAGACGGCAGTGCCAGCTTCGCTGAGTGCGTGCAGTCGTCGAATGACGTCATGGGCCACGGTGCTCAGTGGGTGAGGGGTGTCCAGCAGGTCGTCACCCATCCAGGCATCGAAAAGATCTCCCAGGATGTAGAGCGCCTGTGCCCCACTGGCCGTCTGTTCTAAGTAGCGATAAAACCCCTGATTGATCTCAGGTGTCTCGTGACTTAGATGCATATCAGCGATTAGCAGCGTACGCATAAAGCTCCCAACGATTATTCCGCTTCCTTCACGTAGGCGCGTTCGATAATGACATCTTCCGCAGGCACATCGGCGTGCATGCCGCGACGTGTGGTGCTGACGCCTTTGATCGCGTTCACCACATCCATGCCTTCAACGACCTCTCCGAACACCGCATAGCCCCAGCCTTGCAAGCTTTTGCCACTATGGTTAAGGAAGCTGTTGTTACCGACATTGATGAAAAACTGTGCCGTAGCAGAGTGGGGGTCTTGGGTGCGCGCCATGGCCAGCGTGCCGATGGTGTTTTGCAAGCCGTTATCGGCTTCGTTCTCGATAGGGTCACGGGTCGGTTTTTGGTTGAAGTCCTGGTCGAAACCGCCACCTTGAATCATGAAGCCATCAATGACCCGGTGAAACAGCGTGCCGTCGTAAAAACCGTCGCGCACGTACTGCTCGAAATTGGCTGCCGTAACCGGGGCTTTTTCATGATTGAGCGCGATGGTGATGTCACCGTGGTTCGTCTGTAATACGATCATGGATAAATTCCTGTTCAATAAAAGCGTTCGCCTTGGCGCTGTGCATCGGCGTCACGTTATAATAGCGGTTTTGCTCGGCACCGCGAAGCGCTAACCCTGATTGCCTTTGCATCGTTTGCCCAGCACGCCATCCACCATGAGGTTATCAACACCACCATGACCAACGAGACCACCCCAGCGCCGAACTTCATTCGCAACCAAGTACGCGACGAGATAGCGGGCGGCCAGGTCACCAAAATCGTGACGCGCTTTCCCCCGGAGCCCAACGGCTTTTTGCATATCGGCCACGCCAAGTCGATCTGTTTGAATTTCGGGTTGGCAGAGCAGTTGGGTGGTGAGTGTCATCTGCGCTTTGACGACACCAACCCTGCCAAAGAAGAGCAGGCGTACATCGATGCCATCAAAGAGGACGTCAGCTGGCTGGGCTTCGAGTGGGCCGGACCGGTGCGCTTTGCCTCTGATTATTTCGATCAGCTCTACGCCTGGGCGCAGCATCTGATTCGTGAAGACAAAGCCTATGTGGATGACCTCTCCCCGGATGAGATTCGCGAGTATCGAGGCACGCTGACCGAGCCCGGCAAGCCTAGCCCCTACCGTGAGCGCAGCGCCGAAGAGAGCTTGGACCTTCTAGAACGGATGCGTAACGGTGAGTTTGGTGAAGGCGAAAAAGTGCTGCGCGCCAAAATCGATATGGCGTCGCCCAACATCAATTTGCGCGATCCGATCTTGTACCGCATTCGTCATGCGCATCACCACCAAACAGGTGACAAGTGGAAAATCTACCCCTCGTACGATTTTACCCACGGTCAGTCGGATGCCATCGAGGGTATTACTCACTCCATCTGTACGCTGGAGTTCGAAGACCACCGCCCGCTATACGAGTGGTTCTTGAACAATCTGCCGGTGCCCGCAAAGCCGCGCCAGATTGAATTTGCCAGACTGAACCTCGACTACACGCTGACCTCCAAACGTAAGCTGAAGCTGTTGGTGGATGAGCAGATCGTCGATGGTTGGGATGACCCGCGAATGCCGACCATTTCCGGTATGCGTCGCCGCGGCTATACGCCCGCTTCGATTCGTAAATTCTGTGAAATGATCGGCGTGACCCGTTCCGACGGTGGTTTGGTGGATATCGCTATGCTGACCCACGCCATCCGCTCAGATTTGGAAGATAACGCACCCCGCGCCATGTGCGTGCTCAAGCCGCTGAAAGTAGTGCTGACGAACGTGCCGGAAGATCACGAGGAAGTGTACGAGGTGCCGGGCCACCCAGCGCGTGACGATATGCCGATGCGCAAGGTGCCGTTTGGTCGTGAACTCTACATCGACCAAGACGACTTCATGGAAGACGCACCGAAAAAATTCTTCCGCTTGGCGCCCGGTAAAGAAGTCCGTCTGCGTAATAGCTATGTGATCCGTTGTGATGAGGTTATCAAAGATGACGCAGGCGAGATCGTCGAGCTGCGCTGCTCCGTCGATTTCGACACCCTGGGTAAAAACCCCGAAGGCCGCAAGGTGAAAGGGGTGATTCACTGGGTCAGCGCGGCCCACGGCGTGCCGATGGAAGTGCGCCTCTACGATAACCTGTTCATGGTCGAGCAGCCCGATCGTGACAAGGACGTCGACTTCCTCGAGCATTTGAACCCCGAGTCGCTGGTGGTATGCAACGCCATTGGCGAGCCAAGCCTGGCCAGCGCCGCGCCGGAAGATCGCTTCCAATTCGAGAGAGTCGGTTATTTCTGCGCTGATCGCCATGTCTCCACTAACGACCACCTGGTGTTCAACCGTACCGTTGGGTTGAAAGATAGCTGGGCGAAAATCAAACAGAAGGGCTAAGGAAACGTCATATGCATATTTACAATACGCTGACTCGCCGCAAAGACCCTTTTCGCCCGCTGGTGGCCGGCAAGGTCAGCATGTACGTTTGCGGTATGACGGTGTATGACTACTGTCACCTTGGCCACGCCCGGGTGATGGTGGCCTTTGACGTGATTACCCGCTACCTGCGCCATCGCGGCTATGACGTGACCTATGTCCGCAACATCACCGATATCGACGATAAAATCCTCAAGCGGGCCGAGGAGAACGGCGAGCCCATCGACGCGCTCACCGAGCGCATGATTGCCGCGATGCATGAGGACGAAGCTCGCCTCAACGTGCTGCCACCCAGTCAGGAGCCCCGGGCAACGGGGCACATCGACGATATCATCGCGATGATCGAAACGCTCATCGACAAAGGCTTTGCCTATGCCGCGGCCAATGGTGATGTCTACTACCGAGTGCGCAAGTTCACCGACTACGGCAAATTGAACAACCGTCAGTTGGATGACATGCGCTCGGGAGCGCGCGTGGATGTGGATGTACACAAAGAGGATCCGCTGGATTTCGTGCTTTGGAAAGCGGCCAAACCCGGTGAAGCCCACTGGCACTCTCCTTGGGGAGAGGGGCGCCCCGGCTGGCACATCGAGTGCTCTGCAATGTCGACCTGCTGCTTGGGTGATACCTTTGATATCCATGGCGGTGGGCCGGATTTGACCTTTCCTCATCACGAGAACGAGATCGCCCAATCGGAAGCAGCGACAGGGAAAACATACGTCAACACCTGGATGCATGCCGGCGCCGTGCGTGTGAATCAGGAAAAGATGTCCAAGTCCTTGGGCAATTTCTTCACCATCCGTGACGTACTGGCCGAGCACGACCCAGAAGTCGTCCGCTATCTGTTGGTCGCTAGCCACTATCGCAGCGCCATCAACTACTCGGTGGATTCGCTGGTCGAGGCGCGTAAGTCGTTGACGCGGCTTTATATAGCGTTAGATGGCGTGGACGCTGACGAGCAGGCAGTCGCCAGCGAGGCGGCCGAGCGCTTTACCGCGGCCATGGACGACGACTTCAACACCCCTGTCGCTTTGGCCGCGCTATTCGACTTGGCCCGCGATCTCAACCGCGCGAAAAGCGACCAGCCAGCGGAAGCGCCGCGCTTGGCAGGCGAATTAAAGCGCTTGGCCGGGGTGCTGGGGTTGTTACAGCAAGTGCCGGAAACCTTCCTCAAAGGCGCTCAGCAGCAGGTGGCGCTTAGCGAGGAGGAGATCGAAGCCAAAATCGCCGAACGTCATGATGCAAAAACCAGTAAGGATTTTGCCCGCGCGGACGCCATTCGTGACGAGCTGGCAGCGCTCGGCATCGTTCTCAAGGACTCCCGGGAAGGGACGACCTGGGTCATCGAAGCGCCTTGATCGTGGTGATACGTCGGACGCCGTGAAAACGGCGTCTGACTTCAACGCAGTAGGCTCTTATACTGATCCGGTACGCCACAGACGCACACTGAAAAGGACGACCCCATGCGCTTATTGTTCACACCTTCGTTGGCTGCCTGTTTATCGACGGTAGCCTTCTCTGTAGTCACTCTTTCCACGGCCAGCGCCAACGACCCCGTCGTGGTGTCTTCGAAAATCGATACGGAAGGCTCGGTGTTGGGCGAACTGATCATTCAAACATTGGAACGCAACGGCATTCCTACGGAAGATCGCCTTCAGTTAGGGGGCACTAGCGTGGTACGTAGCGCGCTGCAAGCAGGGGAGATCGATCTTTACCCAGAATACACGGGGAACGGCGCGTTCTTCTTCGACATGACCGATAGTCCCGTCTGGAACAGCGCCGACGACGCCTATCAAACCGTCAGCGAACGCGATGCCGAGCAGGGGTTGATTTGGCTACAGCCCGCCAGTGCCAACAATACTTGGGCCATGAGCATTCGCCAAGACGTGGCCGACGCCAATGATTTGACCACGCTGGATGATTTGGCTGCATATCTGGCCGATGGCGGAACGTTCAAATTTGCCGCCAGCGCTGAATTCGTCGAATCCGCCCAGGCGCTACCGGCTTTCCAGGACGCCTACGGTTTCGAGTTGAGCGATGATCAGCTGCTCGTCCTTTCGGGTGGCAACACGGCCGCCACGATGCGTGCCGCCGCGCAGCAAACCAGCGGTGTCAACGGCGCCATGACCTACGGTACCGACGGTGGTCTGAGCGCCCTGGGCCTCGTCGTGCTCGAAGACTCCAAAGGCGTACAGCCGGTGTATCAACCCGCTCCCGTGGTGCGTGAAGAAGTGCTTGACGCTTACCCTGACATGGAAGCGTTGCTGAATGAGGTGTTTGCCACGCTAGACCTCGTGACGCTGCAAGAGCTCAATGCGAATGTCGCGGTGAATGGTGTCTCGCCGGATCAAGTAGCGAGTGACTACCTCGACAGCCTGGATGACTGATGAATGTCGTTGATCGACGCCCTACCATCGCCATCCTTTAAACGACGCCCTTGGCAGCCTAATGTCGTACTGTGCTGTCTCAGCGGGAGCATGTTAGCCGCTGCATGGCTACTGAACGTGGTGAGTGTCGCCCCTAATCGTATCGTTTCCGGTACCGCCTTTGGCATGGTCGATGCCATTGGTTGGCCAGGGGCAGCCCTGGTGTCATTGCTCTCTCTCGCTATGGCGACGTTGGCATTGATGCCTAACGTCCGGCACTATCGAGCGGTGCTGGCCATCGTTACGCTAACCTTACTACTCATGCCGTTTGGTTTGATGGTGGCTGGCCACTGGTTGGTCGACCCTTCCTTACCTCAGGCGCGTCTTGGTATTGGTCCGGCCTACTGGACCGTACTGTTCGTCTTACTGCTCTGCTTGGTAGAGCTTCGTCTGCGTCTTGGGTTATCTCGATGGTGGACGGCGTTACTGTTATTTGGTGTAAGCGTTGTCTGGTGGGGCTGTGCCGCGCTCTGGCTGGATCGCCTTGCCTTGGTACAGGAGTTCCAAGCTCGGCAGGGGCAGTTTTATCAGGCACTGATGCAGCACATGGTGCTGGTGAGCACGGCCGTAGGCGTCAGCGTGGTGCTGGGGTCGCTGCTGGCCATGCTCATGCGTCGCTATGAGCGGCTACAAAAAGTAGCGTTTACGCTGCTGAATTTTTTACAAACCATCCCCAGCTTGGCGCTGTTTGGGCTTCTGCTAGCGCCCCTTGCCTGGCTGGCAGCGAATGTCCCAACGCTGGCGGCGCTAGGGGTGAGTGGCATTGGCAACGCGCCGGCGCTGATCGCGCTCATCGCCTACAGCCTGCTGCCAATGGTGCGCAATACCTACATCGCCCTCGAAGAAGTGAGCGAGGAGACATTGCAGGCCGCCAAAGCCATGGGAATGCGAACGACCCAACGTTTTTGGCAAGTGCGGTTTCCGTTGGCACTTCCCGTGCTGTTGGAAGGCGTGCGTATTACCGCCGTTCAAGCCGTGGGGCTTACCGCGGTAGCGGCATTGATTGGGGCGGGCGGCTTAGGCACATTTATTTTTCAAGGGCTGGGTCAGGCTGCCATGGATATGGTGCTGTTGGGTGCGTTACCCATTTTGATCTTGGCGCTCATGGTGGATGCAGGGCTTGGTGCGTTAGCGGACGCGCTGCGTCCCGGAGGACGGCAATGATCGAGCTTTCCCATGTTTCAAAGACGTTCGGCGACGCCACCGCGGTGGATGACATTACCCTGCGGGTTGCAAAAGGCAAGCTCTGTGCGTTGGTAGGTACTTCCGGCTGCGGTAAATCCACCACGCTGCGCATGATCAATCGACTCATCGATCACAGCAGTGGCGACATCATCTTGGATGGCCAGGCGATCGAGCAGTACGATCCAGTCAAGCTTCGCCGTCGCATTGGTTACGTGATTCAGAGCACCGGACTATTTCCTCACTGGAGCGTTGCACGCAACATTGGATTGGTGCCTCGGCTATTGAAGTGGTCGGCTACCGATACTACCGCTCGAGTCGAGGAGTTGATGGGGTTGCTAGGACTGCCTGTGGAGGAGTTCGCCCATAAATATCCTCACCAACTCTCCGGCGGGCAGGCCCAACGGGTAGGTGTGGCTCGCGCGCTTGCCGGCGATCCCGATATCTTGCTCATGGATGAGCCCTTTGGGGCGCTAGACCCCATCACCCGGGAAAAGCTCCAAGAGGAGCTTGCCAAAATACAGTCTCGGCTGCACAAAACCATCGTGTTCGTGACCCACGATATGGATGAAGCACTGAGGTTGGCCGACCACCTTGTCGTCATGCGCGACGGTCGCATCGTTCAACAGGGCACGCCACTAGCGCTTTTACAGCATCCCCACGATCCGTTTGTCGAGTCGTTACTCGGGGGCCTGGAGCGGGGATTGAAGCAAGCAGCGCTCACACGGGTGAAAGACCACATGACATCGCTGGGGCCTACCTTGCCGGCGCAGTCGCGCATTCCCGCTGATTTTTCGCTGCGCCAAGCGCTCTCCATGATGTTGCGTGATCACTGTGATCGCTTGACGGTCGTCGATCAAAACGATGTGCCGATTGGTGAGCTGTCGCTTCGCCGTATCGTCAAAGAAGCACAGTGGGATAGGACGAGTCAGCGTGAATCGTAAGTCCGGTAACAACGATTTGTCGAATGTCGCTAACGTCCAGTGGCTTCTTCCACTGGCATGGGCTGCACTGTTGGCGGCGGGCATCATTGGTATGCCTCTGCTAGAGAGCTTGTTTCGTTGGATAGAGCCTGACGCTAGACAGGTCGTTTATGCTCGCGCGGCATTTTACGAGTTGCTCGGCCGTCATGTCCTGGTCGTTGGCGTGGCGGCGGTGGTGACGATCATCGCGGGCGTGGCGGCGGGGGTGGCCGTCACGCGTGAGAGAGGGCGTGATTTTTTGCCGCTGATCGGGCAACTGGCATCGCTGGGGCAGACGTTTCCACCGGTCGCCGTATTGGCGTTAGCCGTTCCGGTGCTCGGCTTTGGCACGCTGCCCATCATCGTTGCCCTCATGCTCTACGGACTGCTGCCCATCGTGCGTAATACCCTGGCGGGTATCAATGATGTCGACCCAACGATCAAACAGTCGGCCCTGGCCATGGGTATGACGCCCTGGCAAGTGTTGCGACAAGTCGAACTTCCGCTGGCGGCGCCGGTCATTTTGGCGGGCGTGCGCACCTCGGTGACGATCAATATCGCCACGGCTGCGCTGGGCGCGACAGTGGGTTCGAGTAACCTGGGCGACCCGATCATTGCGGGCATCGTCAACGGTAATGTGGCCTACGTACTGCAAGGTGCTCTTTTGATCGCGCTTCTGGCGCTCTGCGTCGATAGCGCTTTCAATGTCTATCAGCAGACGCTGCGTCAGCGTCTCTCTCATCTTAAGTCGAATCCCTAAACCGCTTCCACTGAGTTACTGTCCCAGTGTTGCGTTGACCCGTGTCAGATAAATCCACTGGCACAAACGGTCATCACCGACAACACTGCCCTCAAAAGGGGTAAAAACAAGGACAATAATGATGACTCAGTACGTACACCAGCCGGCCTTCATGACCGGCGACGAGTTTGCCATCGAGACGTTCGCCCTGCTGAACCCCGATGGCGAGCTTTACGAAGGCGCTCGAGCACCCGAGATCACGCAAGAGCACGCCCGCCGACTGTATCAGGCCATGCTAGCCACCCGCATTCTTGATGAGCGCATGATGGCTGCTCAACGCCAAGGGCGTCTCAGCTTTTACATGCAGTGCACCGGTGAAGAGGCTGCCGTTGTGGGAGCGACGGCAGCACTGGACGATGCGGACATGATCATGGCCCAGTACCGTGAGCAGGGCGCCTTGATGTATCGCGGCTTCTCCATCGACGAGTTCATGAATCAGCTATTTGGCAACGAGCTCGATTACGGCAAAGGCCGTCAAATGCCGATTCACTACGGCTCCCGTAAACTGCACTATATGACCATCTCATCGCCGCTGGCGACGCAGATTCCCCAAGCCACCGGGTATGCCTATGGCCAAAAGCTGGCCGGTGAAGGCCACTGCACGCTGACCTTCTTTGGCGAGGGCGCCGCATCCGAGGGAGATTTCCACGCTGCCCTCAACATGGCGTCGGTGCACCAAGTGCCGGTCATCTTCTTCTGCCGTAACAATGGTTACGCTATCTCGACGCCAGCCACCGAGCAGTTTGCTGCCGACGGTATTGCTCCCCGTGCGTTTGGCTACCACATGCACGTGATTCGTGTGGATGGCAACGATGCATTGGCGGTCTTCGAAGCGACGCGTCAGGCAAGACGCATTGCGGTAGAAAAAAATCAGCCGGTACTCATCGAGGCCATGTCCTATCGCTTGGCGGCCCACTCCTCTTCGGATGACCCCTCGGGCTATCGTGCGAAAAGCGAAGAGGAGGCGTGGCGCGTCAAAGATCCCTTGCTGCGCATGCAGCGCTGGATGGCGAAGAAAGGGTGGTGGAGCGATGAAGAAGAGGCCAGCCAACAAGAGACCTTGCGACGTGAGGTGCTGGACACCATGAAGCGGGCCGAAAAGCGCCCGCCGCCGCCGCTCGAATCGCTGATCAGCGATGTCTATGCGGATGTTACGCCCGCGTTGCAGCGTCAACTGGATCAGCTCAAGCGGCATATTCGTCGTTATCCCGATGCTTACCCGCGTGGCGCTCAGTCGCTCGATCCTTCCCTCTCGTCAGCCGCCGATCATCAGGGGGATGCGTAAGATGACGACCATGAACATGCTTCAGGCGATCAACAATGCGCTCGATATCGCCATGGAAGAAGACGAAAAAGTGATCTGCTTCGGCGAAGACGTTGGGGTGTTCGGCGGGGTGTTTCGGGCCACCAGCCATTTACAGGAGAAGTACGGCAAATCGCGCTGTTTCAATACCCCGCTGGTAGAGCAAGGCATCATCGGTTTCGCCAACGGGCTGGCTGCGCAAGGATCGGTACCTGTCGCGGAGATTCAGTTTGCCGACTACATTTTTCCGGCCTTCGATCAAATCGTCAACGAAACCGCCAAGTTCCGCTACCGCTCCGGGGATCTCTTCAATGTAGGTGGCCTCACCATCCGAACGCCTTACGGTGGCGGTATTTCGGGGGGGCTTTATCACTCCCAATCACCCGAGGCCTACTTCACTCATACGCCCGGTCTGAAAGTCGTCGTGCCACGTAATCCCTATCAAGCCAAGGGACTGCTGCTCGCGGCCATCCGTGATCCTGACCCGGTGCTTTTTTTAGAGCCCAAGCGGCTCTACCGAGCGGCCGTGGGCGATGTGCCGGACGACGATTATCAGTTGCCCATCGGCGAAGCGGAGATCGTCAAAGAGGGCAGTGATCTTACCTTGGTCGGCTGGGGCGCACAGATGGAGGTAATCGGCAAAGCCGCCGAGCTAGCTGAAGAGCAGGGTATCTCTTGCGAGGTCATCGACCTGCGCTCGCTGTTGCCTTGGGATGTCGATACCGTGGCGGAATCCGTCTTCAAAACGGGCCGCATGATCGTCAGTCACGAAGCTCCTTTGACCGGTGGTTTTGCCGGAGAAGTCGCTGCGACGATACAGGAGCGCTGTTTTCTTTACTTGGAATCGCCGATTACTCGGGTCACCGGGTTGGATACCCCTTTCCCGCTGGTGCTGGAAAAAGAGTATCTGCCCGACCACCTGAAAATTTTTGAAGCGATCCGCGAAAGCGTGAACTTCTAGCGCTAGGGAGAACAGTCATGAGTGATTTTTTATTGCCGGACATCGGCGAAGGGATCGTCGAGTGTGAAGTGGTGGAGTGGCGCGTTGCCGAAGGCGACACCATCGAAGAGGACCAGCCCATCGTCGAGGTGATGACCGACAAGGCCCTGGTCGAAATTACGGCGCCCGAAGCAGGCACCGTCACCAAGCTTTATGTGCCCCAGGGGCAAATCGCCAAGGTCCACGCGCCCCTCTACGCGTACCAAACGGCAGGTTCATCTTCCAGCGAGCCTACGGCAGACGCCTCCACCGATCAGTCGACCGCTAACCCTCGAGAGTCCACGCCGCAACGTGACGACATCGAGCCGTCGACGCGCGCTCCCGCCGAGCCGAGTGCTTTAGCCCATAAAGTCCCCGCTAGCCCCGCCGTTAGGCGTTTAGTCAGGGAGCACGATCTGGTACTGGCGGACATCACCGGCAGTGGTAAAGAGGGGCGCGTGTTGAAAGAAGACGTGCTGGCCCACCTCAATGCGCCGTCGGTCGCTGATAACGAGGCATGCGTATCCCCACCGACATCATCGGGTTCGGCGCCCGCCAGGGTGGAGCCCCTGCGCGGCGTGCGCGCGGTGATGGCCAAGCGCATGGTCGAATCCGCCAGTTCCATTCCCCATTTTCATTACGGCGAAGAGATCGACGTCACCGAGCTGCTGGCGCTGCGCGAGCGTCTCAAGCCCCAGGTGGAGGCGCAGGGAGAGCGACTCACGCTGATGCCGTTCTTCATGAAGGCGATGGCGCTGGCTGTTGCAGAAACGCCGATCATCAATGCCCAGTTAAACGACGCTGCCGACGAGCTGAGCTACTACGACCACTGCAATATCGGTATGGCCGTGGATAGCAAGGCCGGCTTATTGGTGCCCAACGTGAAAGGCGTCGAGCGCTTGACCCTGTTCGAGATCGCCAAGGAGGTCGGCAGGCTGACCCAGGCTGCGCGAGACGGGCGAGTCGATCAGGCCGACCTGAAAGGCGGCACCATCAGCATTTCCAACATTGGTGCTTTGGGGGGTACCTACGCCGCGCCGATCATCAACGCCCCGGAAGCCGCCATCGTGGCGATTGGCAAAACCCAATGGCTGCCGCGTTTCGATGAGCATGGCGCCGTGCAGCGCCGGGCGATTTTGACGGTGACGTGGGCGGGAGATCACCGCTTTATCGATGGCGGCACTATTGCTCGCTTCTGCAACGCCTGGAAAGGATTCCTAGAAGCGCCGGAAAGCATGCTCCTTCACTTGGCATGACCGTGTAGGCATGTTGCGATGAGTCAGGCGCCGCTGCAGCAGTTTTACATACCCGAAGAGCAGTCGGTTTACCTACTGAGCCATCATGATGCGCGTAAGCTCAAGGACTGGGTAGCGCTGTGTCAGTCACAGTTGGCCCAGTTGGGATACGCCGATATCGAGTTGGTGGGAAAAGGCGCTTACGGTTTCGTCTTTGCAGGGTGCGCTTGGCATCAAGGGGCTAGGGCCGACTATGTGTTCAAGTTTTCACGCATTACGCTGCCCACCCATCTGCAAGAGCGCCTCGAGGAGGAGGCGTTCATGCTCGATCAAGTGTCACACCCGCGGATTCCAAAGCTCATTACCTATCAACGTGCCCGTGGTCAGTCGATTTTGGTCATGGAACGCGCGCCTGGCTGGAACCTAGAGCAAGTCTCACTCAAGCAGGGCAAGCTCTCGCCCCGCTTGATCATGCGTATCGCCGCGCAACTGGCGGATATTCTCAAGGCACTGCGTCGTGAGGCCGGGCCGCACGCCCGGCCAGTGGTGCATGGTGATATCAAACCCTCCAATCTCGTTTTCGATTCGGTCAGTGAATCCATCGCGTTGATCGACTGGGGCTCATCGGTGTTCGCACAATTGGATGCCTCGCTGCAGTTCGTGGGTGCCAATGTAATGGAACTAATGTCGGACAATCTCCAGCAAACCAATGCCCGACTGGGGGACGTGTATTTCATTGGTGAAGAGCAGCTCAATGGCGCGCTCTCATCGCCGCGCTTCGACGAGCAGGGGGTGGCGGGGACGCTCTATGCGCTCGCGTCGGCGCAATCATGTCGTTTTGGCCATCGCGCCATACCGGCAAGCTCGCTCGGACTTCCCATGGAGTTCGCTCGCACGCTGGATGGCATGCTCGATCCCAACCCTCAGGTGCGCTATCAGGCGGGTAATTACTTCATCCGAGAAATGCCGCGCATGGCTAAATTGGTCATGCTCGATCTGCCTGGTGTGCTGCAAACACCGCTGGTGCCGGTGTGGGGTAAAGGCCGTCACCACGTGGCTACCGCCGAGATAGACACCGTGGTTTATAGCTCTCGTAAAGCCTTCTTGCGAGAGGCCCATTCCGAGGAGACGCTCAACGATGTGAACGATGTCCAGCTTGACCGCTACTACAAGCAGTTCATGCAGGGCATGGGCGAGACCGAAAAAGCCTTTTTGGCCTCGGTGAGCCGATTGGGCAAATATCCGGTGGTGGGTGGTTTGGCCGTACGCTGGGAGCGCGAGGGCGTGTATATCGATTCGTCGCTCAATTTGCATGACCCAGCGCTCAAGCCCGCCTTCATCGAGGCGGTGAACAACATGGTTCACTTGGCACGCGCCATTCATCGCCAGGGGGTATTCAAAAGCTGTTTGTTCAATGCCCGCCAAACCCTGCACTTAGAGCGCGCAACCCCCGAGGAAGCGTTTCATTGTGATCCCGATACGGCGATTGCTTACGAGGTGAGCGCCGTACCCGAAATGGAGGATCGCACCCGTCAGCATAGCTATTTCGAGGATGGCCCGGACCCTGAGGAGCTGTTGGTGTTGCCGGATACCATCATGCGAACGCTCAAGCGGCTCAACGAGATCCATCACACAGGCATGATCATTTTCGAAGCGCTACCCAAGCATCTCAAGATCCACAGCTACTATCGGCTACTCGATCCCCGGCGGGAGCAGGAGTTTCGGGATTTGCTCAGTCGTATGCTCGCTGCCGTCAGTCAAATAGAGGGACTGGGCGTGTCGGGGTTCATGAAGATGCCGTACAAGGACACTCGTTTTTTTACCCATTTAGAGCGACAGCCGGAATACTTCTACCCCAAAGATCCAAAAGAGTATCTTAAGCGGTACTCGCACTCCTCACCGCCATACTAGAAACGGCCTTTTCATCTAGGTGCATTGGCCGCGAGCCAGCGTGCCAACTGCTCGGTCAAGCGGTCGGTGGCGCTGCCAAAGGCGTTGACCACATCAGGTATTTCCGCGCTCTTGGCACGTTCGCGAATCGCGAAACTGGTAGAGGCCGTTGGTTGTTGATCTGCGCCGACTAATTGAACGTCTAACTGTAAATTGACGCTGGGCGGGCTCACGTCGTATTCGCTTTGGAAGTGACGGAGCTCGCTCAGTAGCAGCAGGTCATAAGGAAGCCGATCGCTGCTCACATCGGCGAATAGAGCGTGCTGTTGCAAGCCAGCAATGAGCTTGGCCTGCAGCAGTTGGGGGGCATCTTCATGCCATCGCGCGCCTTCATACACATTTACCACGTTGCCTTCGGGAAACACTACGATACGGTTGCTGCTTAGCAAGTGGCCCGCTTCTGGCGTTGCGATGCCAAGTCGACCCGGTAGGCGAGTGGCATCAGGGGTAGCCTGCGTTGCCATTGCAGGCAGTCGATACAGCGTCGATGGCGCCTTTTCGGGTAATACTGAGCAGGCCGAAAGAAGGGACAGGGCGCCCATCATGACGACGATGCGAAAAATAGGCATGTTCACGGGCGAAACTCCTCTACGTGGTCGCGGCCAAGGAAAAAGTCCGTTGGACTCTCTTCGAGTTCTCGCGTAATGCGATCAAGGGTGGCGAGTGTCGAGCGGAGCGCCGCGAGCGCTGGGGCGATGTCGCGAGTACTTTGTAAGGTGCCTTCCACGGCCCCTGCGTTATCGTTTACCAATTGCTCTATCCGCTGAGCAGCACTAGCAACGTCGCGGCTGGCGTTCTCGGCACTGCGCATGACTTGTTGGCCCTCTTGGTTCAGCAGTCGATTCGCCTCCTGGCTAAGTGTCTCGATGCTCTCGAGCGTGGTGGTGGCTTGGCGTGACACATCGCCAAAAAGCGCCATGTTTTCATCCAAAGCAGACTGCTGAGAGGCAATCATTTCCGTGATTTGGGCAATGTTGGTCAATATGTTGCCTGCCTGCTGTCGATTGTCGTCATTGAAGAGTTCGTTCACGCTCTGAAGGATCGCGTTGAGGTTCTCGATCATCTCCTCGCCCTCATCGAACAGCGTGGCAATGGGCGACGGGTCGGCTGGGATGAAGGGGGCCGTGTCGTTACTTTGCGATGATAAGCGTGGGCTAGCCGGCGTTCCGCCATATAGCTGCACCGACATGCTACCGGTAATGCTGGCAAACGCTAATTTTGCCCGTGTATCGACTTTGATGGGCGTGTCTTGATACACGCGAATCCGAGTAATCACCTGGCGGGGGTCGTCAGGGTTCAAGGACAGCTCGGTGACATCGCCGACTTCGATGCCGTTGTACTGTACCTTGCTGCCCTCCGAGAGGCCGCTGACGTTGCGTTCGAACAGAATACGGTAAGGTAGGTAATCCCGTTGGCCAGCGTCATAGCTCATCCATAGCGCAAACAGCAGGGCGGCCGCAGCCGTTAACACGGTAAACAATCCAATCAATACATGGTGTGCGCGAGTTTCCATGTGCGTCACTCCTTAGACGATGGTGTGTCAGCAGCACGCTGTGCAGCGCGTCCACGCGGACCGTTAAAGTAATCTTGTACCCACTCGTCGTCCGTTTCGGCGACTCGCTCCAGCGTATCGGCGACCAAAACGCGCTTTTGTGACAGCACGGCAACGCGATCACAGGCTGCGTAGAGGGTATCCAGGTCGTGAGTGACCAAAAAAACGCTGAAGCCAAGTGCATCGCGAAGGGTCACGAGCAACTGGTCAAACGCAGCGGCACCAATGGGGTCGAGCCCGGCTGTCGGTTCATCGAGGAATAAAATGTCCGGGTCCAATGCGAGCGCTCTGGCAAGAGCTGCACGTTTTATCATGCCCCCTGAGAGTGATGCTGGAAACTGCCGTGCCGCTTGCGGTGCCAAGCCCACCAAAGAAAGTTTGATGCGCGCCAGATATTCAGCCTCTTCCCGAGGCAGCCTAGCGTGCTCAATGAGCGGTAGCGCGACGTTCTCTTGCAGATTGAGCGAACTAAACAAGGCCCCGCGCTGGAAAAGCACCCCAAAGCGCCGTTCGATTTGGCTGCGCTGGGAGCCGCTTAGCGCATTCAACCGCTGGCCCAGCACCTCGACGGTGCCATCATTAGGATGCTTGAGCCCTACGATACTGCGTAGCAGGACCGATTTACCCGTGCCAGAACCGCCAACGACGCCGAGAATTTCTCGACGATAGAGGGTCAAATCTACTCCTTCGTGAACGACATTATCGCCAAATCGATTTACCAGCCCTTGCACACAAATGACGGCTTCCTTGCTTTGACATTTTTGCGATGTCGGAGAAGATCTGTCGTTCACCAGCCCATCTCCATGAAAAATAACGCCGCTAATGCATCGATGAGAATCACCATAAAGATGGCTTGCACCACACTGGACGTCGTGTGGGCACCCACCGATTGGGCGCTTCCGCTGACGTTGAATCCTTCCAGACAGCCAATGACCGCAATTACGAAGGCAAAGACCGGTGCTTTGCTCAATCCCACTAGGAAATGCGTTACCGACACATCTTTTTGTAGCGTTGCCATAAATTGGCTAGTAGAAATATCCAGCGACAGCGACGCCACTACCGCACCGCCCAAGAGGCCGCTTAGCATGCCGACAAACGCCAGGAGCGGCAGGCTAATCAACAGCGCCATCACCCGAGGAAGCACGAGCAGCTCGATAGGATCTAGCCCAAGTGTCTTCAGGGCATCGATCTCTTCATTGGATTTCATCGCACCGAGCTGGGCAGTAAAGGCGCTGGCGGTGCGACCTGCCAAAAGAATGGCGGCTAGCAGCACGCCGAACTCACGCAGAAAGGAGAACGCCACCAGGTCAATGGTATACACCGTGGCGCCGAAATCTTCCAACACGGTCGCCCCAAGAAAGGCCACCACGGCCCCCACCATGAAGGTAAGTAGCGCAACGATAGGCACTGCATTCAAACCACTTTGCTGAACATGAGCAACGGTGGCGGTCATACGCCAATGGCGGGGGCGAAACAGCAGCGAAGCAAACGTCGCCAAGACCAAGCCGATGAACGCCAATAGCTGCCGCTGTTGCACTGTCATGGCCACCATTTGGCGGCCCACCGATGCCAACGCATCGGTGATTCGATGGGAATGAGTGCGCGTGCTCTCGACAGGAGCCTCCATGGCTTCGGCAATCCGAATCAGTAACATCTGCTGCGCGTGGGGTAGGTCGTTGGCAGCCTGTTTGGTTTTGTCGATCCCTAAGAGCTCGACGATCAGCGCCGCACCGGCAGTATCAAGTGCTTCGAAGCCAGGCAGTGATAGCGATGCCGAACCTAGTTCTTCGCGCCGCTTTAGGACGTGCTTTAGCTCGGTATAGTGGCGTAGCGTCCACTCGCCACCCAGTGTAACGACCTCACCCTGTTGAGTGATCCACTCGTTTGGCATCCCTGCTCCTCAGTGCGTTCACATGACAGTGAAGACCATGATGCAATCAAACGAGCGTTAGTGAAAGGAAAGACGACGTTTCTTAACGTGACGCACGATACTTGGGCGCCAGCTCCTGCTTGATTTTGGCAGCTACCTCTTTGAGTCGAGGCCCAAGGTTATGGACCAGTCGGTCATGATCCAACCGCAGGCTAGAGCCGCCGCAGTTGATGGCCATCACTTCGGCACCATCCTCTAAAATGAGCGGCATGGCAACGGCGCTGATATCCCGCTGCCAATCCTGCTCGGAGAGGCAAAAGCCGTACTCGGCATAATCGCGCATACTCTGCTCGATACCAGCCTGCAGGCGGGGCCAATCGCTGCCGTGAAAGGCAGCCAGCTCTTGCATCACCTGCTGGCGGCGCTCACCCGATAACCCGCACAGCCAAGCGCGGCCAATCGCTGACGTGGCAATCGGTAGGCGTGAGCCAACATCTAGCCGAATGATCAGCGGCCCGTGGCCGTGACAGGTTTCCAGATACACCATGTCGCTGCGGTCGGCACCGCCCAGGCTGACATTACAATCGGTGGCGTCGGCAAAGTGCTGTAAGTGGGGACGGGCAATTTCGCGAATGCCCATATTGGCCAGAAAGCGGTAGCCCAATGCCAGCACACCCGGCCCAAGGCGGTACTTCTCCAAATGGCGGTTATGCTGCAGGTAGCCTAATTGGGTCAGCGTATAGGTCAACCGAGACACCGTGGGGCGGGGGATTTGGGTACGATTCGAGAGCTCTGCATTGCCCAGGTACTCCTCACCCGTCCCAAAGGCACGGAGTAGTTCTAGCCCACGCGCGAGCGCGGTGACAAAGTTGCGATCTTTTTCCGGTGATTGCGGCTCATCGGCAGCGGCGTCGGTGGGTTCCATCAAGCGTCTCGGCTAATCAATCATTGAGTGGTAAGTATCGCATACCTGCGCTGGGGCGTTGCAAAGCGTGAAAAGGAAGCTTAGTCAACGCTTGGCCTGCGACGCTGTTTGGCAGCGCCGCTATGTTGGGTGGCTATCGGGGTTAGCGGTCCAGACGCTCAATGATGGTCGCAATGCCCTGGCCAACGCCAATGCACATGGTGACTAACGCATAGCGGCCGCCGGTGGCTTCTAGCTGGCGCAGCGCGGTGAGGGCCAAGCGCGCCCCAGAGGCACCCAGCGGATGGCCAATGGCAATCGCGCCGCCGTTGGCATTCAAGCGCGGGTCGTCGGCGGAGAGCCCCAACTGTTGAACGCAGCCCAACACCTGGACGGCAAAGGCTTCGTTGATTTCAATCACGTCCATCTGGTCAAGCGAAAGGCCAGCCCGAGCCAGCGCTTTTTGCGAAGCGGGTACCGGCCCCAAGCCCATGACGCGTGGGGCAACGCCCGCCACGGCGCTGGCAACGATACGCGCTCGCGGCGCAAGCCCAGCCCGCTCGCCTGCCGCACGCGTGCCCACGATCAGGGCGGCAGCCCCATCGTTCAAACCAGAGGCGTTGCCTGCGGTCACGACACCGCCTTCGAATAGAGCACCGAGTTTGGCCAGTTTCTCTTCGGTGCTTTCAGCTCGCGGGTGTTCATCTTTATCTACCAACCGCGGCGGCTGTTTGCGCCCTTGGGGTACTTCGACGCCAAACATTTCGCCATCATAAAAGCCGTTTGCCAGCGCCTGGGCATAGCGCGCCTGCGAACGGGCGGCAAAGGCATCGCTGGCTTCGCGGCCAATGTTCAGGTCGTGGGCGATGTTGTCGGCAGTTTCCGGCATGCTGTGGCTGCCGTACTCCTTGGCGATCCAGGGGTTAGGGAAGCGCGATCCGATCACGGTATCGAACATCGGTTGATTGCGCGCGTAGGGGGAGTCGGCCTTGCCCAGCACGTAAGGCGCGCGGGACATGGACTCCACGCCGCCAGCCAAAAATAGCTCGCCCTCGCCTAAGCGAGCGGCGCGGGCGGCATCCATCATGGCGGCTAGGCCGCTGCCGCACAGGCGGTTGACGGTTTGGCCTGCCACCTCAATCGGCAGGCCCGCCAGCAGCGCACCATGACGCGCCACGTTACGGGAGTCTTCCCCCGCTTGGTTCGTACAGCCCGCCAACACCTCTTCATAGCTCTCTGGAGCAAACGGATTACGCGCTACCAGTGCTTTTAGCGTCAGCCCCAGCAGTTCATCCGGACGAATGGCCGCCAGGCTGCCGCCATGGCGACCAAAAGGGGTGCGTAATCCGTCGTAAATATAGGCGTCTTGCATGGTTATTCTCCTTGTTCGTGTAAGCCGTATTTGACACTGAGATGTGTCAGCCTCTTGGCCCGTCGGTCAGCGGCATACCCAGCGCGGCGCGACGGCGCAGCCACGGGCTAGGGCGATAGCGAGGGTCGCCGGTGGCCTCCAATAGGTTGTTCAAAATGGTCAGGATGCGCGAAGCGCCGTAGTGGTCGCCCATGTGCAGCGGTCCAAACGGGTAGCCCAAGCCAAGCTCCACCGCGCGATCGATGGTGGCGGGGGCTGCGACGCCTTGCTGAGCGATATCGGCGCCCACATTGACGATGCATGCCACCACCCGCTGCAGCACAAAGCCGGTGCTGTCTTGAAGCGTGCTGACCGGGGTGCCATCAGCATTCAATAGGCTGGCAGCGGCATCGATCAGATCGGGGCGGGTAATGGGGGAGGCCATCAGGCTGCGGCGTTTATCCAGCCCCGCCAGCATATCCACCGCGACGCACTGCTCGGCATTCAAGCCTTGGCGCAGCGCGCACTGAGTGGTGTCTTCGCCCAACGGTGTCAGCAGGCACAGCGCCTCTGAAGAGGGCTGAGCCGCACTTTCTAGTGGCCAGCCCGCTGTGGTAACCAATTCGGCAAGCTGCGTGGCGCTACCCGGGTCGTCTTGGCTGATCCACACGGGGCAAGGTGGGGTCGACGCAATGGCGGGTTCTTCCGGCATCTGTTGCTGGCCATTCACGTAGCGATAAAAGCCTTCACCGGTTTTGCGTCCCAGCAAGCCTGCTGAGAGCCGCTGGCGGGTGAGGGGTGACGGGCGAAAGCGCGGCTCTTCGTAATATTGGTGGTACACCGACTCCATCACCGCATGGGAAACATCCAGGCCCGTCAGGTCCAGCAGGGTAAACGGCCCCATTCGAAAACCACCTTGATCCACCATGATGCGGTCGATGGTAGCGGGGTCGGCTACGCTCTCACTCAAAATGCGCAACGCTTCAGTACCGAAGGCGCGCCCGGCGTGATTGACCAGAAACCCGGGCGTGTCAGTGGCCTGGGCCGTGAAGTGGCCCATCGCAGTACCCAAGGCATCGACCCGCTGGGTGACATCGTAAGCGGTACGTAACCCTGGAATTACCTCCACAATCTTCATTAGCGGAACGGGGTTGAAGAAGTGAAAACCAATCACCCGCTCCGGGTGCTGGCAGGCGGTGGCAATGGCGGTCACGGAGAGCGAGGAGGTGTTGGTGGCGAGCACGGTATCCTGACGCACGATGCCCTCTAAATCGCTAAACAGCCCCTGTTTGGCTTCCAGCTTCTCGATAATCGCTTCGACGACGATATCGCAGGGGGCGAGGGCGGCCAGGTCGTGGGCTTCGATCAATCGCTCTCCGTACTGCTCGGCTTGGGCTTGGGTAATACGCTGCTTGTCGGCGCTGCGCTGCCATAACCCATGAATAAAGGCAGTCGCTTCCGCCACCGCGCCGTCTTTGACATCGAATAGCATGACGTCGAGGCCTGCCTGCGCGGCGAGCTGGGCAATGCCTCTCCCCATGGCTCCCGTGCCGACGATACCAAGCGTTTTGAATGAATGGGCGACTGCGTCATAAGCCATAGGTCAACATCCTCGCTGCTAGTGTTTTTATTCTGCATTGCAAAATAGCATTTCGTTTATTGACTGCCATCCTAGGCTATGCAAAAGTGCCTGACAAGAGAATGAACGCTAGTTTCGCCATGCAGAACTATGGCAGGCCTCACTGCCCGCGCGAACGCCAACCATAAAAATATCGTTGCCACCAGGAGCCGTTATGATCCGTGATCCCGAACTGTTGAATCAGTTGGTTGATACCATTGCCCGCTTCGTCCGGGAGCGTTTGATTCCCAATGAGGCGCGGCTGGCCGAAGAGGATGCAGTGCCCGCCGAAATTTTGTCGGAAATGAAGGAGATGGGGTTGTTTGGGCTATCCATTCCTGAAGAGTACGGCGGGTTAGGGCTCACCATGGAAGAAGAAGCGTTGGTCGCCATGGAGATTGGCAAAACGTCTCCCGCGTTCCGCTCGGTATTCGGTACCAACAACGGCATCGGCGCTCAGGGGATCTTGATCGATGGCACTGACGAGCAGAAAGCCAAATACGTGCCGCGCTTGGCCACTGGCGAGATTCTCAGCTCGTTCTGCTTGACCGAACCGGACTCTGGCTCCGATGCGGCTAGCTTGCGCACCACCGCCGTGCGCGATGGCGACTACTACGTGTTGAATGGCACTAAGCGCTATATCACCAACGGCCCAGAAGCCGACCTGTTCACCGTGATGGCGCGTACCGACCCCGACAACAAAGGCGCGGGCGGTATCTCTGCTTTTATCGTCGAAGGCAGCACGCCGGGGCTGATCCGCGGCCCGGTGGATAACAAAATGGGCCAAAAGGGCGCACATACCTGCGACATCATCTTCGATAACTGTCGCGTACCGGCTGACAACATCATTGGCGGCAAAGAGGGACAAGGCTTTAAAACCGCCATGAAGGTGCTGGATCGTGGCCGCCTGCATATCTCTGCGGTGTGTGTGGGCGTGGCCGAGCGCTTGGTCGACGAGTCGCTGCGCTACACCATGGAGCGTAAGCAGTTCGGTGCGCCGCTGGCGGAGCATCAGCTGGTGCAGGCCATGCTGGCCGATAGCAAAACCGAAGCCTACGCAGGCAAAACCATGGTGATGGATGCCGCACGGCGTAAGGATGATGGCGAAAACGTCTCAACACTGGCCTCCTGCTGCAAGCTGTTCTGCGCCGAAATGGTCGGCCGCGTCGCGGATCGCGCCGTGCAGGTGCACGGCGGTGCGGGCTACATGTCAGAATACGCCGTTGAGCGCTTCTACCGGGACGTGCGTTTGTTCCGTATTTACGAAGGAACCACACAAATTCAGCAGCTGGTGATTGCCCGGAACATGGTGCGGGAGGCGTCCTAATGGCTCTGTCGGTTCCTTATCAAGCGCCAGACGAGATGATTTTTGGCCGTCTGGCTAGCGAGCTGTTAGCAGAACTCCCCGAGCGCTTGAGCACCCGCGTGCTGGAAAATGCGAAACGTTTAGCGGATCATCCCGCGCTGGTGGATGGCAGTATTCGCTGGAGCTACGCCGAACTGGGGCAAGAGGTCTACGCTGCCTGCGATTGGTTAGCCAATCTCGGCGTACGGCCCGGCGATCGTATTATGACGGTCAGTGAAAACTGTCGTGCCCTGGTGGTACTGCTGTTGGCCGCTAGTGAAATGGACGTTTGGGTCGCGATTGTCAATTCGCGACTCTCCGCTCAGGAAGTGGATTTGATCCAGGGCAACTGCCTACCGCGCCGGGTGTTTTACACCTGCGAAGCCTCTCAAGAGGCGAGCCAGCACGCCGAGCGCCATGCGGCCGATCGCTACCAGCATCCGCAGCTCGGCGGCCTAGCGATTTCACCGCTTTTCGAGAGCGAACCTGAGCCCGTTCACGCCAGCGGTGCCGAGCAGGTCGCCGCGATGATCTACACCTCAGGCACCACCGGCACACCGAAAGGCGTGATGCTCACCCATCGCGGCATTCTCTATATCGCTTCTATTTCTGGTGGCATGCGCCATTTGAGTGAAGGGCAGCGGGTGTACGGCGTGCTGCCCATGTCCCATGTGTTCGGCCTCTCATCGGTTTGCATGGGCTCGCTTTATAACGGCGCTTGTCTCTATACCGTCCCTCGCTTCGATGCGGCACAGCTGCTGGCAACGCTCAAAGAGGAGCGCATTACCGTGCTTCAGGGCGTGCCCGCCATGTACGCTCGCGCCCTGGAGTATTTGAAGCGTGAGCAGCGTGCATTAGAAGCACCCGCGCTTATCTATATGTCGGCAGGCGGCTCGCCGCTGGATAGCGATACCAAAACCCGCGTGGAAGCCGTCTTTGGGTTAACGCTTCATAATGGCTACGGCCTCACCGAAGCCAGCCCAACGATTAGCCAAACCCGCATCGATGATCGTCATCAGAGCAGCACCGTAGGCCGCGTGCTGCCGTTGTTGGAGTATCGGCTGGAACCCTTAGGTAGCAGCGGCACGTCAGAAAAAGCGGGCGATGAGGTGGGCGAGCTGTGGGTGCGTGGCCCCAATATCATGAAGGGCTACTTCCGCCAGCCGGACGCCACCCGCGCTACCTTGTCGGAAGATGGCTGGCTCAATACGGGCGATATCGCCAAGCTGGATCACGACGATCAGCTCTATATCGTGGGCCGTAGTAAAGAGCTGATCATTCGCTCGGGCTTTAATATCTACCCACCGGATGTGGAGGCGGTGATCAACGAGCACCCGGCAGTCACCTTGACCGCTGTGGTGGGGCGGCAGGTGGCAGGCAATGAGGAGGTGGTGGCGTTCGTACAGTGTGAGCCGGGCATCGACGTCGAGTTGGCAGAGCTCAAAGCCTTCATTGCCGAACGGCTGGCACCCTATAAGCGGCCTACCCAGATCGTCTTCATGGATGCGCTGCCTTCCACCGCCAGCGGTAAGATTCTCAAGGGTCGACTGCGCGACCTGGCCCAAGGGGAGAGCGCTTTATGAGCGGCGTAGACAGCAACGGCGGCTCAACCACGCCCCAGGCGCTGATGGGCTATCACGAATTGCTGGGCATGCACGTCGTGGAGTGGGAAGAGGGGCGCGCGGTGGTGGAGCTCACCATCGAGCCCAAGCACCTGAACCGCAGCGGCAATGTACACGGCGGTGTGCTGGCCTCGATGCTGGATAGCGCCCTAAGCTTGGCGGGCCTGCACTGCGATGTGCCGGGGAATATTCGTCGCGGGATGACGCTATCACTAACGACCACCTTCGTGGGCCCTGCTCGGCAAGGCGTGTTGCGGGCGACGGGCACGCTGCGCGGCGGCGGGCAAAAAACCTTCATGACCAGCGGTGAGATCGTGGATGAACGGGGCAACCTTGTCGCTATGGGAGAAGGCTCTTTTCGTCGCCGTAGCGGCAGCGAATCCTCGCAAGGTACTCCCGACCCGCAGTTGAGGGAGCCTAGCGAGTGAGTCCAGCCCGTCTGCGGGTTTCCTGTTTGT
Source organism: Halomonas sp. BL6 (assembly GCF_006228115.1). Classification (NCBI taxonomy): domain Bacteria; kingdom Pseudomonadati; phylum Pseudomonadota; class Gammaproteobacteria; order Oceanospirillales; family Halomonadaceae; genus Halomonas; species Halomonas sp. BL6. The sequence goes on along the minus strand of NZ_VDGL01000010.1, from coordinate 1,731 downwards.
TACTGGTGACGCTTGCCACGCTGATTCATTTAGTCGGTGGCAGCGTTGCGTGGCAAGCCGCAGGCGTTGTGGCGCTGCTGCTCTATTTGGCCACCCTAAAAGGTCAACTCACCCGTATGGCCAAGGGACTGCTGTGTGCTGCCGGCGTTCTCACGCTGCTCGCGCTATGGCGCTCGCCAACCTTCGGCCAGCTGCTATTCGAGGCGAGCGGGCGTTTTGCCTTTTTTGCCACCTTCGTGGTGGCGCTCAGCATGCTGCGTTTACCTGCCTACCGCTCCCGCCTAGTGCGCCGCTGTGGGCAGAGCATGCTGTTGCAGCCCCCCAGCCGCCGTTATCCGATCCTATCGCTGGGCTCGGCGCTGTTTGGCATCATTCTGAACATTGGCGTGCTGAACCTGTTCGCCGCGATGATCGAAAAGAGCAATACCCTGAGCGCCGCCCAGGGCCGCACCTGGGTACAGCAGGCCCGCCAGCGACGTATGATGCTGGCGCTACTGCGTGGATTTTCGCTGGCACCACTGATCTCGCCCATGGGCATCGGGGTGGCTGTGGTGCTGTCCAGCCTTCCCCAGGTCACTTGGCCACAGTTGGCACCCTATATTCTAGGGGCCGCCGCACTGATTTTTATGGCGGGCTGGGTGGTGGACTATGTCACTGGCCCGCATCCACCCGCCAATAAAATCCATGTCACCCCGTCGCTGCGCCCGTTGGCGCAGTTTAGCTTTTTGCTAATCGGCATTGTCGCGCTGGTGTTTTCCATTGCGTGGCTGCTGGATGTACGACTACCCATTGCCGCGCTGCTGGGCGCACCTAGCGGAGCGCTTTTATGGCTGGCTTTGCAGCGTCGCAGGCTAGGCTATGGTGGATTGCCTGCCGCCATAACGACGGTCCATCGTCAGCTCCCTTGGTTGCTGTCGCCTAGCGCCAATGAAATCGTGGTGCTGGGAGCGGCTGGTTATTTGGGGCATGTATGTGTGGGCTTGGTGGATACTCAGCAGCTCGCGCCACTATTGGCAGTGCTTGGCCCGTTAGGCGCGTTCAATGCGGTGTTGGCCATGCTGATGGTGGTGGGGTTGGCGCAAATAGGCGTCAATCCGATTGTCACGGTGACGCTGTTGGTGGGGTTACTCCCCACGCTGGGCATCGAGGGGCTAACGCCTGCGCTGATCGGGGCCTCTTTGATGGTAGGCTGGGCGCTGGCGCTGATGTCGTCGCCCATGACGGCGTCGATGCTGATTCTGTCGCGCTTTACCCGCGTGCCTGCCACTCGCATTGGCTACCGTTGGAACGGGCGCTTTTTGATCACAGTGATCCCCCTGTTGGCATTATGGTTTGGTTGGTCGCCGTTCTAAGGCGGTAGATAGCATGAAACGCTTGACCTTTGGCAGGCGTTTTTTTATTGTGCTTTTTATAAAGTGAAATATTATTTTACTATGCGGAATTCAGGTTAAGAAGCTGATGGTTCAATCGCTGGAGCATGCCTTATGAAAATCCTCGTCGCGGTGAAACGCGTCATCGACTACAACGTCAAAATCCGCGTCAAAGCGGACCACTCCGATGTGGACCTTACCAACGTCAAAATGGCCATGAACCCCTTCTGCGAAATTGCCGTGGAAGAGGCGGTGCGCCTGAAAGAGCAGGGCGTGGCCACCGACGTCGTGGCCGTCACGGTCGGCCCCAAGGCCGCCCAAGAGCAGCTGCGCACCGCGCTGGCGCTAGGGGCCGACCGCG